>NZ_JAMQOP010000001.1:0-316998 GCF_031624495.1 Halogeometricum sp. S1BR25-6 | reverse complement strand
GAAGTCGCTCCGTATCGCCCTCGACGCCGCCGAAGCGGCCGGCGCCGAGACGGAGATGCTCGACCTGGGCGACGTGGACCTCCCGCTCTACCACCCGGACATCGACGAACAGGGCGACTCCGAACGTCTCACTCGACTCGTCCGCGAGGCGGACGGCCTCCTCATCGGGTCGCCCGTCTACCACGGGTCGTACTCCTCGACGTGGCGGAACTTTCACGACTACTGCTCGAAAGAGGAGTTCGAGAACACCGCCATCGGCCTCCTCGCCACCGCCGGGGGAGGGTCCTACGGTGCGACGTTGGAGCACATGCGGAGCACCGTCCGCGGCGTCCACGGCCGCGTCGTTCCCGAACAGGTCGGGGTCCGCGGCGCGTACAACGTCTACGACGGCGAGGAACTCACCGACGAGGACGTGCGCCGCCGTCTCGTCTCCCTCGCGGAATCGGTCGTCGAAGAGGCCGAACGACTGCAGGGCGGACGGACGCGCGCCCCCAGCGCGGACGACTGAGCCGCCGAGTCACTCCACCAACCGCTCCTTCTGCGGCCGCGAGAGCTGTTTTATCTCGTACTCGCGCGACATCGCAGCCGACTTCGACTCGTAGGACTCGGTGTGGACGAGTTCGACGGGCGTGCGTCCGCGGGTATACTTCGCCCCCTCGTCGGCGTCGTGTTCCTCGACGCGTCGCGCCACGTCCGTCGTGTACCCCGTGTACAGCGAGTCGTCCGAACAGCGGAGGACGTAGACGTAGTGCGCTCCCATCCTCACTCGACTTCGAGCGTCTCCACCACGTCCGCGAGGCGGGCGCTGTCGGGGACGGCGTGGGTGACCGTCAGCGGCGAGACGCTGACGGCGGCGTCGACCATCGCGCGGCGGTCCGACCCGACGGGGTACCGGTCGCGGTGCGTCTCCGCGAGGGGGAAGGGGTTCTCCCACCCGACGGCGTCGGGCCACGTCCGGTCGTGCAGTTCGACGCGGTGTTCGTCGGGCGCGAGTTCCCCCTCCCCCTCCTCCTCGTCGATTTCGACGACCTCCTGCCCGTAGTCGTGGTGCGGTTCGGTGAGCATCACCGGCGGTTCCGGGGAGTCGACGGGCGCGTTGACGTTCAGGAGGTCCACATCCTCGTAGACGCCCGACAAGAGGGCGCGTTCGACGAGGGCGACGGCGACGCGGGCGGGGCGGCCGAAGTCGTACTCCTCGGGCGGCGAGAGGAAGAAGTCCGTCGAGTGGTACGCGGAGACGGCGAGGGCGGGCGTGCCGAGGAACGCCGCCTCGATGCCCGCGCCGACGGTGCCGGAGCGACCGACGACGTAGTTGCCGGCGTTCGGACCGTCGTTGACGCCGGAGACGACGACGTCGAAGTCGGTATCCAGTCCGCGGAGGCCGTAGGCGACGCAGTCGGCGGGCGTGCCGCCGAGGGCGTACCCCCAGGGGTGCTCGCGGACGACGGCGGTGTGGGTGCGCGTGCGGCCGACGCCGCTCTGGTTGCCGTCGGGGGCGACGACGGTGACGTCGCCGAGGGCGGTGAGTTCCTCGCGGAGGGTGGCGATGCCCGGCGCGTCGATGCCGTCGTCGTTCGTCAGCAGGATGGAGTGTCCGTCGCTCATCGGATACCGGAGGGTACGCGGGGAGTCAAGTAGCGCTTCTGGTCTCTGGGGGAACGGACCGAGGCGTCGCTGGTCAGTCGAAGACGGGCCGGTGGTTCAGGCCGGCCGCGTACAAGAGGTTACGGCTTCGCGTGGTGGTCTTTCCTCCGCTTCAGCGGCTCAGACAGTGCGGGTTCGGTGTCGTGCGACTTCAGCGATGCCCGCGTTCGCCGAACAGTTTGGACAGGCGAGCAGACGCCCGTTACCGTCGGTGAACACGCGCGCGAAGCGCTCAGACACGTGCGACCCGCAGTGGTCGCAAGTTGGCATTGTTGAGTCCGGCAGCCACCACGTGTGCCGGTACCTCGGATACGACCGCCGCACGTAAAGGCCTTCGCGCGCGTGCGCGCAACGTTGCGAATCGTCCAGTGAGAGGGGTCGTAATCGGACGTATGTCTGATACGGTGTGGCACGGCAGCGCGGAACGTCAGAGAGGTCCTGCGGGCGACCGTCGGGACGGATGCTCAGCGCTCGTCGGCGTCGCTCCGGTCCGCCTCGCCGTCTCCCTCGGTCGCCCCGCGTGCGTCGCTCACGGCCCGGGCGACGAGGCCGGCCTGCGCGCCCGCGACGAATCCGGCGTCGACGTTGACCGTCGAGATGACGGTGCAGGACTGGAGCATCCCCGCGAGGGCCGCCTCCCCCGCGCCGCCGTGACCGTATCCGGTCGAGACCGGGAGACCGATAACCGGCGTGTCGACGAGGCCGGCGACCACGGTGGGAAGGGCGCCCTCGCGGCCGGCGGCGACGATGAGAACGTCCGCGTCACGGAGAGTATCGAGGTGGTCGAGAACGCGGCCGAGGTGGGCGACGCCGACGTCCTCGACGCGCGTCACCGACGCCCCCATCGCTTCGAGGATGACGGCCGCCTCGCCCGCCGCCTCGGCGTCCGAGGTGCCGCCCGTCACTAGACCGACCGTCGCGTCCAGCGTCGGCCCCTCGAAGTCGGGGGCGCGCGCGACGAGCGTCCTCGCCCGGTGGTCCCGGTCGAGCGTCGCCGTCTCGTCCAGTTCGTCCGCGACGGCGTCGACGTGGGCGTCGGTCGCGCGGGTGAGGATGGCCCGTCCGGTCGACCGGACGGCCGCCGTCGCCAGCGTCGCCGCCTCCTCGGGCGTCTTTCCCTCGGCGAGGATGGCCTCCGGAACGCCGCGTCGCGTCTCGCGGGCGGCGTCGAACCGCCCGGCGCCCGTCGTCGCGTACCCCGAGAGGCGCGCCTCCGCGACGGCCGGGTCGAGGTCGCCCGCCGCGACGGCTTCCAAGATGTCTCGCATGGACGTGCGTTCGCGGCCGAGGCCCACCTACCTATCGCTTCGGGCCGACCGACCCCCCGAAACCGAGTTCACGGGCGACACTGGGTCCGAGACGCCCGTAAGCGGCCGAACCCCCTTATGCGACCTCCCTATATATAAATCCGTCCCCTCCCAAAGGCCATATCTCGCGGATATGAGCGGAGAGGCGGCCGATTTGGGAAATCTTATTAAGTAGGCCCCAGAAGGGAGGCGTGTATGGCAGACCTTATTGTCAAGGCAGCCGTCAAGGAAGCGCTCAACGACAAGAACGTCGCTTCTGACTTCTACGACGCGCTCGACGAGGAAGTGAAGGAACTGCTCGAAGACGCCGCCCGCCGCGCGGAAGAGAACGACCGGAAGACGGTCCAGCCCCGCGACCTGTAATCCGGGTCCCCAAACCCCGTATCTTTCTTTGGACGCCGACCGACGAGCCACTCCGCCGCCCGGCGAACTAGTTACTCCACCGACAGCTACAGAAGTCGCCTCCACGTAGCGCCGCCGGTGTCCCGTCCACCGAAGTTCGCCCTCGGTCTCGCCGCGACGCTCCGTGGACTGCGCGAGTCCCGCGGTCAGTAGGTCCGCACGTCCACGCCGTCCGCGGTACCGACGTGCACTTCGTCGGCGAGTCCGACGAACAGACCGTGTTCGACGACGCCCGGCGTCGCCGAGAGGTCGGCGGCGAGCGATTCGGGGTCCGATAGCTCGCCGAAGTCGCAGTCCAACACGAGGTTGCCGTTGTCGGTGACGACCGGTCCGTCCTTTCTCTCCGCGGTCCGGAGGACCGGGTCACCGCCGAGGTCCTCGACGCCCGCCGAGACGAGCGTCCGGGCGGCGGGGAGCACTTCGAGCGGCACCGCCCGGTCGAGCGTTTCCGCGACCTTGGAGGGGTCGGCGACGACGACGAAGCGGTCGGCCGCCGCGTCGACCACCTTCTCGCGGGCGTGGGCCGCGCCGCCGCCCTTTATCAGATGTCCCGCTGAATCGACCTGATCCGCCCCGTCGATGGCGATATCGAGGGCCTCCACCTCGTCGAGGTCAAGGAGGGGGACGCCGGATTCACGGGCGAGTTGGCGCGAGGCGAACGAGGTGGCGACGCCGCGGACGCCGTCGAGGTCGCCCGCCTCGACCGCCCGTCCGAGGGCGCGGATGGCGAACGCCGCGGTGCTTCCGGTGCCGAGTCCGACCGTCTCGCCCGCGGAGACGAGGTCGGCCGCGCGTTCGGCCGCGCGGCGCTTCTGGTCGTCGCTTCCGCCGGTCGTCTTCATACCCGGTGCGTCGCGACAGGCCCGCACAAGCGTTGCGCTCTCGCGCCGACCGCGCACGCCTCGCCCACCGTTTTGGTGCTGGCCGTCTTCCCCGAAAATATGACACGCGTCGCCGTCGTCGCAGGTGTCGGTCCGGGACTCGGAGCGTCTATCGCCCGCAGGTTCGCCGCGGAGGGCTGTTCGGTCGCCCTGCTCGCGCGGTCGGCGTCCTACCTCGACGAACTCGCCGCGGAGTTGGAAGAGGGGCCGGGCGAGGCGCTCGCGGTGCCGACGGACCTCGCCGAACCCGACGAGATTCGGGCGGCGTTCGACGAGGTGCGCGGGACGTTCGGCCCCGTGGACGTGCTCGTCAATCACGCCAGCAGCGGTTCGTGGAAGGGCCTGCGGGAACTCTCCGTCGAGGAACTCGACCACGCGACGGCCGTCGGCGTCCGCGGTGCGTTCGTCTGCGCGCAGGAGGCCGTCGACGACATGCTGGAGCGAGGCGAGACGGAGAGCGACGAGAAGGCCGGGACGGTGCTGTTCACGGGCGCTACCTCCGCCGTCCGGGGACGCGAGGGTGCGCTCGGCTTCTCGGCGGCGAAGTTCGGCGCACGCGGGATGGCCGAGTCGATGGCGAAGGAACTCGGGTCGGCGGGCGTCCACGTCGCGCACGTCGTCCTCGATGGCGGGATTCTCCCGCCGAACCGGGAGGTGGACGACGAATCCGACTATCTCGACCCCGACGACATCGCCGAGACGTACTGGCACCTCGTCGAACAGGACACGGATACGATGACGTTCGAGACGCACGTCACGAACGGGACGGGCGACATCGAGTTCCTGTAGGGTCGGCGTCCGCGGCGGGCCGGGCCTCGTCGAGCCGGTCGTGGCAGAAGACAAATGTTTTCGGGTAGATACTTCTACCGCGGTGCGGTACCGGGAGTCGTGCGAGAACTACTGACAGACGAGACGGCGGTCGTAACAGGCGGTGCGAGCGGAATCGGACGGGCGATATCGCTACTCTTCGCCGAGGAGGGGTGCGACGTGGTCGTCGCGGACGTACAGGAGGAACCGCGGGAGGGAGACGAGCCGACTCACGAGCGAATCGAGGCCGAGACGGACGCGAGCGCGGCGTTCGTCGAGTGCGACGTGAGCCGATACGACGACCACCTCGACGCGATGGACGTCGCCGACGAGTTCGGCGGCGTCGACGTGATGGTGAACAACGCGGGCATCTTCCGCGCCGAGACGTTCCTCGACGAGGACGACGAGGTGTTCGACCGGACGATGGACGTCAACGTCCGCGGCGTCTACTACGGGGCGCGCGCGGCGGCGAATCGAATGGTCGAGGACGGCGGCGACGGCGGCAGCATCATCAACCTCTCCAGCGTCGCCGGCCTGCGCGGGTCGGCCGACTTCGTGAGCTACTGCACCTCGAAGGGCGCGGTTCGTCTGATGACGTACGCGCTCGCGGCCCGCCTCGGACCCGAGGGCGTCCGCGTCAACGCCGTCCACCCCGGCCTCATCGAGACGGCGATGACCACCGACGACGTGCCGATATTCGGAACGGACGCCGAGGACGCGTACACGCAGTCGATTCCGAGTCGGCGGAGCGGAACGCCCGAGGACGTCGCCGACGTGGCGCTCTACCTCGCGTCCGACCTCTCGGGGTACGTGAACGGCGAGTCCCTCTCGGTGGACGGCGGAATGGCGAACACGCAGTGAGCACGGGGGTCGAAGCCGGATTCAGAGCCGGTCGAGAACCGCATCGGCGTCGTACGCCAGGGAGAGCGACCGGGAGCGGCCGCGTCCGTCTATCTCGGCGTACTCTGTGTCGATGATACCGAGTTGATCGAGTTTGGTGACGATTTCGGAGTAACGCGTGTAGCCGAGTCCGGTCTCGTCGTGGAATCCCTCGTAGACGGTGCCGGCCTGTTCGCCGTCGTACTCGGCGACGACGCGCACCAGGGCGCGTTCGGAGTCGGAGAGGCCGCGGAGACAGCGCGAGAGGTGGACGTACTTCGATTTGTCGTAGGCCGCCTCAACGTCTTCGAGCGTCACGGTGCGACTGGCGCGCATCTCGGCGTGGAGGCCGGCGCGGCGGAGCAGGTCGATTCCGACCCTGAGGTCGCCGCTCTCGGCGGTGAGTTCGGCCACCCGGTCAAGTTCGGGGGCGCCGACGACGCTGTCGTGGAACCCGCGTTTCGCCCGCCCGCGGAGGATGTCGACGATTTCGTCGACGCCGTACACCGGGAAGTACACCTCCTCGGGCCGGAAGACGCTCTGAACGCGCCCGTCGAGTTCGTCGATGACGTCCAAGGCGAGGTCCGAAGAGACGATGATGACGCCGATGCGCGCCCCCGAGTGCGTCTCGTGGGCGCGGAGCAGCGAGTACAGCGTGTCCGAAGCTTCGTTCTCGTAGAACAGGTAGTTCACGTCGTCGAGCGCGACGGCGAGCACCTCGTCCTCCTCGACCAATCTGTCGGTTATCTGCCCGAACAGCTTCTTGAAGGAGATGCCCGAGGAGGGCGGTTCGTACTCGAAGATGTGCTCGAAGATGCGGGAGAAGACGGCGTATCTGGTGGAGTCGACCTGGCAGTTGACGCGCACGGCGCGGACGCCCGACTGCGCGCCGAGTTCGCCGTACAGTTTCTGGACGGCGGTGGTCTTGCCCGTCCCCGGCGGACCGCGGACGGTGGTGTTGAGCGGGCGGGACCCCCGGACGGCCGGACGCAGCGCGTACTTGAGACTCTGCAACTGCGTCTCGCGGTGGTTGAACGTCTCCGGAACGTAGTCTATCTCGAAGACGTGCTCGTCGCGGAACACCGTCTCGTCCCACGACAGCATCCCCTCCTCGGGGTCCTCGCTCATCGGTTGAATCACGCAGAGCAGTCTACTTAACCGTTCCCCAGCGCCGGAGTGAAAGTGAAATAACGGACGAAACCGACGGACGGCGTCGCGTGTCCACTGACGCCGGATTCGATTCGGCGCGTCGACTCGACCCGGCGCCAGTCGACCTCACTCGGTGACGAGGACGTAGACGCGGGAGGCGGCGAACAGGCTGACGGCCAGTCCGACGAGTCCGATAGCGACCCCGACCGGACCGACGCCGAAGCCCAAGCCGGTCCACGCGACGGAGAGACCGATGCCCGCCAGCGCGAGGAAGAATAGGATGAGCGTCGCGGTTCCGACCACGTCCCACATCGCGTCCCGCGTCGCGCGGTAGACGACGTCGTACGTCGGGCCGTCGCGCGGGTCGGCCGCCGTCGACCCGCCGTCGGTCGTCGTAGCGGTCGAGTCGACGGCGGCGCGGTCGTCGCGACGAGAACCGTCCGCATCGGTGGCGGGAGGGGGGTCCGTCTCGGAGACCATACTCGACCGTCGACGGCGAATCGTGATAAACTTCCGTCAGAACCTGGAGCTAGAACTTCTCCAGCAGGCGGTCGTAGAAGCCGGAGGCGTCCTCGCCGGCGAGTTTCTCCACGATGAGTTCCGGCGTCGACCGCGCGAGGTGGTTCTTGACGGGAGAGCGGTTGACGACGAGTTCTCCGTTCTCCAGCCCCACGGCCTCGATGCCGTCGACGGCGACGGCGAATCCGGCGGCCTCGCGTATCTCGTCGGCGAGGTGGGAGACGAACACCGCCGTCGAGGACTGGTCGTCCAGCGCTTCGAGGATGCCGGCGATTATCTTCGCCGAGGCGCCGGGTTCGGTGATGCTCTCCAGTTCGTCGACGAGCACCAACCGGTCGGTCTCGCCGTCGACGAGTTCGCGGAAGTCCCGGAGCGTACTCTCGAACGCCCCGGCGTCGAGCGTTCCCTGCGACTTCGCGTAGTAATGTAACTCCGAGAAGCGTTCGAGTTCGACGCGGTCGGCCGGGACGGGCAACCCCATCTGCGCGAGGACGACGACGAGGGCCACCAAATCGAGCGTCGACGTCTTCCCGCCGGAGTTGACCCCCGAGAGGAGCGTGACGCCCGAGACGCCGTAGTCGACGGGGTCGGCTGCCTCGAACGGCACGTCGAGCAGGGGCGAGCGGCCGCCCTCGATGGCGAACCCCGCCGGGTCGTCCGCGTCTCCCCCTTCGACGAACTCGGGCATCGAACACTCGAAGTCGCGGGCGAACCGCGAGACGGCGAGTTCCACGTCGAGTTCGAGGGCGTCCGTCACCATCTCGTTCGCGGGGTCGCGGAGCGCCGAGAGGTCCGCGGCGAGTTCGCGTTTCAAGCGGATGGCCCGGCGGTCCCGCCCCGCCTTCAACTCCGTGCGGAGGCGCGAGAGCATCTCCTCGTCGTAGCCGACGGGAAAGGAGGGGTCGTCCGAAAAGATTCGGTTCGCGATGTCGGCCTCTTCGGGTCGCAGCGAGAGCGACTCGACGAGGTGCTCGCGGGCCGCGGCGACGGCCCCGGCGTACTGGTCTTCGAGTTCCCGCGAGAGCAGCGAGTCGACGCGGGCGCCCTGTTCGACCAGGGAGAGAAAGTCCGTCCCCTCGATGGTCACGTCGCGTTCGCGGATGGCGTCGCGGAGGTGGTCGTTGGCGACCGATTCGGCGGTCGAGACGGCGGCGTCGGCGTCGTCGACGGCGTTCGTCAGGCGGTCGAGTTCCTCGTCGCCGACGACGGTGCCGTCGTCGTCTAACCGGGTGAGCGCGTCGCGGAGCGAGTCGAGGTCGCAGGGGATGTCCATCCCCGCCGCCTCGTGCACGTCGGCGGCGGCGCGGATGCGCCCGCGGTTCTGCGCGAAGAAGGCCAGCACTCGTTCGGGGACGATGTCGTCCGGGTGCTCCTCGGCGTCGGGGCGGACGCGCACGTCGCCCTCAACGTCGACACCCGCGAACTCCTCGTCGAGGGCGACGACGGTGGCGTACGACCGGGCGAGTTCGGCGAGGCCGCGGGCGTCCTCGACGACTTCGACGGAGAGTTCCGGGAAGGCGTCCTTCGCGGCGGCGTAGCGCTCCGCGTCGGCGGTGGCGAGACAGCGCTCTCGGACCCGGATGCCCGAGGCGGGTTCGAGCGATGCGACCCCGTCGAGGGCGTCGAGGACCGCCGGGTCCGGGTCTCGCTCCATCGCCTCGGCGGCGAACGCCCGGACCTCCTCGATTCTGGACGCAGAGGCGGTGGGAAAGAGCGTCTCCAGTCGCTTCTCGGCGTAGGTGGTGACGGTCCGCTCGCGGAGCAGAGAGAGCACGTCGCGGTAGACTTCGCGGGCGCGGTCGGTGGCAAGGAAGTCGCCGTCGTCGCCGTGACGGCGGCGGATGGCGCCGCGGGCGATGGCCGCCGCGCGGCCCTCGGTGAGTCCCGGGGCGCGAGCGAGGGCGGCCACGTCGCCGGCCGCGAGGGCTCGCTCGGCGTCGTCGAGTTCCGACAGCGACTTCGCCGTCTTCTCCCCGACGCCCGGGATGGCCTCGAACTCCATTCGGGGTGGAGTATCGCCCCCTCGGAGAAAACGTTACGGGTCCGATGGGGACGCCTTCGGGGCCAGGTCTGGCGGTCGACAGTAAACGACCTTGCGCGAGACTATCCGTAGCTCTCCACGTCGAGGAACTCCTCGCCGACGCCGAGGGAGGCGACGACGTTCTCGATGGGGTCGCACATCGCGCCGATGCCGCAGACGTACACCTCCATCTTCGCGGGGTCGACGCGGGCGCCGCCGTCCACGTCCACGGTCGGTTCCTTCTCGGCGTAGTCGGCGAACTCCTCGGGGAGGGCGTCGAGGTCGGTCGCCTCGCGGTCGAGATACCGGAGGAGGCAGTACTGGACGTAGTCGGTCTCTCCCTCCCACTCGGTGAGGTAGTTCTCGCGGGAGAGCGTCGGCACGTAGTGGAAGTTCTCCCGTTCGTCGTCCAACTGGCGGAACTCCTCGTGATAGGGCAGATGGTCCTCCCACGACGACCCGAGGAACAGCCACACGTCCCGGTCGTCGCCGTCGTACTGGTCCATCTCCTCCTCGAAGACGTAGTTGATCATGCTCTTGAACGGGGCGACGCCCGTCCCGGTGGCGATGAAGACGAGGTCACGTTCGGAGGGCTTCTCCAGCATGAGTTCGTCGCCGTACGGTCCGCGGACGAACAGCGAGTCGCCCTCCTTCGTCTCCGTGCACAGGTGCGGCGTGAGTTCGCCGCCCGGCACCCGCCGGATGCAGAGTTCGACGTAGTCGCGGTTGGGCGAACTGGCGATGGAGTAGACGCGCGGTTCCTCGTCGCCGTAGCTGATTCTGGCGTACTGACCGGGGACGTAGTCGAACGTGGTGTCGTCGGGGTCGTCCGCCGCCTCGCCCACCTCGAAGCGGATGCGGACGAGCGAGGGGTAGGGCCGTTCGAGCCGCTTTTTCAGCGCCTCCAGTTTCCCCCCGAGTTCCTCTTCGCCCTGCGCCGACAGTTCCGCGGTCACCCGGTCCCAGGCGTCCCCGCTCTCGCCTAAGGGTCCGAGGGTATCCTCGATGTCGAGCCGTTGGCGTATCGCTTCGCGGTGGGTGTCGACCGCCGCCTCGATCTCCTCCTCGCGGTCCCGGTCCATCACGGCGACGTCGGTGACGGTGGCGTCGTGGTCCTCTATCTCCGCCTCGGCCGCGCGCGATTCGATGGCAGGGTCAACCGGCATTACCAGCCGGTTCGTCGGCGCGCGTTGTTATCCTGACGGCGGAGAGCCGGCGGCCCCGGCCGAGGACAACGTACTTTTGACGCTCCGGGGGGAAGTCACCCGCATGTCAGACGCGGACACGCCCGACGACCCGGCCCCCACGCTCGCGGAGAAGACCGCGGCGGCGCGCGCGTCGCTCCGAGAGCGGGACGGCGTCCTCGTCGCGTTCTCCGGCGGCGTCGACTCCGCCGTCGTCGCCGCCCTCGCCCGCGACGCCCTCGGCGACGACGCCGTCGCCTGCACGGCGAAGTCCGAGACGCTCCCCGCCGAGGAGTTGGAGGACGCCCGCCGCGTGGCCGAGGAGATAGGCATCCGACACGAAGTCGTCGAGTTCTCCGAACTGGACAACCCCGACTTCGTCGAGAACGACGGCGACCGGTGTTACCACTGCCGGACGATGCGCCTCGGCCGGATGTACGACGCCGCTCGGGAGCGGGGAATCGAGACGGTCTGCGACGGCACGAACGCCTCCGACCCCGGCGAGGGCCACCGACCGGGTCTCCGCGCCGTCGAGGAGTTGGAGGTGCTCTCACCCCTTCTCGCGCACGACCTCTCGAAGGAGGAGGTGCGCGACGTCGCCGACGACTACGGTCTCTCGGTCGCGGAGAAACCCTCGATGGCGTGTCTGTCCTCGCGCATCCCCACGGGGCTTGAGGTCACCGAAGAGCGACTGAGCCGCGTCGAGAAGGCCGAACGCGCCGTCCGCCAGTGGGGGTTCTCGCAGTTCCGCGTCCGCGACCACGACGGCCTCGCCCGCATCGAAATCGCCCGTGAGGAGTTGGAGACGGCGCTCGACCCCGACTTCGCCGCCGCCGTCCGGGAGCGCCTGTCGGAACTCGGGTTCGACCACGTCACCCTCGACCTGCACGGCTACCAGACGGGGAGCGTCAGTCCGGCCGCGGAGGCCGACGGCGACGGGGAAACCGACGCCGACGCCGGTTCCAACGCCGAGTCCGCGGGCGACGAACCCCTCGTCGAGGACGTGTTCGCCTCCGAGTACCCGACGAAGTGACGCGCGGCGGCGGGGTGACAGGGCACACGCGAGTATTATCGACTCAGCGCGCGTCAAGAGACGAATGAAGGAGATTCTGACGAGTATCGAGATAGCCGCAACGCCCGAGCGAGTGTGGACCGTACTCACCGACTTCGAGGCCTACGACGAGTGGAACCCGTTCGCGCGAATCGCCGGGAAGCCGAACGTCGGGGCGCACCCGCAGGTTCGGCTGACGCCGCCGGACGGCCGGGCGATGACGTTCCGTCCCGAAGTGACCGTCGTCGAACCGGACCGCGAACTCAGATGGCTCGGCCACCTGTACGTTCCGGGACTGTTCGACGGCGAGCACCGCTTCGTCCTCGAACCCCTCGACGGCGGGGCGCGAACCCGGTTCGTCCACGCCGAGACGTTCGGCGGCGTCCTCGCCGGTCCGCTCCTCCGGATGGTCGGCGACGACACGCAAGCCGGCTTCGAGGCGATGAACGGGGCGCTGAAGCGCCGTGCGGAGGAGAGAACCGAGAAAGAGCAGGCGCCCCGCCCGTCGACGGCGGAGTGAGACGCGCGAGTCCCTATCCTTTTTACCCGACTGAGTTGACACAACGAGACGTGTATCCCACCCGAGGAGCGAATCGGTCGTGAGTGAGGGCATCCTCCAGCGCGGCGTCCGAAACGCCATCGAACACCCTGACGTAGTGTATCGGCTGCTGTTCGGCGTCCTGGTCGCGTTCGTCCTCCTCCTGTTCGGGTTCCCCCTCTACTGGTTGCTCGTGCTGGCCGTGACCCCGCCGGCGGCCGTCAACGGCCTCGGTATCGCGCCGGAGACGCTGACGGCGTCGAACCTCGTCGCCGTCGCCGCGTTCACCCCCTTCCTCAGACACCTCCTCAACGGCCTGCTCGTCGCCGCACTCAGCACTGCGCTCGTCCTCGTCGTCGGGTCGTTGGCGGGGTACGCGTTCGGACGCCTGTCGTTCCCCGGCCGCCGACCCCTCCTGCTCCTGTTTCTGGCTCTCGCCTACGTCCCGCCGGCGGCGTTCCTCGTTCCCCTGTTCCGTCTGTTCACCGGCCTCTCGGTGCCGCTCGGGCCGGTGACGGTGGCGACGCCCACCCTGTACAACACGCCGGCGGCCGTCGTCCTGCCCACGTCGATGCTGACGATGCCGTTGGCGGTCTACGTGCTGATGGTGTTCTACGCGCAGATACCCGAGGAGTTGGAGGCGGCGGCGCGCGTCGAGGGGGCGACCCGGCTCGGCGCGCTCAGACGCGTCGTGCTCCCCCTCGCTCGCCCCGGAATCGCCACGGCGGGCGTCCTCACGTTCGTCCAGGTGTACAACGAGTTCTTCTTCTCGTACCTCATGACCGACGGCGACCCGGACCACTGGGCGCCGCTCGCGCCGTTCGTCTACGGTCTCCGGTACTCCGAGGCGACGCTCGGCGCGGCCGCCGCCGTCCTCGGACTGCTCCCCATCGTCGTGATTCTCCTCGTCGCCAACGACTACCTCGTCGACGGACTCGCCGCGACGGTCCCGGCGGAGCGCTGAGCGCCGACGCCGAGGAGTTACGGCGCCGCGGCCCGACGTCTCCGGCGATGGTCGACAAGGACGCGGTCCGCCGGTCGTACGACGAGCTGGCCGACGCCTACGCCGCACAGCGGGGCGAAGACGGCCGGGACGTCGCTATCCTCTCGGCGTTCCTCGAGACGCTTCCCGAATCGCCGCGCGTCCTCGACGCCGGGTGCGGGCGGGGGACGCCGGTGCTCTCGCGGGCGAGCGCCGAGGGGGACGCCGTCGGCCTCGACTTCTCGCGGGCGCAACTCCGCGCGGCGACCGAGAACGCCCCCGAGGCGTCTCACGTCCGCGGGGACATGGCGGCGCTGCCGTTCGCCGACGACGCGTTCGACGCCGTCGTCGCCTACTGGTCGCTCATCCACCTCCCGGCGGCCGAACACCCGACGGTCCTCGACGAGTTCGCGCGGGTCCTGCGACCCGGCGGTCGGGTGCTCCTCTCGGAGGGGACGACGGCGTGGGACGGCGAGAACCCGGATTGGCTCGACACGGGCGTCTCCATGGAGTGGAGTATCGCCGGCGCGGCGACGACGCGCGAACACCTTCGAGGGGCGGGGTTCGCCGTCGTCGACGAGTGGGGCACCCGGTCACCGCTGGCGGCGGACCGCGCGGAGGAGGCCGAGGACCGGACGCCGTGGACGTTCTTCGCCGCGCGACTCGAATCCTAGGGCGACCCGACGGGGAGTCACGTCGTCGCACGCGAGAGATTCCCCGGAGCCGCCTCGGAGAGCGTACGAAGCAGATTCGAACGGTCATCGATGTCCACGTCCCGCCCGAGGACGTGTGGACAGGGCTCACTGACTTCGAGGCGTACGGGTCCTGAACCGAAACCCGTTCGCGCGAATCACCCGGCGGGCGACCGTCGGAGCACGGCCCCACGTCCGACTCACGCCCCCGAACGGCGGAGAGGAAGCCGTCGGCGGCCGGTGGTCGGAGCGTTTCGACCCGGTTCTGGTCGTCGGAAAAGGTGCGAGACAGCCGACGGTTCAGGCCGCGCGGTCTTCGCGGGACGCGAGCAGGAGGCGAAGCGCCTCGTACCCGAGTACCAGCCCGACCGCGATTCCGCCGGCCAGCGCCGGGCGAAGACTCGGCTCAGCGGCCCACCGGAGGAGGACCGGGTCGGGGCTGCCGAGGTAGCCCACGACGATGGCGACCAGCCACACCGGACGGCGGGCGGTGCTGATGGCGAGACGGGCCCGCAGCATCCGCCGCGAGCGACCGTAGCGGCGCAGGAGGAACGACGCGAGTTCGAACGCGCCGACGAGGACCCCCGCGATGATTAGGGGCGTGTACACCGCGAGGTCGTTGGCCGCGAGCGTCTCGGTGACCACCGCGGGAAGAAGGTCGTAGTAGCCCGTCGGGGCCGGTAGGGGGCTGAGGAGGTAGCCGACGAGCGCCGCGAACACGGCGACGTGGGGACGGTAGGCTGCCAGTCCCTCGGCGGTGGGAACCAGCGACCCCTTCCCGGTCCAGCGCAGGAGGAACAGCGTCCCCTCGAACAGCGTGATCATCGTCGTCCCGACGATGATGGGCGCCATCCCCGTCGGGTCGGGGCTGACGAAGAACGCCAGACCGAGGAAGGACGCCCAGAAGATGAGACGGCGCTGGACCAACCACTCCCGAGTGACGAGGTTCATCATGATGGCGAGCATGATGAACAGTGGAATCTGGAAGATGATGGCGTTGTAGCCCATCAGGATGAGGATGAGGTTGAACGTCTCCTTCAGTCCGAAGGCGACGACGGCCGTTCCGGTGGTGTAGGAGGTGAAGTACGCGAAGATGGCCGGGAGGACGACGAAGTGCGCGAAGGCGACGCCGACGAACGCGAGGATGAGACTCGTCGGCACGGCGGCGAGGTAGTAGCGGCGCTCCCGGGGGAACAGGCCGGGGCGCATGAACAGGTAGGTCTGGTAGACGAACACCGGCAGACCGACGATGAGACCGGCGAGTCCGGCGACCTTCAGTTCGGTCAGGACGAGTTCGAGCGGACCGTACACCCGTGGGCGGCGGTCGACTATCTCCGGTGCCCCGGGAATGTGTTTGTTCCACAGGAAGTTGATGACGTCCGCCGAACTCACGAAGTTCAGGTTCAGCGCCGAGTTCGCCAGGTCGGCGCCGGGGTAGAGCAGGAGGGTGATGAGGCCGCCGACGAGGAACACCGCCGCGAGGCGGTTGACCATCTCCTCGATGTGCTCGGCCAGCGGCATCTCCTGGTCTGACTCCGGCCCGTCGCCGAACATCCCCTGGTCGACGTCGTCGTCGTCCGCGAAGTCGTTGCGGGACTGTCCGGGAGCGGTGGAGGCGGAGACGGAGGCGGGCGCGCCGCCGTCGGTGTCGGCGACGGCGGCCGGGTCGTCGTCGGCCACCTCCCGCCGTTCGGCCGCCTCGGTGTCGGGGTACTCGTGGCCCTCGGGCCAGAGGGGGTCGTCGTCCTCGTCGGCGGAATCAGGGTCGGCGGCGGCGGAGTCGGAATCAGGGTCGGCGGTGGCGGAGTCGGAATCAGTGTCGTCGGCGTCGGCGTTGCCGTCGGAGTTGGGGTCGGGGTCGGGGTCGGCGGCCGCACCGTCCCCGTCTACCTCCTCGCCGGAGACGTCCGTCGCTCGCTCGTCGCCCGGCGGCGGGACGAGCCCCTCGCGTTCGAGGGGGACGTCGTCCTCCTCGTCGGGGTCACCCTCCGCGTCGGGTCGGCCGTCGGACGTCGCGGCGACGTCGGGCCGGTCGTCGCTCCCCTCGGAATCCGCATCGGCGTCCGCGTCGGTGTCACCGTCTCGGTCGGGACTGTCGATTCCGTCCTCGTGTTCGACGTCCGCGTCTTCGTCTCCGTTCGCGTCCGCGTCTGCATCGGTCTCGTCGGAGGCGTAGCCGTCGCTCTCGGTGTCGTCCGCGTCCCCGCCCCCGTCGGTCGGCGTCTGGGACGACTCGGTCTCGTCGTCGTCCGGGGTCGAATCGTCGGACTCGTCGGGGTCCGTCGGCGGACGCTCCGACTCCGAATCGTCGGCCATTCACCAGAGATTCACTTCCCGGTTCTTATAGGCCTTTCCGGATAGCCGCGTCGCGAGAAGGACGCGGTCGCCCGCGCGACCGCATGAAAAAGATTGATAACTGCGAGAGGGCTTTCGTCGGGTATGTCTAGCGCGCTGGACGGCGATACTCGCCGCGCACTCGACGAGGGTCGAGAGACCGCGGGGGCGATGCTCCGCGCGGCGCAGAAGGACCTCCAGAAGGTCTTTATCGTCTTTCTCGTCGGATTCCTCGGCACGTTCTACGCGCTTCGGCTGTACGTCTGGGGCTTTCTGAAGGCCATCACGCGTCAGAACATGCAGCAGACCATCAGCGAGGAGGTGCAGATCATCGCTCAGACGCCGTTCGACGTGGTCCTCCTCCAGGCGAAGATCGGACTGGTGACCGGTCTCATCGTCGCCGCGCCCGTGTTCATCTACTTCTCGCGCGACGCGCTCAGAGAGCGCGGCTACTGGCCGGAATCGCCCGTTCCGCGGTGGAAACTCGCGCTCGTCGTCGGCGGGATGGTCGCGCTGTTCGCCCTCGGCGTCGCTTACGGCTATCTCTTCTTCTTCCCCATCACCTTCGCGTTCCTCGCGCAGAGCACCGTGAACATCGGCTTCGCGCCCACCTACTCCATCGTCAAGTGGGCGCAGTTCATGTTCCTGCTCACCGTCTCGTTCGGGCTGGCGAGCCAACTGCCGCTGGTGATGACGCTGCTGTCGTACACCGAAATCGTCCCCTACGAGACGTTCCGCGACCAGTGGCGCTACGCCGTCGTCGCCATCTTCCTCGCCGGCGCGCTGTTCACGCCGCCGGAGCCGTTCACCCAGATTCTGTGGGCGATTCCGGTGCTGACGCTGTACGGGTTCAGCCTGTATCTCTCGAAGGTGCTCGTCACGGCGCGGCGCGGGAGCGAGCGAATCGACGTACGCGCCGGCGTCTCGAAGCGCTGGAACGTCGTCGCCGGCGTGGGCGTCCTCGGCGGCGCGGCCGTCTACCTGTTCTACACCGTCGGCGGTCCCGCGGCCGTCGACAGCGCACTCCGCCTCGCCGGGAGCGACTACCAGGTTCCCGCGCTCGAGGGGACGTTCGGTCTCCCGGCCCAGAGCGTCCTCCTCCTCCTGTCGGTTCTCGGCGGCCTCGTCTTCCTCGGTCTCGGCGTCTGCTACGCCGTCTACAAGGATTTAGAGGAGTCTGTCGGGCCGCTCGAACGCGGCGTCGGCGACCCGGGCAGCATCGACGTCTCCGAACTGGACACGGCGGGCGTCCGCGCGGCGCCCCCCGAGGCGTTCGCCGACCTGAGCGAGGAGGAGGCGATGGCGATAGCGGGCGACGCCCTCGACGAGGGTGACAACGAACGGGCGCAGGCCGTCCTCGACCGGTTCGACGAGGCCGAGGCGGCGCGCGAGGCCGACGGGCAGAGCGGAGACGGGACCGAAACCGGAGACGGAGACGAACCCGGCGAACTCGAAGACCGGGCGACGCGCGCCGGCGGGACGCTGTTCGAGGGACTCACCGACGGCGAAACCGACGAGGACGACATCGGCGGCTACTACAAGGACATCTCGTTCATCGTCGAGTCGCTCACCTCGAAGACGTTCTGGATCGTCGGCGTGTTCATGACGACGATGGCGCTGGCGTTCACGGCGCTGTACGTCGGCGGTCTGCGGGTCGTCTACGAGCAGTTCCTCAGCCGACTCCCCGCGCAGGTGACGCCAGACGAGGTGCTGAACGTCGTCGCCCTCCACCCGATGGAGGCGCTGTTGTTCATGGTGAAGTTCTCGGTGCTCGTCGGCGCCGTCGTCACGCTCCCCCTCGTGGCGTTCTTCGCGTGGCCCGCCCTGCGCGAGCGAAACATCGTCCGCCGTCGCCGCCGCACGGTGTTCCTCTGGACGGGGTCGCTCGTCGGCGGTCTGCTCGGCGGGTTCGTCTTCGGCTACTTCTACGTCGCCCCCGCGGTCATCTCGTGGCTGGTCAACGACGCGGTGCAGTCGAACATGATCATCTCCTACCGCATCACCGACTTCTTCTGGCTCATCTTCTTCACGACGGGCGGTATCGGCCTCCTCGCCGACATCCCCATCCTGCTGTTGCTGCTCAACGGGTCGGGCGTCACCTATCAGTCACTCCGCGGTCGCTGGCGCGAGGTGACCGTCGGCGTCCTCGCGTTCGCCGCGGTGTTCACGCCCGCCGGCATCCTGACGATGTTCCTCGTCACGATTCCGCTGATGGCCGCCTACGGTATCGGACTCGGCCTCCTGTTCGTCGTCACCCTCGGCGGCCGGCGCAACCTCGCGCCCGCCCGGGCGACCTGAGGCGACGAAGGGAGGTCGTCTCAGAATCCGCCCGAGCGGCGGGTGTCGCCCGGCCGACAGGCCATTGAAAAGCGGTAAATATGCGCCTGAGAATCCACGAGTATGTCCAAGATAAGCGTCGAGATACCCGACGAACTCCTGGCCGACTTAGACGAACACGTAGGCGACGACAAGAAGTTCGTCAACCGCAGCGACGCCATCCGCGCGTCCGTCCGCAAGACGCTCGATCTGCTCGACGAGATAGACGCCCGACACGACCGAATCGACGATGAGTGAGCGGGGACTCGAAACCGGGCAGGTGGTCCTCCTCGCCCTGTTCGTCACCGCGCTGACGACGGCGCAACTCACGGCGTCGAAACTGCTCGCCGTGCCCGTTCCCGAGGCTCTCGGAACGCTCCCCATCGTCGGCGCGATGGTGCTCATGCCGGGCGCGGCGGTGGCGTACGCGCTCACCTTCTTCGCCTCGGACTGCTACTCTGAACTGTACGGCCGCCGGTCGACGCAGGTGATGGTCAACGTCGGCTTCGCGATGAACTTCGTTCTCCTCGCGTTGGTGTGGGTCACCATCCTCCTGCCGGCCGCCGACCCGGAGTTCGCCGGGCAGTTCCGCACCGTCCTCGCCTCCGGGACGAACGTCGTCGCCGGGAGCCTCCTCGCCTACCTCGTGAGCCAGAACTGGGACGTGGTCGTCTTCCACCGCATCCGCGCGGCGACCGGACGGGACCACCTGTGGCTCCGCAACATCGCCTCGACGTCGACCAGTCAGGCCATCGATACGGTCATCTTCGTCCTCGTCGCCTTCTCCGTCGCGCCGCGGGTGCTCGGCATCGGCGACGCCCTCCCGTGGAGCGCCCTCCTCTCGCTCATGGTCGGGCAGTACCTCCTGAAACTGCTCATCGCCGTCGTCGACACGCCGTTCGTCTACGGCGTCGTCGCCGCCCTCGGCGGCGGCCGTCCCGACGAACGGGACCCGTGGGCGCTGGAGTGACACGGGTTCTGACCGGTCAGCGGCGAGACTAACCCTCTTATGCGGGGCGGTATCGTACGACACGCATGGACGGAGAGCAACGCGTTCGCCTGACGGAAGGTGATACGATGGAGAGCGGGCTACGATGCCCCGAGTGCGGGACGTACACGACCCTCTCGGACATCATCAGTACGGGCCAATGTCGGCGGGGCGGCGGGCGCGGCAGTTGCGAGGCTCACCTCCACGTCGACGTAGTCGTCGAGAGGCAGTCCGAGTAACCGAATCAGAGACGAGGAGAAGACGGGAGAGCGAGGAGCGACGGCGCACGTCCGTCGTTCGTCGTTCGTCGTTCGTGGTTCACCGACCGTCGTCGCCGTTCAACCGTCGACGACCTCGGCGAACCCGAAGTTTGGCTTGCGGTCGGTGACGCGCACCCGGACCTCCTGACCCGTCTCGGTGCCGGGGACGAACAGTGTGTAGCCGTCGACCTTGGCGATGCCGTCGCCCTCGCTGCCCACGTCGTGGATGACGACGTCCAACTCGTCCCCTTCCGCGACGGGCGCGGTGATGCGGTGTTTGCCCACCAAGTACTGCTCGGAGGACTCGTCTCGGGAGGCGTCCGGCCGGACCGACCGGACGTACTGGAACTCCTCCTCCATGTCGGCGCGAAAGTCCGCGAGGTCCTGCCCGTCGAACACCTTCACAGCGAAGTCGCCGCCGGCGGGGAGGAGGTCCAGCGCCACCTCGAACGCTTGCCGGGCGAGGTGGATGGAGCGAGCGTGGTCCAGCGAGTACTCGCCGGTCATGTTCGGCGCCATGTCCGAGATGACGACGTCCGCGCCCTCCGCGCCGATTCGCTCGCGGAGTCGCTCCTTCGTCCCCTCCTCGGTCATGTCGCCCTTGATAGTCTCGACGTTGTCGGCGTCGAGGTCGCGGATGCGCTGGAAGTCGACGCCGACGACGGTCCCGCGGTCGCCGACGGCCTCGGCGGCGACTTGGAGCCACCCGCCGGGGGCGGCCCCGAGGTCCACGACGGTGTTGCCGGGGCCGAACAGCCCCGTCTCCTCGTCCAACTGCTGCAGTTTGTACGCCGAACGGGTGCGGTAGCCCTCCTGTTTCGCTTTGTTGTAGTAGTGGTCCTTTCGGGCCATGGTCAATTGTCGGCTCTACTCGGTTCAGACAGATAGGGGTAGCGGGATGGAACGCGCGTGCGACGGGAGTTCACGGGGTCGCGTCGGCGAGTGAGAACCGACCGGCGTCGACGGGCGCGCTACGCGGGCTTTCTCGCCTCGATGGTCGCGGAGACGACGTACTCCTCCAGGGGGAGCGAGTCGTCCCACTCGCCGATGAACTCGGCGCTCTCCTCTTTCGGGGATATATCTACGTCCTCGAATCCCGCCTCGGTCAGCATCTCCTCCACCTCCTCGACGGTCGACGCGCCGGCGACGCAGGCGGCCACGGAGTCGGGGTCGTGGCGGACGTCGTCGGGAAGCGACGCGGTCAGCACCACGTCGGAGACGGCGAGTCGCCCGCCGGGGCGGAGCGCCCGGTACGCCTCGCGGAACACCCGCGGCTTGTCCGGCGAGAGGTTGATAACGCAGTTCGAGATGACCACGTCGACGGACCCGTCGGCCACGGGGAGGTTCTCTATCTCGCCGAGGCGGAACTCGACGTTCGTCGCGTCGTTCTTCCGGACGTTCGCGCGGGCTTTCTCGACCATCTCGGGCGTCATGTCGACGCCGACGACGCGCCCGGATTCGCCCACCTCGCGGGCGGCGAGAAAGCAGTCGAACCCGGCGCCGGACCCGAGGTCAAGCACCGTCTCGCCGGGTTCGAGGGCGGCGATGGCGTTCGGGTTGCCGCACCCGAGTCCGAGGTCCGCGCCGTCGGCGACGGCGGCCACGTCGTCGTCGGTGTAGCCGAGGGCCGTCGAGTCGTCGGGCGACGAATCGATCGCGTCGGCGTCGCAGCAGCCACCGTCGTCGTCGGTCGAGTCCGCGGTCGAATCCGAAGTCGAGTCGGACGCGGACCCGGCGGTGGCGATGCGGGCGTAGCGTTCCCGAACGGCGCGTCGCTGGGCGGCGGGGTCGAGAGAATCCGTCGGCGCGTCCGCCGACCCGCCGTCCTCGGAGTCGCTCATGCTCCCTTCCCCTCGGCCCGCGCCTCTATCTCGTCGAACAGGGCGACGACCCGCTCTTCGATTTCGTCGCGTATCGCCCGCGCGTCGTCCTCGTCGGCGCCGTCGGGGTCGTCGAGCGCCCAATCGCGTACGTCGACGCCGCCGGAGGTATCGAGTTCGAGCGTCGAACACCCCATCGTCGCCACGAAGTCGCACGTCTCCAACTCCGCGGTCGATATCTCTCCGGGAGTCCGGTCCGAGAGGTCGAACCCCTCCTCGTCCATCAGTCGGACGACGACGTCGTGAACGTGGTCGGCGGGGTGGGTCCCGCCGGTCAGAATCTCCACGCGGTCTTCGAGTCCCCGCCGGTCGCGTTCGCGTTCGGCGAAGGCGGCCGACATCTGACTCCGACCCGCGTTCTGCACGCAGACGAAGGCGACGCGGACGGCGTCGACGGGGTCCTCCTGCGGGGCGGCGCGGTCGGCGTCGCTCATCGCTCCTCACCCCGCGTGGCGTCGAGCGCATCGACGAGTTTCGCGGCCCGGTCGGTCGGTCGGTAGTACCGCCACGTCCCCTGCTTTCGACGCGCGACCAACCCGGCCTCGGCGAGGTCCGACAGCGCGTGGCTGACGGCGCTGTCGCTCACCTCGAACCGCGGCGTTATCTCGCAGACGCACAGTTCCTCGTCGGCCGCGGCGAGGAGTCTGACGACCCGGTAGCGGGTGTCGCTCCCGAGCGCTTTCAGCGTCTCCACGTCGCGCTCGACCGTGCGGTCGCTCGCCCCGTCCGGGCCGAGTTCCGCCGTCCCGCAGCAGTCTCCGTTTTCCTCCGCCGCGTCGCCCTCTAGCTTCGCGCCTTGCACCATGTATGAATAGATGAGCAGATACTCATATAGTTGTTTTCCCACCTGGAACAGACAGAATCGGCGACAGGACGGGGCGCGCGGAGAGGCAGGCACGGTCTCGCGTGGGCGTGCGAGAACACACTTAGTGAACGGGCGAATCAAGGGTATTTTTAAGCCCGCTGTCGTAGCTGCGTCCACATGTTCAAGGCCATCGTGAGCGCCTCCACGCTCCGGGACGCGCTGGATTCGGTGAGCGTGCTCGTCGACGAGTGTAAGATCCGACTGAACGAGGACGACCTCTCGATTCGGGCGGTCGACCCCGCGAACGTCGGCATGGTCGACCTGACGCTTGACGCCGCCTCGTTCGAGTCCTACGAGGCCGACGGCGGCGTCATCGGCGTCAACCTCTCGAAACTCGAAGACTTCGTCGGCATGGCGAACTCCGACCAGTTGGTCGAACTCGAACTCGACGAGGAGACGCGGAAACTGCAGATTCGCATCGACGGACTCACCTCGACGCTGGCGCTCATCGACCCCGACTCCATCCGGCAGGAACCCGACATCCCGGACCTCGACCTCGCCGCCGAAATCGTCCTCGAAGGCGCGCAACTCGACCGCGGTATCAAGGCCGCCGACATGGTCTCCGACCACGTCCGCCTCCGCGTCGACGACGAGGAGGAGGCGTTCCACATCCAGGCGCAGGGCGACACCGACGACGTGGACTTCCAACTCGACGCCGAGGACCTCATCGACCTCACCTCGGGGACGGCCGACTCGCTGTTCTCCCTGGACTACCTGAAGGACATGAACAAGGCCATCCCGAAGGACGCCGAGGTCACCATGGAACTGGGCGAGGAGTTCCCCGTGAAGCTCCACTACCGCATCGCCGAGGGGCAGGGCAACGTCACCTACATGCTCGCGCCGCGCATCCAGAGCGACTGAGCGGACGGCCGCCTCGAAGCGCTCGACGCGCGCTCGCCCGCACTCTCGCCGCTTTACCTTTCTTCTCCCTCCTGTTTCCCCTTCGTTTCGACCCCCGGTGCAATCGCCCGTAGCGGCCGCGGGCGCGCGACGCTCCGCTACTCCGACCCGCTCGGCGGCGCGGCCGCCGTCGCGTCGCCGAGGACACGCCCGGCGAGGATGGCGACGACGGGGAGCGCCAACAGCGCGCCCGCGACGAACGGCGACCAGTAGACGACGACGTACAGCGCCGCCATCAGCGGCGGGCCGACGGTCCGCCCGAGGCTGCCGGCCCCCTGCGTGACGCCGAAGGCGTTGCCCTGCCTGTCCGCCGGCACGGCGCGCGAGACGAGCGCCGACAGCGCGACGTTCAGCAGGCTGTTACCGACGGAGAGACAGGCGAGAACCGTCAGGAGCACCGCCACGGGGCCGGTGAACCACGCCGGGCCGACGCCCGCCAGCGGGACGGCCGCGCCGACGAGATGCGAGAACGGGATGGCGGCGAGGGCGGCGGCGAGGAGGACGGCGCCCGCCAGTGCGATGCGGCGCTCGGGGTAGCGCCGCGAGAGACGGCCGACGAGGACGCCCTGGTTCAGCACGCCGAGCACGCCGATGTAGGTGAGAAGCAGCGCTGTCTGCGTCTCGTCGTAGCCGAACAGGTCGGCGGCGTACGGGATGAACATGACCTGCACCCCGGAGAACGCCAAGGAGACGAGGAAGAAGGCGACGACGAGGCCGCGGAGCGACCGGTCGCGCAGGGCCGAAGCGAACTGACCGACGAGCGTCGCGCGTCCCGCCGTCCCGCGCTGCCGGTCGGGTTCGGGGAGGAACGCCGCGGTGGCGGCGAGAGCGACGAGACTGAGAGCGGCCGCGACGAAACTCGGCAGGGAGAAGCGCGTCGCCGGGACGAACGACGGAAGCACCGACTCCGCGGCGGCGACGGCGCCGTCGCTGGCGGCGGCGCCGCCGATGGCCGGGCCGAAGACGAATCCGAGGCCAAACGCCGCGCCCACTAAACCGAGGGCGGCGGCGCGGCGTTCGGGGGCCGTCACGTCCGCGATGTACGCCTGCGCGGTGGCGATGTTGCCGCCCATCGCACCGGCGAGCATCCGCGAGGTAAACAGCGTCGCCAGCGCGGCCGTCGTCCCGAGGAGGAGGCCGACTTCGGCGGCGAGGCCGAAGACGGTCCACGCGACGACGTTGCCGAACAGCGACAGCATGAGGACGGGCCGCCGGCCGCGCGCGTCCGAGAGGCGGCCCAGTAAGGGTGCAAAGAGAAACTGCATCAGCGAGTACGACGCGGCGAGCAGCCCGATGAGTACGTCGCTCACCGCGAAACTGCGAACGTAGAACGGGAGGACGGGGATGACGACGCCGAAGCCGAGCAGGTCGATGAACACGATGCCGACGACGATGGCGAGGGCTCGACGGGGGGAGTCGACGGTCTCCGCCGCGGGCGTCGCCCCGTCGTCGCCGCCCGTCGCCTCTGGTTCGCTCACGCGGGAGAGACGGACGGTAACGACGTAAAAGGGGGCGAGGGGCGTGCGAGCGGTGCGCTCGGGGGCGGAGAGCGGAGCGAGGAGGATGGAGACGGAGTCAGCGGTGGCGGTCGATGACGCGCTTCGCCGACTGGGCCTTCTCCTTCCAGCCGTACCCCGCCTCGTAGACGTGGCGCTTGCTGTCGACCAGTTGGGCCGGCGTCGCCTCCTCGAATCCGCCGCGGGACCACGTTCCGCTCTCTTCGAGCCACGACACCACCTTCTCGCGCGTCTCCGACCACGAGAGGCCGACCATCTCGTACCACGCGATCATGGCGAAGACGGCGTTGTCGTGACAGCCGGGGACGCTCCCGCGGCGGTAGATGGTCTTCATCGGCTCCGCGGTGGGTTCCGAGACCTCCTCGCGGAACTCCTCGGCGGTCAGCAGTCTGAGCACGCCGTTGGCCTCCGACACCCGGCCGTCGCGCTTCAACCGTTCGAGGGCGGCGCGGTGGAGGTTGTCCCAGTCGCCGTGGACCTCGGACTCGAGGTCGTCCTCGGCGACCGGCCCCGCCGTGAGTCGCGCGACGGCGTCGACGTAGGCTTTCTCGACGGCGGGCCACGGCGTCCCCTCGAAGCGGCAGTCCACGTCGTGGAGACTGTTGGTCGCCCGGCAGTCGGGACACGGGTAGTCGAACTGCGGCACGTCGTCGGGGAGGGCGCGCGCCGTCTTAGGTCGTGCGGTGTCGGGTCAACGGCGGGCCGAGAGCGAGTTCCGAGGAGAGGGCGGAACCGGAACGACCCCGCACCAATCGTCGTGTTTATTCGGTCAGACCGGCAACGACGAGCCGAACCGATGGACCCGCACTTCGCCCGGTATCCCTTCTTCGACGGCGCGCGCGACGCCGTCGGCGACGCGGACATCTCGCCGGCGGAACTCATCGCCGAGGACGCCCCCGCCGTCGAACGGGGCCTCGAGCGGGTCGAACGCGCGCTGATGGAGGGCACCGTCGCCCCCGAAGACGAACGGCGCTGGACCGACCGCGAGGAACTGCTCTCCTACCCCATCGCGCGCATCCTCGTCTCCCTCGTGGACACCCCCGCCGCCGTCGACAAGTACGCCGCCGCGGAGGCCGCGACGGCGCACGACCGCTTCCAGACGGACTTCGAATCCGACGACGACGGCCTGCAGAGCACCGGGACGCGAACCGTCTCGCTGGACGACGTGCTCCGGGAGTTCGACCTCTCGGGCGACGTGCGACCCGAACGCGCCGAGGGCGGCGGGCGCCGGGGCGGCCGCGACCCCTCGCACTACTGGGTGGACGCGGGCGCGTACCTGACGCTCTCGACGGCCGAGTGGGGCGAGCGCTGGCGCCTCGTCAACCGCGAACTCGCCGCCGGCGACGTGCGCGTGACCGAAGAGGAACTCCGCCGACTGCTGGAGGAGGCGGTGCGCCGCCGCGTCGCCGAGGGTCTCCCGTTCTCCGTGCGGGGGAGCGCGGCCGGCGAGGAGATAGCCGACGCCCTCGAAGAGGAGGTTGCCGCGCTGCGGACCCTGCTGAACGACCACGACGCGGCCGGTGGCGCCGAGGTAGACGCCGTCGTCCCCGGGCTGTTTCCCCCCTGCATGAAGGAGTTGGTTCAGCGCGCCCGAAACGGCGAGTCGCTCGCCTCGCACAGCGAGTTCTCGCTCGTCTCCTTCCTCGTCGCTCTCGGCATGGACGCGACGGAAGTGACCACGCTGCTCGGGGCCGACGAGGAGGCGGCGGCGCGGATGGAGACGCGCGTCGAGTACCTCGCGGACGCCGAGGGCGCGCAGTTCGCCCCACCCTCGTGTGCGAGCATGCAGTCGTACGGCGACTGCGTGAACAGAGACGAGCGCTGCGAGACCATCTCACATCCCCTGTCGTACTACGCGGGCGCCCTGCGGGACGCCGGCGAGGTGCGCGACTGGCGCGAGGCGGTCGCGGACGGGGACTGAGCGTCGCGACTGGACGACGAGAGGGAGACAAGCGACCGGGAGCGCCGCGCTCAGCGGTCGAGTATGAAGCCGATGATACCCATCACCAGTACGAACAGCGCGAGGATGCCGACGAGTACGAGGCCGCCGTCCCCGACGAGTCCGCCGTCGTTGTAGGTCGCACCGACCCCCACAACGAGCGCGATGAAGAAGCCGACTGCGGCGACGGAGACGACGATCTTGCGACGCATCTCCGCTTCGAGAGCCATGCTCTCGCCTTCCGTCGGCCGTTCTAAAAGCGCTTCGAAGTCTGAGCCGACAGCGTCGGCGACCCGACGCCGGAGAGCGAGAGCGCCGTCTCGGAACGCCGACTCCCGGCGTCCGTCACGGCCCGCCCGGTACGGCGACGGGGTTCCGGGTCACTCGCGGAGTCGAGCCGACATCGCAGCGACGAACAGAGCGACGACCGCGACGACGGCACCGAACCCGGGGACGTTCGTTCCCGTGTCGGGGCCGTCCGCGGACGAGTCGGTCTCGACGCCGGACGGTGCGAACGCCACCTCGAAGCCGTCCAGTTCGGCCCCCGACTCCCACGCGAGGCGGTTCTCGGTCCGACTGTCGGGCGCGGGTGCGGTCTCGACGGCGTCGTAGCCGGTCGGTCCGACGAGCGTCAGCGGCCGGTCGACGTCGAAGCCGCTGGCGAACGGGTGAGCGACGGTGAGTCGGCCGTCGTCCGTCGCCGCGAGGCCCTCCCACCGAACCGAGAGCGCCACGACGCCCACGCCGTCGTTCGTCGAGAGCGCGACGCGTTCCTCGGAGATGCGCATGGTCCGGTCGGTCTCCGCCTCGGCCGCCGCGGCCACGCGGGTCATTCTCTCCGCGTACCTCGCGACCAGTCGCTCGCGGGCGCCTTCGTCCTCGCGCAGTTCCGCGAACGCTCGCGCCTCCTCCTCGCGCGCCAAGTCGTAGGTGGTTCGCAGCGTCACCGTGGCGGTTCCGTCGTCGTGGAGTTCGACGACGAGTCCGGAGTCGGTCGGTTCCGCCGCGACGACGGTCGGCGCCGTCCCGGCGACGAGGAGGGCGCCGACCAGCAGCAATCGCAGTAGCCGTCTCGCCTCACCGGTCGGTCGGCTCACGCGCGGTCGTCCCCCGATATCGACGCGAACGCCGCGCCTCGCGTGCTGCCGCCGGGTTCACGGTCGGCATCGGAATCGTCGGTCCCGGAGTCACGCGGGTGGGACCCCGATTTCGACTCCGAGGTCGCGGTTTCGGTCGTTGCGCTCTCGTCGCCGGTCGTCGTGTCGTCGGCTTCCGCGGCCGGTCCGCGCCGTCCGTCCGCGTCCGTTCCCCGACGTTCGCTATCGCCGGCGGCGGCGCGGTCACCGGGTGCGGACGCGTTGCCGGCCGCTTCGCGCCGTTCCGAGGCGTCTCCACGGGAGGTGTTCGGTCCCGCGATGCTGCGGGCGATTTCCGCGACTTCGGGCCCGGTCAGATCGGCGGCCCGCGTCGCGAGGGTGTGGATCGCCGAGGCGTTGACGCCGCGTCGTTCTAACAGTTCGCTCGGAATCCCCTCCGAAGCGTTCGCCGAGCGGTTGGTCAGTTCCTTCACGGTCGCCGTCTCGACGGTGAGTCCGGCGATCCGCGCCTCGTACTGTCCGCGGCTCATCGACCCGTTCTCGCGGGCGGTTTCGAGCCGCGCTTTGCGTCGTTCGAGTTCGTCGAGTCGCACTCGGTTCGATTCGAGTCGCTCGGCGACGACGTCGGCCTTCGCCTCGTCCGTCGCCGCCTGTGCCACCCGAATACCGAACGCGCGGGTTTCGAGTTCGCCGTCTATCTCGGCGTCTTGAACGGCGAGGACGCCGCTCAGCAGTTCTCCCGACCTGACGCTTTCGTTGTCGGTCGACTCGGAGTCGGCCGTCGGCGTCGGGGTCGCAGGGGTCGCCGTGTCGGACTGGGCGAGACCCGCCATCGGGACGATAGTCAGTGCCGCGATCAGCAGCATCGCGGTCATCGCCGTGGTTGCGCTTCGTCTCATGACGGTCGTTACGTATCCGTTTGTCCACATATAATATAGATATTGACTATCCTAATTTAGTTAAATTGTCTCGAATTAACTCGAATATGCGTCGGTTGGGGGTGGCGACGACCCTTCGCGGCGACGCGAACTCGGACCGGTAGTCGCACAAAAATCGTCCGTTGTTTCGAGACGAAACGAGGGTTTACCTCCGTCGGGGACGTAGGAGAATACAGCGGGAGAGCGACGATAGAGACGCTCTCTCGGCACGAATCACCCATGACGCACACCCGAAACACACCCGCGTCGACAGCCCGTTCCGCGCCCGCTGTCCGCCCCGTGAGACGGATGACGACTCTCCCCGCCGAGGGGTTCGCCGGCCGCACGCGCCGCGCCCGCGCCGAAGCGATGGCCATCCGACCGCTCAGGGACGGCCGGTACGTCGTCGAGACGACCGGCGGAACGTACGTCGTCGACGTGGAGACCGGAACCTGCACCTGTCCGGACAGCGCAATCAGACGCGCCCGCTGTAAGCACCTGCGCCGCGTCGCCATCGAGATAAACGAGAGGCTGATTCCGGCCCCCGGCGAGCGAACGAGCGCCTGCGCCGTCTGCGGCCGCCGGACGTTCGTCCCGATGTTCGACTCCGCGCCCACCCTCTGCGAGCGACACGCTCACGCCCCCGGCGACTTGGTGCGCGACAGGGAGACGAAGAGCCTCCTCGTCGTCGTCCGCGCGACGGGCAAACGCGCCGACGAGTCGGCCACCGGAGGGGGAAGGCTCGTCGCCGACTACGAGAGCAACGAGAACTACGGCCGGCACGAACCCGTCTTCGAGGCCGTCTACGTCGACTCGCTGCCCCTCTCGGGCGGCGTCGAGGATTTAGCGGGACGGACGCGCTACCGCTTCCCCGCCTCGCGTCTCCGCCCGGTCGAATCCGACTTCGCCGACGCCGAGTCAGTCCGGCACGCGACGGCGTCGGACCGGCCGGAGACGCGGCAGGCGTCGCTGGTCTGAGCGCCGAACCCGCGTCAGACGGACGCGAGACGCGCGTCATCGTACAGTGGAAACGAAGGGGTTCGAGAGGGCCGGAGTCGGCGTCCTCGCTCAGTCGCCGTCCGCCGACTCCTCGCTCACGTCCGTCAGTCTACTCTGGGCCGGGCCGCCGACGAACGACTCGAACGCTTCCCCCTCCGCGAGCGCCGTCTCCTTTTTCACTCGGTAGTTGCCGCCGTCGGTCGTGTAGAGGTCGCCCGGGTGGAAGAAGTACCAGTCCTCGCGGTCGAACCGGACGGCGATTCGGGCCTTCGCGCCGAAGTTCTGCGAGAAGTAGATGAGCGCCTCCACCTCCTCGCCCTGGAGGTAGATGGGCCGACCCGAACTCGCCTTCGCCTCGATGGCGTAGAACACCTCGCCGTTGCCCGCGAGGACGTCCGGAAGTTCGCGTTCGGTCGCGCTCCCGGACGCCGGCGCGCGCATGACCGCGAACCCGGCCTCGTCGAGGCGGTTGACGAGTTCGCGCTCCCTGCGGTCGCCCTTTCGGTTCGAGGACATGGACGACTCTCGGCCGCGGCCGTTCTTAAATGAGACGAAGGAAACGCCCGGAACGGCAAGAGCGATTTTCAAGCCCCCGCCCGACAGTTCGATTGAATGAGCGAGGCAAGCGAAGGGGAGATGAAGAGTAGCTCTGACGACCAGACGCCGATGAGCGCCATCCTCCAAACCGAGATAGAACACGGGCTGAACGAGTTGCAGCGCCCGTCGGGCGGCCTGTTCCTCTCGGCGCTGTCGGCGGGGTTGGACATCGGATTCGGCCCGTTGCTGATGGCCACGGTGGCGACGACGGCGGCGGGCACCTGGTCGGACGTGACGAGCAGCATCGTCCTCGCGAACCTCTACGCCATCGGGTTCATCTTCGTCGTCCTCGGCCGGTCGGAACTGTTCACCGAACACACCACCTTAGCGGTGGTTCCGGTGCTCAACGGCGACGCCTCGGTCAAGCAACTCGGCCGCCTGTGGGGTATCATCTACGCCGGCAACATCGTCGGCGCCGTCGCGTTCTCCCTCATCGCCGTCACCGTCGCCCCCTCGTTCGGCATCGTCGACCCGAGCGCGTTCGTCGACATCGCCCTGAAGCTCGTCGACCATCCCCCCGAGGCGAAGTTCGCCGCCGCCATCCTCGCGGGGTGGCTGATGGGACTGCTCTCGTGGCTCGTCTCCGCCGCCCAAGAGACCATCAGCCGGACGTTCTTCGTCTGGCTCGTCGCCACGACCATCGGCATCGCCCACCTGCCGCACTGCATCGCCGGCATCGTCGAGGTGCTTCCGGCCATGATATTCTCCCCCAAAATCGGGCTCGCCACGTTCGCGGAGTTCATGGCCGTCTCGACGGTGGGCAACGCTATCGGCGGCTCCGTCTTCGTCGCCCTCCTGAAGTACGGGCACGTCGTCCGCGCCGGGTCCACCACCTCGCGGTGACGCCGCGGCGACCCGAACATTAACTTTTCCGACGTGCTACTCCGAGGCATGGCCCTCCGACTCCTCGAACGGCTCCGCGCCTTCGTCTCGGCGGACCGGGACGGCGAGAACTCCGTCTGGGACGCCATCCCGCGGCGACAGTACGACGGCCGCCACGCGGAGTCCGGCGGCATCGCACGCGGCGAACAGGAGAAGGCGTTGAACGACGTGAGCCGACAGGCGGACGAGATGGACGACCGTACGCGGTAGCGGACCGGCCCCTGCTCCGCTCGCTGCCCCTGCGAGCGCGAGTGAGCTTTTTATAGTTGGGAATCTGACTAGTGTTCGATGTACACGATGTCGAGCGACGACTTCACGATGCACACGGGCGACTGTGAGGCGGTGGGCGGCGGGATGCCGGTGTCCAGTCTGCCGGACGAGGTGACCTCCTTGGACGATTTGGACTGCGAGTGCTGGGACGCGTTCGACTCGTTCGGTGAAATCGGGTGAGAAGTGCGGCGGCGCCGTCGGCGTCGTCAGCGTCGGTCGCGTACCTCAGGTCCCGTGGCTCCAACTGCCCATGTACTCGCGCTGTTCTTCGGAGAGGGCGTCTATCTCGACGCCTTCGGCAGCGAGTTTGATCTCGGCGACTTCCTTGTCGAGGTCGTCGGGCACGTCGTGGACGCCCGCCCCGTAGTCGTCGCCGTTCTCGACGAGTTCGCGGACGCAGACGGCTTGGACGCCGAACGACTGGTCCATCACCTCGATGGGGTGACCCAGGGCGATGGGCGAGGCGAGGTTGACGAGGCGGCCCTCCGCGAGCACGTTGATGCGGCGGCCGTCGTCCATCTCGTAGGCGCGGACGCCGTCGCGGGCGTCGTACTCCTCGCTCGCGAGGTCCGAGAGGGCGTCGAGGTCGATTTCGATGTCGAAGTGGCCGGCGTTCGAGAGGATGGCGCCGTCCTTCATCACCTCGAAGTCCTCTTCGGTGATGATGTCGCGGTTACCCGTCGTCGTCACGAAGATATCGCCCTTCTTCGCGGCCTCCTTCATCGGGAGCACCTCGTAGCCCTCCATGTGCGCTTCGAGGGCGCGGCGGGGTTCGACTTCGGTGACGACGACGTTCGCGTTCTGGCCCGAGGCCTTCTTCGCGACGCCCTTTCCGCAGTAGCCGTAGCCGGCGACGACGACGTTCTTCGAGGCGAAGGAGACGTTCGTCGTCATGGCGATGTTAGCCAAGGAGGACTCGCCGGTGCCGTGGACGTTGTCGAACAGGCGCTTCATCGGCGTGTCGTTGACGGCGAAGACGGGGTAGTTCAGCGCGCCGTCCTCGTCCATCGCGCGGAGGCGGTGGACGCCCGTCGTCGTCTCCTCGCACCCGCCGACGATGGTGTCGATGAGTTCGGGGTGCTCCTCGTGGATGGCGAACACCATGTCCATCCCGTCGTCGACGGTCAGGGTGGGTTCGTGGTCGATGACCGACTCGATGGCGGCGTAGTAGTCGTCGTCGTCGACGCCACGGACGGCGTAGGAGGTAATCGCGTCGTTGGCGTCGAGGGCGGCACTCACGTCGTCGTGCGTCGACAGCGGGTTACAGCCGGTGATGGCAACTTCCGCGCCGCCGAGGGCCAGGAGTTCGACCAGGTTGGCCGTCTTCGCCTCGACGTGCATCGCCATGCCGATGACTTCGCCTTCTAAGGGTTTCTCGGCCTCGAACTGCTCGCGGAGTTCCGTCAGGATGGGCATGTGCTGGAGCGCCCAATCCATCTTGCGTCGTCCCTCTGTGCGAGCGCTCTCCACATCGTCGAGATGCTCGCTTACGGGGGCATAGTCACTCATAGGTTGGAGTTTGCGGAGATGACTCAAATCAGTACCGAACCAGCTTTTTGCAGATTCAGGTCTCCTCGCGTCGCCTTCGGCGACGCTGCGGGGACCCTCGTCGCAAAAAGCTGGACCAAAAAGACGCCGCGAGGCTCGCATTCGCTCGCCTCGCGGTACGGTATCTCAAAACAAGTCCACCGAAGTGGAGGTTTACTCCGCCCGTTCCACCAATGATTCCGCCCGCTCTTTCGCCGTCTCCACGACTCGCTCCTCGTCCAGCGTCTGCACCTCGCGGTCCTCCATCAGCACCCGCCCGTCGCAGACGGTGTGGCGCACGTCGGACCCGCGGACGGCGTAGGCGAGGTGGCTCACCGCGTCGTGGGCGGGCGCGAGGTGCGGCGCGTCGAAGTCCACTACGATGAGGTCCGCCGCGCCGCCGACCTTGATTCGACCGCCGGGGAGGCCGACGGCGTCCGCGCTCCCCGCGGTGGCGGCGGTGACGGCGGCGGCGGCGGGGACGGCCGCGGCGTCGTCGGCGCCGAGTTTCCCGATCATCGCCGCGTCGCGCAGTTCGTCGAACATGTCGAGGTCGTTGTTCGAGGCGGCGCCGTCGGTGCCGATGCCGACGTTCACGCCCGCGTCCAGCATCTCCTGTATCGGCGCGATGCCGGAGGCGAGTTTCGTGTTCGAGGCGGGGCAGTGAATCACGCTCGTGCCGCGCGCGGCGAGGAGTTCTATCTCCTCGGCGTCGGTGTGGACCCCGTGGGCGAGGAAGTCGTCCTCCGTCAACATGCCGAGGTCGTCGGCGTACGACAGCGGGCGCTTCTCGTAGTCGTCGACGATGGGCGACACCTCGTCGGCCGTCTCGTTCGCGTGGAAGTGCAGCGGAATCCCCTCCTCGCGGGCCGTCGCGGTGGCCTCCCGGAGGAACTCCTCGCTCACCGTCGTCAGCGAATGGGGCATGAACGCCGTGCGGATTCGCCCGTCCGCGGCGCCGTCGAACTCGCGGGCGACGCGGAGGCTCTCCTCGACGTCCTCGGCGGCATCCTCGTCGTCCTTGGCGACGGTGACGACGCCGTGGCCGAGGCGGGCGCGCATCCCGGACTCCTCGACGGCGGCGGCGACTTCGGGCACCTCGAAGTACATGTCCGCGAAGGCCGTCGTCCCCGAGCGAATCATCTCCACCATTCCGAGTTCGGTGCCGGCGCGCACGTCCTCGGGTTCGAGGGCGGCCTCCGCGGGCCAGATGTCCTCGCGGAGCCACGACCCGAGCGGTTTGTCGTCGGCATACCCCCGGAGCAGCGTCATCGCCGCGTGCGTGTGGGCGTTGACGAGTCCCGGCATCACCACGCCGCCCGCGGCGTCCAGCGTCTCACCGTCGTACTCGGCCGCGAGTCCCTCGCCCACGTCGTGGACGTTGCCGGTGTCCCGGTCGACGATTACGTCGGCCGCCTCGACGGAGCAGTCCGGGCGGAGCACCCGACCGCCCGCGATACAGAGCGCGTTCATGGACGGCCGTACCGACGGCGGGCGTATCACTCCATCGGGTTCCGCCGCGTCGACGTGTACGTCGGACGATACGTGCGGCGAGCGCGCGAAGTTATCCGTCGATAATACGGCCGTAGCGGGCCGAGCGAACCGATTCCAGAACTCCGAGAATCGTGAACCTATCTTACCCACGGCGCGGGCCGAGTCTACGACTAACACGTCGGCGCGTCCCCCGGCGCGCCGGTGGAGCGACAGATGACCGAGACACGAACCCAAATCCGCACGTACGTCGACTCGCACCCGGGCGTCCACTTCAACGGCCTCGTCCGTTCGCTGGACCTCGCGCCCGGTCAGGTCCAACATCACGTCCGCCGCCTGGTCGAGACGGAGGCGGTCGTCCGCGAGGAGTTCTACGGCCGGACGCACTACTACTCCCCCGGCCTCACCGAGTGGGAGCGCGCGACCGTCGCCCTCTATCACCGCGGGACCGCGCGCGCGGTGCTCGAAACCCTCCTCGAAGACGGGGAGGCGCGCCCGGCGGCCCTCGCCGACGACCTCGGTATCGCCCGGAGCACCCTAGAGTGGCACGTCGGCCACCTCGAAGCCGAGGGCGTCGTCGAGAAGGAGCGCGACATCCGAAACCGCGTGACGCTGGTGCTCGACCGGCCGGCGGCGACGGCGGCGCTGCTCTCGCGCCTCGACGCGGACGCGGTTGCGGCGGCGGAACGGAGCGCCGACGCCGCCGGACCGAGTGAGACGCCCGTCGACGCCGACTGAGAGCGCGGACGAATCCCCGACTGACGCGGCCCTCCCACTCGCCGTTCTCGTATCCGCTATCCGCGCAGCCGTCTCCGTCCCCGTCGCCGAGAGCGAAAGGCGTAGGTTCCGCCGCCGAGACGGGGACGTATGCGTATCGCCGTGCCCAACAAGGGGCGCCTCCACGACCCGACCGTCGAACTCTTAGAGCGCGCCGGCCTCCACATCAAGAACGGAGCGAACCGAAAACTGTACGCCGACACCGTCGACCCCGACGTGACGGTGCTGTTCGCCCGCGCGGCCGACATTCCGGAGTACGTCCGCGACGGCGCCGCCGAAGTCGGCGTCACGGGTCTCGACCAGATGCGCGAGTCGGGCCACGACCTCGAAGAACTCGTCGACTTGGAGTTCGGCTCCTGTCGGTTGGTCCTCGCGGCGCCCGAGGATGGCGACATCGAGTCGGTCGAGGACGTGGCGGGCAAGACCGTCGCCACGGAGTTTCCCACCATCGCCCGCGAGTACTTCGCCGAGCAGGGCGTCGACGCCGAGGTGGTCGAGGTGACCGGCGCGACCGAACTCACCCCGCACGTCGAGATGGCCGACGCCATCATCGACATCACCTCCACGGGGACGACCCTGCGGATGAACCGCCTCGCAATCGTCGACGAGGTGCTCGAATCGTCGGTGCGCCTGTTCGCGCACCCCGACGCCGTCGACGACCCGAAGGTCGAGCAGTTGGTGACGGCCTTCCGGTCCGTTCTCGCCGCCGAGGACAAGCGCTACGTGATGATGAACGCCCCCCGCGACAGACTGGACGACATCCGCGAGGTGCTTCCCGGCCTCGGCGGTCCGACGGTGATGGACGTGGCCGGCGACGACGCCGTCGCGGTCCACGCCGTCGTCGACGAGCGCCACGTCTTCGAGGTGGTGAACGACCTGAAGGCGGTCGGCGCCTCGGGCATCCTCGTCACCGAAATCGAGCGGTTGGTGGAGTAAGGAGAGGGAGACTCAGTCGCGCCAGCGCAGGTCGGGAACGAACAGGCCGGGGGCGAGTCGCGCCTCGCCGTAGCGCCACCGGACGTAGGCGACGACGGCGACCGTCCCGACGACGACGGCGCTCATCCCGAGCAATCCGGCCTCGGGGCCGAACGCGCCGCCGGTGAAGACGTCGGGTCCGGTCTCCACCGTGTCGACGACGTTCGCGCCGATGCCCAGTCCGCTGACCGGGAAGCCGTACACGCCGCCCTGAAACAGGTTCCACGTGACGTGCAGACCGATGGGAATGGCGAGTTCGTCGGTCAGGACGTAGCCCGCGGCGAGGAAGATGCCGGCGAGTGAGATGCCGAACATGCTCACGAGCGTCGCGTTCGGGTTCTGGAGGTGCGCGAGGCCGAACACGACCGAAGAGACGAGGACGGCGACGCCGGCGGCGACGGTTCGGGAGGTGTAGCCCGAAAGCCCCTCGGCGACGTTCGTCAGGAGGTAGCCCCGCGAGAGCACCTCCTCGCTGACGCCGACAGCGAGGAACGTGAGCGTCAGGAGGGCGAACCCAGCGAGGAAGCCGCGCGAACCGCCGCTGAAGGTGCCCTCGACGCGGAACCAACCGACCGAGACGCCGAGGAGGAAGATTCCGGTCATGAGCGCCGCGCCGAGGAGGAGGCCGAATCCGAGGTCGAGCCACCAGTCGCGGTCGAGGCCGAGTCCGAGGTCCGTCAGGGTCCGCCTGTCGACGACGACGGCGAGGCCGAGGGCCAGCGCCCCGGGAACCAAGATGGACACGAACTGGGAGACGAGGCCGCCGAGCGGCCCCGGCGCTCCGAGGACGTACGTAAGGAGGAAGCCGACCGCGACGAGCGTAGTGAGCAATGCGACGACGCCGATGGTCAGTCGGACCGGCGCACGCGGGCGCCGCTCCCGTCGGTTCCAGACGACGCTGACAATCCAGCTCCAGACGACGAGAATCCAACTCCAGACGACGCCGAGAACCGTACGGACGGCGGGCGGGAGGTTCACGTCGGCGGTTCGAACCGACGGCGCAAGAAAGTGGTCCGCCGAGGCCGGTTAGCCGGGCGCCGAGGCCCACAGCGCCAGCACGCCGTACAGCACCGTCCCGAGGAGGATGGAGACGACGACGTGGATGAAGGTGATGTACGCCGTCAGGCGTCGCGACTGCCCGTAGAGGTAGCTCACGGCGACGCCGTCAAGCAGTATCGCGAGGAGGATGCCGACGAGGGGGTTCAGCCCGAACGCGGTGAAGAGGACGGCGACGACGGCCGGGACGGGGCCGACGACGAACGCGTACCTCACGGGGACGTCCCCGAGGACGTTTCTCGCCGCGATGTGCGCGGTCAGGGAGAGGAACAGAGCCAGCGAGGCGACCGTGCCCGCGACGGCGACGGCGCTGCCGCCGGCGGTGCCGGACTGCAACGGAGCCAGGCGTATCGACATACGGGACGCCAGGGGCGCCGACGACTTAGGCGCGTACATTCCGGTCGAAAGAAGAGACGGCGTCAGCCGTCGTACAGACCGAGGTCGCTGAGCCGGGAGACGATTTCGTCGACCGCCTCCTCGGCGTCCGAGGGCTGCTTGCCGCCGGTGATGACGAGTTTGCCCGACCCGAAGAGAAGCGCGACCACGTCCGGCGAGTCCAGCCGATAGACCAACCCCGGGAACTGCTCGGGTTCGTACTCGATGTTCTCTAATCCGAGACCGATGGCGATGGCGTTGAGGTTCAGGTTCCGGCCGAGGTCGGCCGAGGTGACGATGTTCTGCACCGTGATCTCGGGGTCGTCCTCGACGGGAATCTGGAGGGCGCGAAGCTTGTCGAACACGAGTTCGAGACTCTCGTGCACGTCGTCGGTCGACTTCGCGCCGGTGCAGACGATCTTGCCTGAACGAAAGATGAGCGCCGCAGATTTCGGTTCTTGCGTCCGGTAGACGAGTCCGGGAAACTGCTCGGGGTCGTAGTCCGCACCCTCGAGGTCCATCGCCACGCTCTGGAGATCGAGTTCCTGACCGATACCGGTCGAGGCGACGACATTCTCGATGTTGATAGTATCCTTGGGGTCGGTCATGCGACGACTTAAATGACGATATAAAGGTTGAAAAAGGTTAGTGCAGTCACCGCGGGGGCGAGTGACGACCGCTCAGCACGCGGACGTTCTGTGCGGTCACGAGGGCGCCGACGGCCGCGACGAGCGCCGGAATCAGCGGACGGAGCGGCGGCGCATCGACGGAGAGGTACCCGGCGACGAAACAGGCGAACGCGACGAGTTTGAGGGCCGCAAAGGAGACGGACGGCGGGAGGGGGACGGAGTCGAACAGGCGGCGGATGAGGGGGTTCCGTTCCCGCGCCCCGGGTCGCGTCACCGCGGCGACGGTGGTGACGTAGTCGCCGACGCCGTAGAGGGCGACGGCCGAAAGCCAGAGGGCGGCGTCCAGCGCCGGAACGGGAAGGGACGCGACGGTGGCCGGGAGCATCGTCGGAAGCGACGGCGTCCGAGGACTTATACGATACCCCGAGGGGTCGCGAACTCCTCCGCACTCCTCGAGCGCTCGGGCGACGGGCCGAGTCGACACGCTGATGCCCGCGGCCGGGAAGGTCCGAGCGTGTACTGCCTCGAACTCGCCGGGCAGGCCGGCGACGAACCGCTCGCCCGCCTCGAAGCCGAACGCGCCGCCGCCTCGGCCGTCGAACGGGCCGCCCCCGGACTGGCGACGGCCCGCGGCGTCCGCCTCGACCGGGTGCCGACGCTCGCGTACACCCACCGCGTCTCGGAACTGCTCGGGCGGACCGACGCCGACGTGGAGAGCGCCGCCGCCCTCCTCTCGGCGGCCTCGTTCGAGAAGGAGGGAAGCGTCGCCGTCCGCGCCCGCGACGTGCGCTCCTCCTCGGGGGTGAGCGCCTCCGCCGCGGAGCGAGCGCTCGGCGGCGTCCTCGTCGACCGGGGGTTCGCGGTCGACTTGGACGACCCCGACAACGTCCTGTGCGCGCTCTTCTCGGAGGACACCTGTCTGCTCGGTTGGCGGGCCGCCGAGAGCGTCCGCGACTTCGGGACGCGCGCGCCCACCGACCGACCGTTCTTCCAACCGGGAAGTATGAACCCGCTGGACGCCCGCGCGTACGTCAACCTCGCCGCCGGCCACGCCCTGCCGGACGCGACGGTCGTCGACCCGATGTGCGGCACCGGCGGCCTCCTCGTCGAGGCGGGGCTGGTCGGCGCGCGCGTCGTCGGCAGCGACGCCCAGTGGAAGATGGCCCGCGGGACGCAGACGAACCTCGCCGCGTACCTCCCCGACGCCGACTGGGAGGCGGTGCGCGGCGACGCCACCTCCCTCCCCCTCCGCGACGACTGCGCCGACGCCGTCGCGTTCGACGCGCCGTACGGCCGGCAGTCGAAGGTGGCCCGGCACGAACTCGCGGACCTGGTGGGCGGCGCGCTCTCGGAGGCGGCCAGAATCGCGCCGTCGGCCGTCGTCGTCGCGGACCGGTCGTGGGAGGAGGCGGCCGAGGACGCCGGGTGGCGCGTCGACGCCCGGTTCGAGCGTCGCGTCCACGGTTCGCTGGACCGACACGTCCACGTGCTCTCGCGGGTGTGAGTCGACGGTCGAATCAGGCGAGTGCGTCTCGCAGTTTTCGGCCGCGGTCGGCCCACCTCGCCGTCCCCGGCCGGGTCGCGAGCATCCCCTCGACGTCCGCGGCGCCGACGGCCGCCGCGACCGCCCGCGATTTGACGGGCCACGCGTACACGTCCATCCCCTTCGCCTTCGCTCGCTCGACGACGTCCGTTCCCAGACAGAGCGACCAGTGGACGTTCACCCGGTCGCAGTCGAGTAGTTCCGCGGTGTGGAGGTTCCGGTCGAGTCTGACGTCGAAGTTGTACGTCAGGTCAACCTCATCGGACGCCGAGCGAGCCTCCCAGAGCGTGTCGGAATAAAAGGAGGTGAGCGTGGTGTAGTTCTCCACCGCGTCCGTCGCGTCGAGGACGTCCGCGACGAGGCCGGGTTCCTTCAGGTCGACTTCCACCGCGATGTCGGAGGGGACGGCCGAAAGCGCCTCCTCGAACGTCGGAATGCCGTACTCCGACCCGGCGACGTGAAGCGACGCCAGCGTCTCGACGGGGTGGTCCGCGACGTGACCCGACGCGTCGGACACCCAGCGCAGGCGACTGAAGTGGCTGGCGACCAACTCCCCCGACCCGCACCGCCGGACGTCTATCTCGACGGCGTCGGCGTCGCGACTCGCGCTCTCGGCGGCGAACGTGGTGTTCTCCGGGTATCGGTCTCCGAATCCACGGTGAGCGATGATGTTCATCGTCAGCGACCACGGAATCGAGGTGGAGAAAACCTACGGCTGGACCGCCCGACGGCGACGGCGCGGTCAGACGGGTGGCCGCTCGTCGCCGTACCGTCGGTAAACGTAGTAGGAGAGCGAGGGCACCGAGACGACGAGGACGGGGGCGAAGACAGCCCCGACGAGGTGTGCGAGACCCGCGAGCGTCCACGCGAAACTCGGCGTCCACGCGGCCGACTCCCTCTTTCGGAGCGTCCACACGTCGAGGACGACGAAGACGAGAACGAGGAGGGCGAGGAGGATACCGAGCCACGAAGTGAGTGTGACGAGGACGAAGGAGCCGAGCGCCGTTCGTCGTCCTCGTCGCCTACGTGTTCCGGCTGACGGCGATGTCGCGTTCGACGCTGTTCGTGGGGCCGTTCGCCGCCCGCGACGGCCACGAGGAGTGAGTCCGACGGCTACGGGGAGAGCGACCAGAACGTCTTGTCGCCGTCGGCGAGGAGACTGAACTCGAACGCGAAGAACAGTTCGCCCGCGTCTTCGGGTACTTGATAGGCGACTTCACCGCGGCGCGTCTCGTCGGCCGCGATTTCCGACCCCTGTGCGAACGCTTGGTCGAGCGCCGACAGACCGCCGATATCGGCGGTGTACGCTCGTCCCGTTCCGTCCTTGACGAGCATCTGGAGGGCGATGGACACGGAGAGCGGTTCGCCCGTGTCGTTCTTCACCGAGATGTCGGGGATGACGTATCGGTTCCCGTCCTCGGCCTGCGTGAAGGAGCCGAGTTCTGTTTCCGTCCGGGAGCCGTGGAGCGTCACTTGGAGGTTTTCTTTGGAGACCGTATCGCCCGCCGAATGCACGTCCACGGCGAGGTTCTGAGAGAGGTCGGCGACGTTCGATGCCGTGGAGGCGAGGTCTACCGTCACCCGGTTGAACGAGAACAGGTCGAAGGAACTGAAGTCGAACTGCATCGAGAGACCCGAGGCGTCCTTCGGTATCTCGTAGACGACGTCGCCGCGAGATACCTCACCCGGCGCCAGTTGCCCGCTCTGCATCGAACTGTCGGTGACGGCTATCGTCTGGTCGTACACGTGGTTCGCGTCGTCTTTGAGGCGCGTCTGCCAGAAGCTGTTGAAGTCCACGAACTCCGAGGAAGACTTGTTCTTCACCGCCATCTCGACGACGACGTAGGTGTTCCCGGAATCCGACTCTTGGAACTCACCGATGTTCGTCGTCTTCTCCACGCCGCGGACGACCATCGCGAGCGAGTCGTCTTCGACCACCTCACCGACGGCCACTGACGCGCTCTGTGCTCCCTGTTCGGGTTCCGTCGTCTCCGTCTCAGAGGACTCCGTCGCCGTTGCCGTGTCGGTGGCGGCTTGCTCGGGGGATCCGCCTGCCTCCGAGGTCGAACCCCCCGACGAATCTACCTCCGCCGTCGTACCGCCCTCGCTCGAACACCCGGCCACCGCGACGGAGGCCGCCGCGGCGACGAACGCGCGTCTCCCGAACCTACGTGAATCTGTTTCGTCCATCTGTGTTTACTCTCAACTAGTAAACAGAATGCTAATATGTAAATTCGTTTTTCTGTCTCATTCTGTGACTGAACTATGCACGGATTGCGTGTTGTCGGCGGGAGTCGAACAGTCGAAGTGACTACTCCTCGCGTTTCGCGACCACCGACTCGCCGGCCCGCAGTCTGTCCCCCACCTCGACCGTCACGTCCTCGGGGTCGTAACAGGGCGGCAGGAGCACGTCCGCGCGACTGCCGAAGTCGATGTGGCCGATTCGGCCGCCGCGGGCGAGGGTGTCGTCCTCTTCGACGTAGGGGTGGATGCGGCGGGCGAACGCACCCGCGATGAGCGACAGTTCGGCCGGGCCCTCGGGCGTCGACACGTCGATATCGACTCTCTCGTTCCGCTCGGACTCCTTCGAGAACGCTGGGCGGTGCGCCCCGGAGCGGTGGGTGACTCTGTTTACCCGGCCGTCGAACGGCGCGCGGTTGACGTGCACGTTGGTGACGTTCATGAACACGCCCACGCGAACCTGTTCGCCCTCCTCGCGGACGACAGAGACGCGGCCGTCGGCGGGGGAGACGACGCCCGGCGCGGACGGCTTTCGGTCGGGGTCGCGGAAGAACCAGAGGACGAACCCGCCGAGGAGAAGCGAGAGGGCGGAGAGCGGCGGTGCGACGACGGCGAGGGGGACGGCCGCGAGGAACACCGGGAGCGCGAACCTGCGGGCACCGGGCGCGTAGCGCATCAGACCGCCCGCTCCCGGTCCGGGTTCTCGTCGAGTTCGCGCTGTCCGGTCGCCCACGCCGACAGCAGGTGCGTAAGGTGGAGGCGAGCGTCGAGGCCCTCCGCGAGGTCCAGGTCGACCGACCCGGCCAGACGGTGCAGGCGGACCACGTCGCTCTCCCCGAACTCCTCGGGGTAGGTGTCGGCGACGCGCAGGAGGTCCCGGAGCAGTTCCTGCCCGTCGAAGCCCTCGTCGTCCAGAAGCGTCGTGAGCGACTTCCGCGCGTCCGTCAGGTCGCCGTCGCGGGCCGTCTCCAAGACGTCCTTCAACTCGTCGTCGTGACCGACCGATGAGAGCGCGGTCTGTGCGGACTCCGTCGTTAGCTCGCCGTCGCCCTCGACGGCGGCGCTCTGGGCGGCCAAGATGGCCTCGCGCAGGTCGCCGTTGGCCTTCGACGCGACGATGTCGAGCGCCATCTCCTCGCACTCGGCGCCCTCCGCCTCGGCGACGTCGCGGAGGACTGCTTTCGTCTCCTCGGTCGAGGGGGCGCGGACGGGAACGGGGAAACAGCGCGAGCGAATCGGCGGGATGAGCTTCGTCGGTTGCCGCGTCGTGATGACGAACTGCGTCGTGCGGTGGTGCTTCTCCATCACGCGGCGGAGCGCCTGCTGGAAGTCCTCGCGGATGTGCTCGGCGTTGTCGAGGAGGATGGTCTTGTAGTCGCCGGAGACGGGGGCGTAGCCCGCCGACTCCTTCAGCACGCGGCTTATCATGTCGCGCTTGGCCATCCGACTCCGTCCGGTGAGAAACTGCTCGAACCGCGGGTCGTTTCGAATCTGCTTTTTCGTCCGGGAGAAGAAGTCCGCGACGTTTATCTCGACGAGGTCGTTGTCCGGGTCGTCGTGCGCCTCGCGGGCGAGCGCTCGGACCGCGGCCGTCTTGCCGACGCCCGGCGGCCCCTGCAGCAGGAGGTTCATCGGTTCGTCCACCGTGCGGCCCAGTCGGTCGCGGACCTCCGATTGGGGCAGGTCCGACAGCGACGGGGCGTGCGCGTCGGTCCACAGGGGCGCGTCCATCGGACTCGCCTAACCGCCGGAGCGTAAGAAACCCTACGTCTCCCGCTCGGAGGACTCGCGCTCGCGTCCCTCTCGTTTCCGCTCATCACGCCGTCTATCCGCTCGCTCGCGGGCGTTCTCGGGCGTGTCCGTCTCCAGCAGCACTTCGAGTTTGCGCTCGAACTGCTCGTCGGAGAGGTCGCCGCGGGCGTAGCGGTCGCGGAGGCGGTCGAGGGCGTCGGCGACGGAGTCGTCCTCGTCGGCGGCGCGTTCGGCGCGGGCGCGGGCCTCGGATTCGGGCGGCGTCGTCGACTCCGAAGCCCTCCCGTACCGCGATTCGAGCACGGCGACGATAGGGACGACGACGGCGAAACCGATGGCGAAGATGGCCCAGAACGGACCGATGGGGACCAGTCCGAACAGCGATGCCAACCCCAGACCGGTGACGAGAAGCGAGGCGATGCCGGCCCAACTGTCGTCCTCGTCGTCCCACCAGTCGCTCAGCCAGCGGTCCTCGTCGCTCTCCTCTCGGTCCGAACCCGACCCGCTCATACGAACTCAGTCGCGCCGGGGAACGAAAAGACTGTGCGCGGGCCGGGGCGTCGGACTCGTCGGCCGGGAGAGCGTGCGTCCCGGCCGGGCGATTCGACACGCGTTTACCCCGTCACCCTCTCTGTCGTCACATGTCGATGCGCGTGACGTTCCTCGGGACCGGCGGCGCGGTGCCGACGACCGAACGGGGTCCGAGCGCCCTCCTCGTCAACCGGGAGGGCGAGCGGTTGCTGTTCGACTGCGGCGAGGGCACCCAGCGGCAGATGATGCGCTTCGGGACGGGCTTTACGGTCTCGCACCTGTTCGTCACGCACCTCCACGGCGACCACGTTCTCGGCATTCCCGGTCTGGTGCAGACGTGGGACTTCAACGACCGCGAGGAAGCGCTCGCGATACACACCCCGCCGGGGTCGAAGCGGCACCTCCGGAGCCTCGTCGAGGCCGGCGGCTACCGACCCGGCTTCCCCGTCAACATCCACGAGGTGAAACCCGGCACCGTCGCCCTCTCCGGCGACGACTACGAGGTGCGGACGTTCGAGACCGAGCACAGGAACGTCCGCTCGATGGGCTACGCACTCCTCGAAGACGACCGGCGCGGCCGGTTCGACAGGAAGCGAGCCGAGGAACTCGGCGTCCCCGTCGGCCCGGCGTTCGGCCGCCTGCACGAGGGCGAAGCGGTCGAACTGGACGACGGCACCGTCGTCCGGCCCGAAGAGGTCGTCGGCGACCCCCGACCCGGTCGGAAACTCGTCTACACCGGCGACACGCGCCCCGTCGACGCCACCGTCGAAGCGGCCGACGAACCGGACCTCCTCGTCCACGACGCGACGTTCGCCTCCGACCGCGCCGACCGGGCGCGCGGCACCGGTCACTCGACCGGAAAGGAGGCTGCCGACATCGCCGCGCGCGCCGGGGCGAAGCACCTGGCGCTGACGCACATCTCATCGCGGTACGCCGGCGACGCCTCGCCCATCGAACGCGAGGCGCAGGCAGCGTTCGACGGCGAGGCGTTCGTCCCCGACGACGGCCAGAAGTTCGAGGTGCCGTACCCCGACGCCGACCGCGACGGGGCGTAAGGGGAGACGGAGTCGCACGCCCACCGTAGCCTTTTCTCCGAAGACGCCGCAGAATCTCGTATGACGGGCCCCCCGTTCCACCTCGTGGACGTGTTCGCAGAACGGCGCTACGCCGGCAACCAACTCGCCGTCGTCGAGAGTCGGGAGACGCTCTCCGACGACGAGATGCTCGAAATCACGCGGGAGATGAACTACTCGGAGACGACGTTTCTCGAAGGCGACCCCGTCGACGGCGCGTGGCCGGTGCGGATATTCACGCAGAAGGAGGAGATTCCGTTCGCCGGCCACCCGACGCTCGGCACCGCGGCGGTCCTCCGAGAGCGGTTCGACGCGGGCGACGACGTGACCCTGCGCCTCGGCGTCAGCGACATCCCCGTCGAGGTCCGTCCCGACGGCGACGGTGAGGCGTACTGGATGACGCAGAACGCCCCCGAGTTCGGCGCCGAACTCGACCACGCCCGCCTCGCCCGCGTGCTCGGACTCGACAGCGAGGACGTAGACCGCGAGTGGCCCGTGCAGGTCGTCTCGACCGGCCTGCCCTCTATTCTGGTCCCGCTGACGGGCCGCGGCGCGCTCGGACGGGTCGATATCGACCGGACGGCGTACGGCGCGCTGTACGACGAGACGGGCGTCGAGAACGTCTTCCCGTTCTGCGCGGACCCGCGCGAGGACGGCCACCACCTCGCGGCCCGGATGTTCTCGCCCGGTCACGGCCTGTACGAGGACCCCGCGACCGGAAGCGCCAACGGGAACCTCGCAGGCTACCTCGCCCGACACCGCTACTTCGGCGACGACGAGGTGGCCGTCTCCGTCGAACAGGGGTACGAGATGGGTCGGCCGTCCGTGCTCCACCTCGAAGCCGAAGACGGCGAGGAGGTGTCCGTCCGCGTCGGCGGGCGCGTCGAGTTCGTCGCCGAGGGTGACCTGCTGTAGTCAGTCCAGACAGTCCGCGCAGTAGCGGCCCCCGAGGAGGGGAGAGTGCCGGGGCTCCGACCTTCGTGAAGGCAGTAGTGTCGAACCGAACGGACGGGAAGTTCGACCGCCGACGGGGACGCCCCCTGGCGTGGGATTCATATCCACACACGACCAACCGTCGTCCGTGAACGACCGGACGAGCGCACTCGACTCTCTCGTCTTCGGCGTGGACATCCAGAGCGGCGACGTGCGCGGCGACGCCCCATCGTACGCCGTCGTGGCTTTCGACGGCGAGAACATCGACCGAGACGTGGTCTCACACCGGAAGCTGCGGCGACTCGTCGAGCGAGAGCGGCCGGCCATCCTCGCGACCGACAACATGTACGAGTTGGCCGCCGACAAGGACGAACTCGTCCGCTTCCTGCGCTCGCTCCCGGCCGAGACGAAACTCGTGCAGGTGACGGGCGCCGAGCGCCCGGAACCGCTCTCCAGGGTGGCCTCCCGCCACGGCGTCCCCTACGGCAAGAAGCCGATGAAGGAAGCCGAGGCGGCCGCCCGACTCGCCGCGGTCAACGTCGGCCACGAGGTGTCGGCCTTCACCAACACCACGACGCTGAAGGTGTCCCGAGGGCGCTCGACCGGGAAAGGCGGGTGGAGCCAGGACCGCTACACCCGGCGTATCCACGGCTCCGTCAAGCGCCGGAGCCGCGAGGTGGAGGACCGACTGAAGCAGGCGGGGTTGGAGTACGAAATCGACGTGACGGAGAAGTACGGCGGCTACTCGAACGCCGTGTTCACCATCGAGGGTCGACCCTCCGACATCCCCGTCTCCAGCGGCCGCGCGGGCGACACGCGGGTCGAAATAGACAGAGAGCGGCGCGACGGCATCGAGTTCGAACCGCTCGTGAAGCGCCGCGACCACGTCATCGTCGGCATCGACCCCGGAACGACGACGGCGGCGGCCGTCATCGACCTGGACGGGAACAAACTCGACGTGCACTCGACGCGCACCGCCGACACCGCCGACGTCATCGAGTGGCTCATCGAACGCGGGCGGCCGGTCATCGTCGCCGCCGACGTGGAACCGATGCCCGAAACCGTCGAGAAGTTCCGCCGGAGCTTCGACGCCGCCGGGTGGGAACCCGAGAAGGACCTCCCGGTCGACGAGAAACTCCACCGCACGCGCGAGGCCGGCTACGAGAACGACCACGAGCGAGACGCCCTCGCGGCGGCCCTGTTCGCCTTCGACGCCCACGAGGACCAGTTCGAGCGCATCTCGCGGAAGGTGCCGCCGAACATCGAACGCGGCGAGGTCATCTCCCGCGTCGTCGCCGGCGAGGAGTCCGTCGAGGCGGTCCTCCGCGAGATGACCGGCGACGACGGCGGAGAAGAAGAGGAGGAGTCGACGCACGAGGAGCGGGAACTCACGGAGGAGGAGAAGAAGATAAAGCGGCTGGAGCGTCGCGTCGAACGCCTCGAATCGCACGCCGAGAGCCTCGAATCGACCATCGAGGAGAAAGAGGAGACCATCGAGCGGTACAAAGAGGAACTCTCGGAGGCCAAGCGCGAGGAGCGCCGGGAGGCGAGAGAGCGGCGCGAGGTCCAGCGTCTCGAACGCGACAACGGCCGCCTCGAACGGGAACTGGCGTCGATGGAGGAGGAGAACGAGGAGCTATCGGCGAAGATAGAGCGGTTGAAACATCTCTGGAAGCTCGACCACTCGAACTTCGCGGACGTGAACACGAACAAGAACCTCGTGCCCGTGAAGGTCGTCGAGCAGTTCACGAAGGGTGCCATCGACAGCGCGGACGAGGCGTACGGCCTCTCGCCCGGCGATGTCGTCTACCTCCGTGACGCCTCGGGCGCGGGCCGGTCGACCGCCGAGCGACTGGCGGAGACGGACCCGCGAGCGGTCCTGCGGACGGGCGGCCTCTCGGACGTCGCCGACGAGGTGCTGTTCGAGCACGGGATACCCGTCGGACCGGCGGCGGACGTGACGATGCAGGAGATAGACGAACTGGCCGTCGCCCGCGAGGCGGACGTCGGAGCGGTCATCGAGGACTGGGAGCGGCGCGCCGAGGACAGACGAAAGGAGGAGCAGTCGGAGATGGTCGACCGCATCATCTCCGAGCACCGGGCCGAGACGAAGAGCGAGAGCCGCTGAGGCGGGAGCCGTCTCTCGACTACCCGTCCGTCTCCGCCCGGTCCGCCCGGTCGAACGCTACCGCGACGAGGAAGTAGACGAGCGCACCCACGACCGGAAGGACGAACGCCAGCCCCGTCCACGCGAGGACGGCGTTGCTGCCGTTGGCGCGGGCGTGGACGTACACCCGCGCGGGGACGAGCACCTGAAAGACGAGAAAGAAGAGCGCGAACCCGAGGAGATAGCCGACGCCGCCCCACCCGGAGACGGCGGCCCACATGACCACCAGCGGCACGAACGCCGCGAGGACGAGGAGCGCGAGAAGCGACAGCGGTGAACGCGTAGCCATCTCTCGGGGCTAGCGGCGGTGCGGTGATGAGGGTTTCTCTTCCCGCGTTTCGTCGGGTGCGCTGCGGCGCGTCGTCCCCCGCGAGGACGCGACGCCGACGAGATGGCTATCCGGCTCTATACGAGACCCGCACCGACGGCGAGGGCGGCGACTCCGACGACGGCCGCGACGGCGGCGCCGAGGTACGCGTACCTGTACTGGCCGAAGGAGTCCGCGAGTTCCGCCTCGGATCTGCCGGAGATGATAAACTGGCCGTCGTCGGGCGGCGCGACGACGACGTCGTCGGGTTTCAGGGGACGTGTCGCGTTCTCGACGGCGCGGGACCGGCCGAGGAGGTAGATTTCGTCGCCCGGACCGAGCGTCCCCTCGTAGTAGCGTCGTTCACCGTGTTCGTTCCCGACGTCGAGGACGTTGGTGATCGAGTCGGTCTGGGTCGAGAGTCCCGCCTCGCCGCGGACGAACTCCGCGATGCGCTCCGGGGGGACGCTAGTCTCGACGGAGAACCCTCGAGCGGTGCGAGGACGTTGTCGGCGGTCACCCCCGTCGAGAGGAGTCGGTCGACGTCGACCGCCCCCACCTGGATATCGTGAATCCCGGTGCCGGACGACGCGTCGTTCACGTGGTCGCCGACGTCCACGCGGACGCGCCCGGTTCCGTCGTCGAGTTCGAAGGGGGTCGCGTAGACGCCCGTGGCGCGCGTCTCCCACATATCGGACCCGCCGCGTTCGTCCCACTCCTCGACTTCCCACGCCGAAAGCACGCTCTGCGTTCCCGTTATCGGAGCGTCGAACGGGTCACTGGCGCGGATGGTCCACTTGAGTTCGACGAGGCCCTCGCCTTTGATGTCCCGTACGTCGGTCGTTCGGTATCGCCGATGAGGGCACTCCTGCGATGTTGGCGGCGACCGTAGACGCCCGCGAAGGCCGCGACGACCAGCAGGACTGCGCCGACGACGAGTAGTAGGGAAGACATGTCTCGAACGCGTATCAGGTCAATACGCTGCCATAAGAGAGTGCTCAATCCGCGCGCGACCGGTCGCGTAGTTCCGACGCGGGAAGACTAACCTATCGTAGCGTCTGCATCTGTCTACTTATCCGACCGTGCGCTGTCGTGCGGTCGAGTGAGTAATGACTTGCAGACGCTACGATAACTCACCGCAGCGCCGTCCGCGCGGTTCCAGAAGTCATATCCTCCCCCCCGGACACGAAGGGGTATGGACGCGTACGACCTGATCACCCGGAACGCCGCCGAGGTGGTCACGGAGGACGAGGTACGTTCGTTAGCCGAGGACCCCGACGGAAAACGGGCCTACGTCGGCTACGAACCCTCCGGCGTCCTCCACATCGGCCACATGCTGACGGCCAACAAACTCATCGAGTTGCAGGAGGCCGGCTTCGAAATCGTGGTCCTCCTCGCGGACGTCCACGCCTACCTCAACGGGAAGGGGACGTTCGAGGAGATTCGCGAGACGGCCGACCGGATGCGCGAGCAGTTCGTCGCCTACGGTCTCGAAGAGTCTGACACCGAGTTCGTCCTCGGTTCGGAGTTCCAGTTGGACGAGGAGTACACCTTGGACCTGCACGCCCTCGAACTGGAGACGAACCTCTCGCGGGCCGAGAGAGCGATGGCCGAGATACAGAGCGGCGATACCGCGACGGTGGCGCAGGCAGTGTACCCGCTGATGCAGGCGCTGGACATCGTCTACCTCGACGTGGACCTCGCCATCGGCGGGATGGAACAGCGCAAGGTGCACATGCTCGCGCGCGACACCCTGCCGAGCATCGGCGCGGACGCGCCGACCTGTCTGCACACGCCGCTCATCGCCGACCTGTCGACGGGCGTCGGCAAGATGTCCTCCTCCGCGGGCGTCTCTATCTCGATGGAGGATTCGGAGGAGGAACTCCGCGAGAAGGTGAACAAGGCGTACTGCCCGCCGTCGCGCGACCCCGAACCCGACGCCGACGGCGAGGACCGAGACAACCCGGTGCTGCAGATATTCGAGTACCACGTCTTCCCCCGCTTCGGCGAGGTGGTCGTCGAACGCCCCGAACAGTACGGCGGCGACCTGGAGTACGACGACTACGAGTCGCTGGCGTCGGACCTCGACTCGGGCGAACTCCACCCCGCCGACGCGAAGGGAGCGCTCGCGGAGTACCTGAACGAACTCGTCGCGCCGGGTCGCGAGAAGATTCGACAGCAGCGCTCCTGACCGACGCTCGGGGTAACCCCTTTTCCCGGCTTTTTTCGGACGCCGAAACACCACACTCTCGACCCGCCGGCCCGCAGTTCGGGTCGTGAGCGAGACCGACCGACGGAACGGGGAGGAATCGATACGGGTCGAACGCGGCCGCGAGGTGACCGACGGACTCGCCGTCGACACCTACCGAGGCGAGGGCGTCGAGGGCGCTCCCATCGTCGTCTTCGTCTACGGCGGCGCGTGGGAATCCGGCGCGCGCGGACAGTTCTCGCGGTGGGCGTTAGACGCCGCCGGACGCGGTCCGGCGAGCAGTCGGACGGAGTCCGACGATACGGCGAGCGAGGATTTCGTCGCCGTCGAACTCGAGTACCGACTGAGCGACGAGGCGACGTTCCCCGCGCAAATACGCGACGTGCGGGCGTGTCTGTCGTGGGTCCGCGAGAACGCCGAGCGGTTCGGCGGCGACGCCGACCGGGTGGCCGTCGTCGGCCACTCCGCGGGCGCGCACCTCGCGATGCTCGCCGCGTTGGCGCCGGAAAATGCGTTCGGCGGCGAGTACGACCCCGAACCGACGGTCCACGCCGCCGTGGGAATCAGCGGTCCGTACGACCTCCGGGCCGATTCGGACGAGGACGGCGTGGTGCGGCGGTTCCTCGGCGGGAGCGAGGAGGAGGTTCCGGAGCGGTACGCGGCGGCGTCGCCGGTGACGCACGTCGCCGCGGACGCACCGTCGACGTTCCTCCTGCACGGGGAAGCGGACGGGACGGTGCCCGTCGAGTCCTCGGAGGCGATGGCCGCGAGACTGGAAGAAACGGGCACGACGACGAGGTTGCGGACCGACGCGGGGGCCGACCACGTCTACCTCCACTCGTCGTACTGGTACCCCGAGATTCGCGAGTCGGTGTTCTCGTGGCTGGACGAGCGACTGTAGCTACATCATCCCGAACGCGCCCATCGCCGACTGGATGAGACCGGAGGCGACGAGGCCGACGCCGGCGATGACGAGGGCGAGACCGGCGGCGACGATGGGGGAGCTATAGGCGACCAGCGCGATGCCGACGACGAGGAGCACGACGCCCGCGATGCCTTTCGTACCGAGTTTGTCGAGCATACCGCCGCTCGCCGCGACAGTCACCTAAACGTGCCGTTCCGCGCCGACGGGCGAACGGGCGGTTTTAAACGACGCGAGGACCAATGCGACCCCATGAGCGACAACGAAAACGCGGGTCACCGCGACCTGCGGATGCCCGAGGGCGACGAGGTGTTCGCTGTCGTGGAGGACATGCTCGGAGCGAACCGAATCAAGGTGCGCTGCGCCGACGGCGTCGAACGGACGGCCAGAATCCCCGGTCGGATGCAAAAGCGCATCTGGATTCGGGAGGGCGACGTCGTCCTCGTCGACCCGTGGGACTGGCAGGACGAGAAGGCCGACGTGGCGTGGCGCTACGAGAAGGCCGAGGCCGACCAACTGCGCGACGAAGGCCACATCGCCTGAACTCGTCTCCGTTCTCGCGCGCTTCGTGTCTCGTCTCTCACGGGCGCGCCGACCTGTGGGGTTTTCAGGGTCCGTCCCGTACGTCGTCGTAGATGACCGAGAGCGACGAGTTCGGCCTCATCGCGCCGGACGAGGCGGACACGCCGGGAGACGAGTGGGAGGAGATAGACGTCTCCGACACGGAAGCCGACCGCATCGCCCGAAAGCGCGACCGCAAGTTCAACGACTTCCGGAAGCGTCTGAAGGACGCCGACCAGTTCAAAGTCGAGCAGTCGGTGTTCGACGACGCGACGTTCGCCGCCATCTACAAACTCGTCCAAGATGGCCACATCGACGCGTTCGGCGGCCCTATCTCGACGGGTAAGGAGGCGAACGTCTACGAAGCACTCGGTCCCGACGACACCGACGTGGCGGTCAAAATCTATCGGATAAACGCCTCGAACTTCCGCCACATGCGCGACTACCTCGAAGGCGACCCGCGCTTCGAGGGCATCGGAAACGACAAGAAGCGCGTCGTCCTCGCGTGGACGCAGAAGGAGTTCGCCAACCTCTCGCGCGCCCGACGGGCCGGGGTCCGGGTGCCGGAACCCATCGCCGTCGAGCGGAACGTCCTCGTGATGGAACTCGTGGGACTGGTCGAAGACCGGGCGCGGCGACTCGCCGAGGTGAACGTCGAGAACCCCGAGACGGCCTATCAGGTCGCCCGCGAGTACATGCGCCGCCTCTACTCCGCCGGACTCGTCCACGGCGACCTCTCTGAGTACAACATGATCATCCACGACGGCGAACTCGTCGTCATCGACCTCGGGCAGGCCGTCACCGTCCACCACCCCAACGCCGACGAGTTCCTGCGGCGGGACTGCCGCAACGTGGCGAAGTTCTTCTCGCGGCAGGGCACCGACACCTCCGCCGACGACCTGTACGAGTTCGTCACCGACGCGGAGGCGGACCCGACGGGCGACCCCGAGGTGGACGGGCGAGAGGCGGGGGGCGAGAACTGACTCGAAGAGCGCTACGACGCCACGAGGCGCGCCCGCACGGCCCGAACCGACGGAAAAACTCTTAAACCGCTTGGTCGGATAGCGAGTGGTATGCAACACGTGAAGGTCCCGCAGGACCGTATCGGCGTCCTCATCGGCGAGGGCGGCGAGACGATGCGCGAGATAGAGCGCCGGGCCGAGGTCCGTCTGGATATCGACTCCGAAACCGGCGCCGTCGCCATCGACGAAGTCGGGGACCCCGTCACGGGGATGCTCGCCCCCGACATCGTCCGCGCGGTCGGTCGCGGGTTCACGCCCGAAGCGGCGCTCTCGCTTCTCGACGACGACATGCGGACGTTCGAACTCATCGACCTACAGCAACACACGCGAAACAAGAACGACCTCCAGCGACAGAAGGGCCGACTCATCGGCGAGAACGGCCGGACGCGCGAACTGATGGAGGAACTGTCGGGTGCGGAAGTCGTCATCCGCGGGACGACGCTCGGCATCATCGGCCAACCCGAGGAGGTCGAGGCCGTCCGCCGCGCCACGGGGATGCTCCTCGACGGCGCGCCGCACGGCGCCGTCTACTCGTTCCTCGAACGCAAGCACAACGAACTGACGCGCGACTTCGACGTCCAGCCCTCGGACTGAACCGTCGACCGACGGGTCCCGACGCTGACCTCCTCCCGTCCACCGTTCTGACCCTTTTGGACCACCCGCCGAACCTCGAAAATAGTATATATAGGCATGTTTTCGTGCCACGTCCTATCATGCAAATAGCGGCCCCGTACCCCGGTTTTGTCGAGCGCGGTGAGAAACTTTTTTATAGAATCGCAAACAACCAATCGGCTGAATATGTCTCAGCGAATGCAGCAGGGACAGCCCATGATCATTCTGGGCGACGACTCCCAGCGCACACAGGGGAAGGACGCGCAATCGATGAACATCTCGGCCGGTAAGGCCGTGGCCGAGTCCGTCCGGACCACGCTGGGTCCGAAGGGTATGGACAAGATGCTGGTCGACAACTCCGGCGAGGTCGTCGTCACGAACGACGGCGTAACGATCCTCAAGGAGATGGACATCGACCACCCGGCGGCGAACATGATCGTCGAAGTCTCCGAGACGCAGGAGGACGAGGTCGGAGACGGTACGACGACCGCCGTCGTCATCGCCGGCGAACTGCTCGACCAGGCCGAGGAACTCATCGAACAGGACGTCCACGCGACCACCATCGCGCAGGGCTTCCGCCAGGCCGCCGAGAAGGCCAAGGAAGTACTCGAGAACGAGGCCATCGACGTCTCCAAGGACGACCGCGAGACGCTCGTCAAAATCGCCTCCACGGCGATGACGGGCAAGGGCGCGGAGTCCGCGAAGGACCTCCTCGCCGAACTCGTCGTCGACGCCGTGCTGGCCGTCGCCGACGAGGACAACGTCGACACGGACAACGTCTCCATCGAGAAGGTCGTCGGCGGCTCCATCGACAACTCGGAGCTCGTCGAGGGCGTCATCGTCGACAAAGAGCGCGTCGACGAGAACATGCCCTACATGGTCGAGGACGCCAACGTCGCGCTGTTCGACGGCGCCCTCGAAGTCCGCGAGACCGAAATCGACGCCGAAGTCAACGTCACCGACCCCGACCAGCTTCAGCAGTTCCTCGACCAAGAGGAGAAACAGCTGAAGGAGATGGTCGACCAGCTCGTCGACGTCGGCACCGACGTCGTCTTCGTCGGTGACGGCATCGACGACATGGCGCAGCACTACCTCGCGCAGGAGGGCATCCTGGCAATCCGCCGCGCGAAGTCCTCGGACCTCAAGCGCCTCGCCCGCTCGACGGGCGGCAGCGTCGTCGGCTCGCTCGACGACATCGAGGAGTCCGACCTCGGCTTCGCCGGCTCCGTCGGTCAGAAGGACATCGGCGGCGACGAGCGCATCTTCGTCGAGGACGTCGACGACGCCAAGTCCGTCACGCTCATCCTCCGCGGCGGCACCGACCACGTCGTCGACGAACTCGAGCGCGCCATCGTGGACGCCCTCGGCGTCGTCAAAACGACGCTCGACGACGGGACGGTCCTGCCCGGCGGCGGCGCCCCCGAGACCGAACTCTCCCTGCAGCTCCGCGAGTTCGCCGACTCCGTCGGCGGCCGCGAACAGCTCGCGGTCGAGGCGTTCGCAGAGGCGCTCGACGTCATCCCGCGCACGCTGGCCGAGAACGCCGGTCTCGACCCCATCGACTCGCTGGTCGACCTGCGCGCCCGCCACGACGGCGGCGAGTTCGGCGCCGGTCTCGACGCCTACACGGGCGAAGTCATCGACATGGAGGAGGAGGGCGTCGTCGAACCCCTCCGCGTGAAGACGCAGGCCATCGAGTCCGCCACCGAGGCGGCCGTGATGATCCTCCGCATCGACGACGTCATCGCCGCGGGCGACCTCTCCGGCGGTCAGGTCGGCGACGACGACGGCGACGACGAGATGCCGCCCGGCGGCGGCGGAATGGGCGGCGGCATGGGCGGTATGGGCGGCATGGGCGGCATGGGCGGAGCGATGTAAGCTCCCGCAGCACGCCTTACACCACCCACTCCCCAGACCAGCCTCGCATCGCCGCGCAACCGTCGGCCGCAGGCCGAATCGACTCCGATTTCTTTCGACGCGAATCCGAGAGCGGCGCGTCTCGTGCGTTAGTGAAACGGGGTAACGTACAACAGAGTCGCGTGCGTAGCCGACGGTATGGGCGACCGCGCGTGCTACCGCGAGTTCTGTCCGGACTGCGACGCGCAGGTGACAATAGTCGACGAAGAGTGCCCCGAATGCGGGCGGGAGTTGGAGATTCGGTAGACGGGTTCTCACCAGACACGGCAGTTGAATATCGAAAAGAGCGCGACGGGACCTCCGCGAACGCAGTGAGCGGAGGGTCGTCGCGCGAGCGACCGAAGGGAGCGAGCGCGACGGGATTCGAACCCGCGGCCATCGGATTAGAAGTCCGACGCTCTGTCCAACTGAGCTACGCGCCCTCCTCTCGATTAATCAGCCGACCGTTCAAAAGCGATGCGGGTTCCGTCCGAGTTAGCCGTGGAAGCGGTACAGCGACGTGACGAACGGCAGGCGGTTGAGCATCCAGTAAGCGACGGGTAGGCCGACGACCGTTATCGCGAGGAACGCCGCGAGGTTCGCCCAGAAGAAACTGAGCCACCAGCCGACGAGGACGAAGTAGACGGCGCGGACGAAAAGCGAGCGCTGGCCGCGCGCGGATTCGGGCACCGACAGCGAGCGGGGTTCCTTCAGCGTCAGGACGGTCGGGACGACGTTGATGACCTTGATGCCGAGGGGGAGGAGAATTACGGTGGCGTTCAGCGCCCACGCGGCGTTGACGACGACCGGCGTCGCCCACCAGCCGACGAGCAGGAACCACAGCGCACGCACCACCAGAGAACGGTCTCGCATAACCGAGAGGAGGACGCCGACCCGGAAAAGCCTCGCTCTCCACGTACGCTTATCCCCGCCACCGCCGTGAGAGGAGACGTGTCGAGGACTCTCGGTCGGCACGCGCATCCGCGCACGTCGTTACTCCCCGCCGCCGCGGCGTTACTGGTGGGACTGCTCCTGCACGCGATCGACCAGTCGATTGCGTTCCGCGCGGGACCGGGTCCGATTCTGGTAACCGCACCGGTCGTCGCGACGCTCTGTTATCTCCGCGTCCGGGAGGCGTCGTCGAAGCGAATACTAGGCCTCCTCGGGTGGGGTGTCGCCGGGTCCGGACTCGGCGTCCTCGGCGTCTACGTGGTCGCGGTGAGCTACCTGCTCCCGCGCGAGCTGACCGGTCAGGAGATGGTGCTGTACGACCTCGGGATGTTTCTCTGGTTCGTGGTCGCACTCGCGGCCGCGTACGTCGTCGCCGGGAGCGTCTCGCGACCGTTGGCCGCCGCGGCGCTGTTGGGGGCGCCGGTCGCGCAGGCGTCTGTTACCCTCGTACTCGTCCTCCTAGTAGAACTCGGTCTGTTCGCGTGATAGCGTCGGACGGTCGGCCGAAGCCCCGAGACGGTGGGACCGCGGCGAAACGCGAGACGGAACGAACGGCAGCCCTAAGTCCGGCAGACGAGAAACGAGCGACGATGAAGGTCATCGGAACCGTCGGACTCCCCGGAAGCGGGAAGGGAGAGGCCGCGTCGGTCGCCCGAGACGCCGGGGTCCCGGTCGTGACCATGGGCGACGTGATTCGCTCGGAGTGCCGGGAGCGGGGCCTCGAACCCGCCGAGCACCACGGTGAGATAGCGACGGCGCTCCGCGAGGAGGAGGGGCCGGCCGCCATCGCCGAGCGCTCGCTACCGCTCGTCGAGGTGGAACTCGAATCGAGCGACGTGGTGCTCGTCGACGGCCTCCGCTCGGAGCACGAACTCGACCGATTTCGCGAGGCGTTCGGGGAGGCGTTCGTCCTCGTGAGCGTCGAAGCGCCGTTCGAGGTCCGCGCCGAACGCCTCTCGGACCGCGGCCGCGACGACAGCGACGTGGACCGCGAGGCCCTGCGCGACCGGGAGGAGCGCGAACTCGGCTTCGGCATGGGCGAGGTGATGGACCGCGCGGACGTCGTCGTCGACAACACCGACTCGCTCGAACGGTTCCGCGAGCGAATCCGCGCACTTCTCGAAGAGGATAGAAGCGAGAAGGGGTCGGACACCGGCGACGCGGACGGCGGTGAGGCCGGAGTCGAGACCGAAGCGGAGGGTCGGACGTGATCTACAGCGCTCACGCGCGCATCGTCGTCCCGGTGCGCGACACGGAGGTGACCGACCGCGTCGAGGACGCCGTTCGCAACATCTTCCCGAACGTGGAGTTCGAACGAGAGGCCGGCCGGATAGTCGGCGAGACGCACTCGCTCGAACAGTTCTCCGAGAAACTGCACGAACAGGCCATCCTCGACACGGCCCGGCGGGAGTTCACCAAGCGCGGCGACGAGTCGGGCTTCTCCTTCGCGCTGAAAAAGCAGGCGGCGTTCAAGGGCGTCGTCAACTTCTCCGTCGGCAACCCCGACGAACTGGGCGACATCGAGGTGCACGTCACCGTCGAGAACCCGAGCATTGACGAGTTCGTCGATCACGTCGCGCCGCCGACGGAAGACGGTAAACCAGTCCGGCCCGACGAACGCGAGTAGCGGCGAAGGAGCGATTCACTCCGACTCGTCGCGTTCGGCGTACGAGCGAATCAACCCGCACTCCGGACAGACGTACGCGGTCGGTTCGAGTTTCTCCCTCAGACCGAATCCGCCGAGGAACCCCTTCTTCCGCTCGTTCGTCACGAGATGCAGCGAGAAGCCCTCGGCGGTCTGTAGTTTCATCGACTCCATCGTCACGCCGCAGTCGGGACAGCGTCGAATCTCTGTCATGGGCGTCGAGATACGAGCGACGCGGAGATATACTCACTTTAGGTGCGAGCAGGACGACCAGCGCGACTCCGATGAAGACGACTTTCAGCGCCGTGTTGACGCGACGACCTTCGACCCGAAGCGCGCCCCCCAGATGCCGTACTGAAACGGAATGGAGCGTTTGAACGTCGAGACGGCGAAGGAGACGATGCCGCCGACGAGCATCGTCGCCACCGCGGTCCGCGGGGTGAACGCCTCGCCGACGAGGGGCGCGATGGTCGCCGCGCCGACGGTGGTGTCGAAGGCGAGCACGGCGATGACGGGCACCGCCGCGCCGGGCAGACCGAGGAGCGTCGTGAGGGGTTCGGCGACGGCGGTGAACTCGCGGAGATTCACCGTCTCCACGAGGAGGGTAACGAGGAGGTAGACGACGGCCAGACGCGGGACGAGGCGGGTCAGTTTCGGCCACGTCTTCTCGGCCGCCTCGCGGACGACGCCGCGAGTCGTCCCCGGGCCGTCGTCGAAGGCGGCCGCGCCGCCGTCGGTCTCCGCGGCGTCCGTCGTGTCCACCTCGGCGGCGGACGAGGAGCGAACACGCCCCTCCGACAGCAACACCGCGCCTGCGAGGACGCCGGTGAGCGTGATGGCCAGCGAGACGGCCGCGCGGGCGCCGACGTACAGGAGGCCGAGGATGGGAATCAGCACGGGCGCGTAGAAGGTAGAACTGGAATCTACAATTGAATTCTGAGAGAAGTCAGACGGGTCATAGCGGTTCCGCCGAGGCCTCATAAGCAGATATATTTTTGAGGCTGTACTGAATACAGCGCGCGAATCTTTCACTTGGGCGAAGTGGCAAGGTCCTGTCACGTACGAGAAACGATCGAATACCGACGCCATCCACGTTTGGGTTCTTGTACGGGGTAGTAGGACTCGCTTCGACAGGACGTGGTGTTACTGTCGGCATTCACTCCACGCCGAATACGCCAGAATTTTCGTCGGCGTGGACGTCCGTCGTTCGACGGATCCGTCCGTATAGGGGGCTAGCAAGCTATATGTTAATTGGTAACGTACAGTAGGCGATGGACGAATTCTTGACAAGTCGGAGACATTTTATGGGCGGTATGGCGGCCGGATCGATAGCCGGGGGAGTGGGAGGGTTCCCACTGGGTGCCCACAACCGTGACAGCGTGGCTACAGGGGCGTTACAATCCGGGACCCCCCCATCCGGACTGTATCTGAAGATCCCTGATATCCAGGGCGAATCGCAGACCGCGGGCCACGAAAACGAGATCGAGGTACTCTCGTTCAGCTGGGGTGTATCGAGAGCGAGCAGTCGCGGCACAGGACGGGCGACGGGCGCTGCCCAATTCGACTCGCTGGTCCTCACGAAGGGCATCGACAGGGCGACACCGCAGTTGCTGGAACTGGCCGTGACGGGTGCACACCGCCCCGAGGCGGTGCTCTCGCTCACGCGAGCGACTGACGGTCCCGAAGCCGACGTCTACACCGTGACACTAGAGGACGTCGAGGTCCTCACGTTCGACAACAACGGCATGGTCGACGCTGGACCGATAGAGAGCTACTCACTGTCGTTCGGTAAGGTAAGAGTGGAATACCGGATGCTGAACGGCGATGGGAATGTCCAGGAGTACACCTTCGGGTGGGACGTGAGGGCGAACAGACCGACCTAGTGCGTACCCGTCGGGAGCGGGGACCGCGATGAAGACGGGCGGATTATGGCGTGATAGTCGGGTGGAACACTTCGACACGGCGTTCGTCGACGAATAGAAACCGCTCTCGTTCCGAATCACTGTCGTTCCCGGCCGCGATACGAAGACGTAGTCAGACCGTCGTGGTCGTCTCGGCGTCGAAGGCTCACCGACGAGGAGGCCCGCCGTAGCGAGCGATTTCAGCGCCCCACGGCGGTTCATCTCGAACGACGTTGGTCTCGTCGAGAAGCGTCGGCGGACCGAGCGAGGGCAAGACGGCCTATCCACGTACTATCGGGCGACGGTCTGATTTTCGAGACTCCGTTGAATCCTTCGGTTGCTGATCGTTTGTCGAAGCCGTGCTGAACTCACCCCTCTGTATTCAGCACGCTATTTCTATCACACTCTAAAGAGTTCAGCAGACACGGTGTGTACCAGCTACGGTAGCTGGAGAGCGATTGAGTTCATAGCGGAGAGGGTATCCATAATAGAGTAGCGACCGCTGCTCCAATCCACACTATCTTCAGCGCCGTATTGACGGCGACTACTTTGGACCCAAAGCGGGGGCCCCAAATACCGTACTGGAATGGAATGGACCGCTTGAACGTTGAAACCGCGAAAGAGACGATACCACCGATGAGCATCGTTGCCACGGCCTGCCGAGCGGTGAAGTCCACCCCGACCAGCGGAGCGATGGTCGCGGCTCCAGCCGTGGTGTCCAGCGCGAAGACGGCGATGACAGGAATCGCCGCACCCGGGAGTCCGACGATAGTCGCGAGCGGATCCGCGACCTCGGTGAGCGCCGTCAGATCCGTTGTCCGGGTGAGGACGACGACGAGAGTATAGACGACGGCGAGCCGGGGAACGATACGCCGGAGCTTCGGGAGCGTGCGGTCCCAAGCGTTGTGGACGACCTCTCGGGGAGTGTCGGAACCCCTCTCCTGTGCGCCGCCGTCGGCCGCGGTGGTCGTTGACTGGTCGACGTTCGCGGGAGAGAGCAGTAGTGCTCCGGCGAAGACGCCAGTGAACGTGATACAGAGAGCGACGAGCGCCCGCGAGCCGACATACAGGAGTCCCACTCGAAGGCCGAGTATCGGAAGAAGAACTGGCAGGTAAAACGTGAAAATGTGCTGCACAAAGCCGAAGAACGTGTTGATGGTGACGGCTACGAGCGTCGCTTTGTCGTCTAGCGTCCCCGATTCGCGGAACTCGGCAAGCATCCCGTAGCCTGCAGTCGTGGAGGCAGCCGTTGTGAGGATGGCCGTTCCGACTTCGTCCGGGAGATTTGCGGGACCGGTGAGAAAGCGCGAGAGTCCAGCGACTCGCTCAACCAGACCGAACCCGACGGCGAGGTTCGCGAGGAACACTCCGAAGGCGATGAACAGCGCTATCCGCGCGACTCGGGGAAGCACCTCGGCCACGACTGGGAGGAGCGCGCTCGGCTGTGACTGGAGTGCGACGACCACGGAAGCCACAGTCATTATTCGAGGGTGAGTAAGCAAATGACCATCGGTGGTGGATCGTCGGCTACCGTCATCCTGCCCGTCCAAACGAGTCACAGGCTCGTGAATTCATCCCGTGACTGTTACACGCGACCAGTCCGGAGGACAGTCGAATTCTGCAGAGACTGTCAAGACTAAGTTCCGCTATCTCAACCGGATATACGATACTGGCAGGCAGAGCCGTCGCTCCCTGCTAAGTACAACGAGCTCAACTCGTTTGAGCTGGCGCTCACCAAGTCGAACCTACGACGTCCCACCACCGGATCCGCCGAAAATTCCCGTCGAAGAGGTGCGAGAGGCGGTCGACGGTATCTACCACATGAGGGACCAAGCGGTAGTCCTGCTGCTCAAGTTCGGTATGAGATGCAGTGAAGTGGTGAACATCAAGATAGAGGACATCGCTCTAAATGGGGTGAAGATGTGCTGGACGAAGCCGAAAAACGTGTTTATCGTGACGGCGACGAGGGTGGCGGTGTCGTCCAGTCACCCGGACTCGCGGAACTCCGCGAGCATGCCGTAGCCTGCGGTCGGGGAGGCAGCGGTCGTTATAATCGCCGTTCCCGCTTCGTCCGGGAGGTTGGCGGGCCGGGTGAGGTACTTCGAGAGGCCCGCGACGTACCGGACGAGGCCGAACCCGACGGCGAGGTTGGCGACGAAGACGCCGACGGTCGGAAATCGCGTAGCGATTTCCGAGCCCAGAACTCTCCGAGTTCTGGGGACGGCGATCAGTACCGAGATGCGGGCGACGCGGGGAGCAACCTCGACGGCGACGGGCCAGAGTTCGGCGAAGAAGCCGGCAGACTGCACGGACGACGGTAGGGAACGCCGGGCCTAATCGGCGTCGGTCGGCGTCCGACGACGGACGGGCGAGGACGGGAGACGAGCAAACCCTAGAGAGAGCGGAACTACCAACGGCGGCGAATCTGTCAAGGTATTTGCACCCCGGCCGCGCTACTGGGAGTATGGCCAGTCAATCGACTGCCGCCTCCGGGTCCTCGCTGTTGAGCCTTCCATCGAACAACCTCGCGTACCTCGGCGTCGTCGCCGCCCTCGTCTCCGCGGTCATCCACCTGTACCTCGCCCCGACGGTCATGGGGTTCGACCCGACGACGGGCGTTTTGTTCTACCTGAACGCGCTGGGGTGGCTCGTCGGCGTCGGCCTGTTTTTCACCCGCTACTGGCGGCGCGCGCTTCACCTCGTCGCCGCCGGCTACGCCGTCCTGACAATCGTCGCCTACGTCGCCATGGGCGGGCCGACGAATCCGATGGCCATCGCCTCGAAAGTCGCCGAAGCCGTCGTCGCCCTCGTCGCCGGCTACTTCTACGCGTCGGGGTAACCGGCGGACGCGGCGCGGTCACAGGGCGTCGACGACGTTCAGATAGCCGGATCCGTAGTAGGACTTGTCGTATCCCTCTGGCACCTCCGCGGCCCGTGTGAGCGCCGATTCCACCCGTTCCGGGCCGAACTCGGGGTTGTTCGCCTGCACCAACGCGGCGGCCCCGGAGACGTTCGGCGCCGCCATCGAGGTGCCGGCGGCCCAGTCCCATCCGTAGGTGGGGTCGCCGGTTATCTCGCCGTCCGCGCCCCGTTCGAACGTCGCCACGGTGCTCAAGACCAGGTCGCGGTGCCACGGGACGCCGGTTCCGATGGTCGACCGGTCGGCGTCGCCGCCGGGCGCCGCGAGGTCGATGGCGTTCGTTCCGTAGTTCGTGTAGAACGCCGGACTCCGGTACGGTTCCCGCCTCCCCTCCGCGCCCCACCCGAACCCGACGGGGCCGGTTGCGGCGACGCTGAGACCCTGTGCGCCCTCGTTCGGCAGGCTGAGCCACCGCTTGTCGCGCTGCAGGTCGGCGCCGCTGTTCCCCGCCGACATTACGACCAGCGTTCCCTCCCGCTTGGCGTGTGTCAGCGTGCGGTTGAGGAGTCGCCCGTAGAAGCGTCCGAACCGTCCGTCGTCCACGTAGTCGCTCCGCGGCGAGTACGCGCCGAGGCTCACGTTGGTCACGTCCGAGTCCACCTCGACGTTGTGGAGGAGCGCGGCGAGGACCACCGAGAAGGGCGCCCCGCCCCCGTGCGAGAAGACGCGGCAGTCGACCAACTCGGCGCCCGGCGCGGTGCCGACGACGCCGAGGTCGTTCGTGTCCGTCGCGGCGACGATACCGGAGACGTGGGTGCCGTGGTAGCCGCCGTACGGGCCGCCGACGCCGAGACCGTCGCCGCTGAAGTTCTTCGAGAGGTCGAGGTTCACGCCGTCTATGTCGGGGTGGTCCGCCGCGATGCCGGAGTCGACGACGGAGACGCGGACGCCTTCGCCGCGCGTCACGTTCTGCGCCTCCGGCACGTCGAGGTCCTGTTTGTCCCACTGGAGGTCGTAGGAGCGGTTCGTCCCGCGCCTCGACCGCCCCCCGCAGTGAGGGCGTCTCGACGGTCGGACGCGTCGGTTCCAGCGTCGGGTCCGGCACGTAGGCCGTGGACCGCTTCTTCGCCTCCCGCTCCGAACCGCTGACCGCGACGTACTCGAGCGCCGGGAGCTCTTCCTCGACGGTCAGTCCGCCGAGTCCGGCGTTCGATTTCGGTTTCAGCAGGAACCGACCGTCGTCCGTCGCCGCGGTCGGAACGCTCCCGACCGCGAGTCCGGCGAAGAGCGAACCGCTGGCCTTGAGCGCGCCACGCCTGTCGAGCCGCCCCGTATCTATCTTTTGTGACACGTTACCACGTGGTTATTCCACGAATAATAAACCCCGAGACAGCTGTGCTCGCGTGATAGTCCAATTTCGAATACTGACGAAACGAGCTACACGAACACCTGTATCGACGCGAACAGCACCAGGACGCCGAGCACGTCGCAGGAGTTCGTCACCAGCGGGATGACCACGTCGTCGGGGTCGAGTTCGAACCGGTAGGCCGCGTACGTCGCCGCCAGCGTGACGACGACGGCGAGGACGGCGAGGACGACGCCCGAGGCGAGCGACACCGTGAGCACGGTCCGGACGGGGAGCGCCGTCCCCCCGACCAACGAGGTGAGGAGCCACGCGCCCACGCCGACGACGGGGAAGACGGTGACCGAGAGGGCGACGGTGGCGAGGGCGTTGCCCGCGAGTTCCTCGTCCGTCGGGTCGAACGAGAGCGTCCCGAGGTGGAATGCGGTTGAGAGCCGCGCCGCGAGGATACTCCCCAGATTTCCAGCGGTGCCGATGGTGACGGGAACGAGGGCGAGGAGCGTCGGGTATCGGTACAGTTGGGACTCGAAGCTCCCGAGGACGAGTCCGCTCCCGAGTTCCACGAGCGTCAGCGCCAGGAGGACGGGCAGCATCGCCCGCGTGATGTCGCGGACGGTCCACTCGGTGGCCACTCAGAGCACCTCCACGACGGCGAGAACGGTGCGAACGGCGACGAGCAGGAAGAGGACGCCGAACACGTCGCCCGTCGTCGTCACGATGGGGCCGACGAGCGTGTCGGGGTTGTGCCCGCGGCGGTAGCCCGCGAAGACGACGCTGACGACGACGGCGACGAGGACGACTCCGGATAAGAGACCCGCGAGGACGGCGATGGCGACGAGGACGCCGACGGGCGCGACCTGTGCGCCGAGCACCGTGAGCACGAGGAAGGCGGCGACGGCGGCGAACGCGGAGGCGAGGAGGCCGTTTCCGAGCGCCGCGGCCGCGGCGGCGCGCAGGCGACGGTCCCCGGCGGTGACGCGGGGTTCGATAAGCCCCTGGTGGAGGGCGGTGGCGATGCGCGCGCCGAGCGATCCGTAGACGTTCCCGCGCGTGGCGAGGAGAGCGGGAACGAGAACGAGCAGTCCGGGCACCTCGCGGAGTTCGGCGCGCATCCCCGTCAGAACGACGCCGGCGATGAGACCCCCGACGAGGCTCGCGACGAGTGCCGGGAGGGCTTCGCGGTACGCCTCCACGGCCGCGTCGCGGATGGTCATACAGGGGGCGACGAGCGCGGGGCTAAAAAGTCGGACGTGTCACGACGTGCCACCGCCGACCGGCGCGCGGTCCGCGGGGTCGCTCTCCGCGCCGCGCTCCCCTCTAGCCGGTCCGAACAGTTTCGGACGGTTTCACGCTAAGCGGCGGCTAACGCGAGCGTTTCAGCTGGAAGCGTCACAAGTGCCTTACCGCGGACGCGCGAGTCGGCTATCCACGCGAAATCAGCATTCGCGGACGGCGGGACCCGGGCCTCGGAGACGCAGACGCCCCGTCGGCCGCGAGCCGTCACCGCCACCGCGCACCCCGAGAGATGAACCTACGCACAGTCGCAGCCGTTCTCGTCGTTCTGTCCTGTATCGCATCGGTCGGCGTCGCGTCGACGACGCTCGAAACGTCGCTGTCGACCAACCCCGACGAGGTGGTCGACCTCGACTACGACACCGTCCCCATCAGCCCCGACACCGCGGGCGACCTCAAGCGCGCGATGACCGGCCAAGGGTCTGAAGCGGCGGTCCAGCGGTCGGTGGACGGCGACGGCGAGGCGCAACCTCGCGTCGACGCATCCGAGGAGGAGCGACAGTCGCAGTCCCAATCGCAATCCCAGTCACAATCGCAGTCGCAGTCTCAATCGCAGTCTCAATCTCAATCTCAATCCCAGTCGCAGTCCGACGACTCGCAGGTCACCGAACCGGCGCAGGAGTGGCTCGACGTCTTTATCGACTTCCTAGAGACGTTCCTCCCGCTGTTCGTCGCGCTGGCGGTCCTGCTCGGCGTCGCGGTGCTGTTGGCGCGCTACGGCGACGGACTCGTTCGACGCCTCGGAGGCGACGCCGACCCACGGGGACCGACCGGCGCGCCGGAACTCGAACCGCAGAACGCCGTCGAACGCGCGTGGGTATCCGTCCTCGCCGCGGCCGACGTGGAGGACCCGTGGCGGCGAACCCCCGAAGAGTGCGCCTCCGCCGCCGTCGAGAGCGGCTTCGACCCCGAGGGCGTCGAGCGCCTCAGACGGGTCTTCGAGGAGGTCAGGTACGGCGGACGCGAGGTGACGGACGAACGCGTCCGACGGATGGAGGAGGGCCTCTCGCAGTTCGAGGAGAGTCGAACGCCGGGAGGACTGGGACGGTGAGTCGCGCGGGACGGCTCCTCGTCGGGACGCTCGGCGCCGTCGGAGCGGCGGGTGCGCTCGCACTCGTCGCGCTTCCGAACGGCGCCCCCGACGACGCGGCGGCGGCGCTCGTTGCACTCGCCGGCAACGACTACGTGCTCGCGGCGGGCGTCGCGTCGGTGGCCCTGCTGGTCGTCGTCGCCGTTCTCGTCCTCCGCGGCGCCGACGGCGTGAATCGGACGACGCCGCCCGAACCGGAGACCGTCCAGAACGCCGCGCACCCCGGCGTCAAGTTCGACCGCGCGGTCGGAGGCGAGTCGCGGAACCGGGTCGGCCGCGGCGGGGAGCGAGAAGCCGTCCGCGAACGGGTCCGCGAGGCCGCGGTCCGGTCGGTGATGTACCGCGACGGCGTCGCGCGCGAACGGGCGGCGACGCGCGTCGACGCCGGGGACTGGACCGACGACGACGCGGCGGCCGCGTTCCTCGCCGAGAACGGACGGACGTCGCTGACCGACCGCCTGCTCGGTCCGTTCTCGGGGCCGGGGTTCCGGCGGGGGGCCGAGCGCGCGGCGGACGAGGTGTGTCGAATCGAAGGCGCCGCGGACGAACGGAGCGGCCCCGAAGACGGACCGAGAGCCGCGACCGACGGGGGCCGGCGGTGACGACGGTCCGTCGGACCCGCCGGTGGCGCGGCGTCGTCGCCGTCGCCCTGTTCGCGACGGCCGTCGGCCTCCTCGCGAAGGACCCTCTCGTCCTCCTCCTCGGCGCCGTCGGCGCGGGGTACGCGGCGTACCCGTGGCTCACCTCGCCGCCGTCGGTCGACCTCGACCTGACGCGGACGGTCGAACCGCGCGACGCCGCGGCGGGCGAGGACGTGAGTGTGACCGTCCGAGTTCGAAACGTCGGGTCCTCGACGCTGACGGACCTCCGCCTCGTCGACGGCGTCCCGCCGATGCTCACCGTGAGCGAGGGGACGCCCCGGCACGCGGCGTTTCTGCGTCCCGGCGCGACGACGGAGTTCTCCTACGCCGTCCACGCCGAACACGGCCGCCACCAGTTCGACCCCGCGACGGCCATCGTCCGCGACGCGGCCGGCGCGCACGAAGTCGAGACGACCGTCCGCGAGGACACCGCTATTGAGTGCGCCGCGACGGTGCCCGAGGTGCCCCTCCGGAAACAGACGATGCACGGAAGCGGGTCCGTCGTCACCGACGAGGGCGGCGCCGGCACCGAGTTCCACCAGACGCGCGAGTACCGCTCCGGGGACCCCCTCTCGCGCATCGACTGGCGGCGGCGGGCGAAGACGGGCGAACTCACCACCATCGAGTTCCGGGAAGAGCGACTCGCATCGGTCGTCCTCTGTCTCGACGCGCGCCCCTCGGCGTACCGCGCGGCCGACGAGGACGAACCGCACGCCGTCGCCTGCGGCCGCGAGGGGATGGCACAGGTGCTGACCGCACTGGCGGACACGCGGAATCCGGTCGGTCTCGCGGCCGTCGGGCGGCAGGCCTGCTGGCTCCCGCCGCGGACCGGGAGCGACCACCTCGCGGAGGCCCGCCGCCGGATGGGAAGCCACCCCGCTTTCTCCACCGTCCCGCCCGCCCCGGACGCCGACTGGGGCGCCGACGGACAGCTAGAGCAGTTGCGGCGTCGCCTCGACCCGGGGACGCAAGTCGTGCTGTTCTCCCCCCTCGCCGACGAGGCGGTGACGACGTTCGCCCTCGAACTGGAGCGGCGCGGCACCGCCGTCACCGTCGTCTCGCCGGACCCGACGACGACGGAGACGCAGGGCGGGCGCTTGGCGACGGTCGAACGCGACGAGCGAATCCGGCGCCTGCGGGGCGCGGAGGTTCGGGTCGTCGACTGGGACCCCGCGGATCCGCTCGGTCCGGAACTCGTCCGGGCGCGGGAGGGATTCGCGTGAGCCGACGAACCGGCCGGGGGTCGGGAGCGAGAACGGCGTCGACGCCTAAGCGGCACGTCGCGCACCCGACCCGGCCCGGCGGCGCGCTCGCCGTTCTCGCGGCCGTCGTCGTCGTAGTCGTCGTCACGGGCGCGCCGACCGGAGCGGCGACCGGGGGACTCCTCGCCGTCGCCGACGTTCCCGTCGCCGGCCTCGGTCTCTCGCTCCTCGGCGTCGCGGGTCTCGTCGCGGCCGCCGGCGTCCGCCGCCGCGGTCACCCCCTCGTGGGCGGACTGCTGCTGCTGGCGGGCGCGGGCGCCGTCGTCGCGGGCGTCGGTGCCGCGGCCACGGGGACCGCGACGCTCCCGGAGCGACTCGTAGCCGGCGCGGGTGTCGCCGGCGTCAGCCTCGTCGGTGCGGGCGTCGCCCCCCTCCGGTCGAATCGGGCGAGCGCACTCGTGACCGTCGGGGCCGCCGCCCTCACCGTCGCCGTCGTCCTCGCCGGCCTCCTGACGGATGCGGGCGCGACGCCGCTGCTCGCCGCGATGGTCGCCGCCGTCGTCGCGTGGGACGCCGGCGAACGAGCCGTCTCCCTCGGCGCGCAGGTCGGCGTCGCGGCCCGGACGTGGTCCGTCGAGGTCGGCCGCACCGCCGCCACCGCGGGCTACGGCGCGCTCGTCGTCGCGGCGACGCTCGGCGTCCGCGGGATGGGCGTCACCGACGTGCCGCTCCTCGGCCTGCTGTTGCTCCTGTGCGCCGCCGTCGCGTCGCTGGTGGCGCTGTCGAACTGATTCGGCGTCGTACCGAAACTCCGGGGCCGTCGTCCTCGGCGTATTTTGGTAGGGAAGTGGAATCGCTCCGAACAGGGGAGCCACTCACCGCGAGCGAACGGAGTGAGCGAGCGGCCGACGACCGAGCGGAAGGCGGCGAAGCCGCCTGAGGCGAGGGAGGAGTGCTTTTGTCGCCAGAACGCGCAGCGTTCTGGCTGAACAGCCAGAAATCGAAGATTTCTGGCGATGGTCCAGCTTTTGCCGAGGGCTGGCTCCGCCAGCCCTCGGCAAAAGGTGGGTGGGCACGTCTCTACCGAGTAGCCGTTTCAGCTCTGACTTCGTGGGAAGTAAGCTACTCGCGACTCCCTCAAGCCCGCTGCCGCACGTCCACCGAGGGAACCGTGAGGTCGTCGAGGATGTCGTCGACGACGTCCCGCGAGTCCACCTGCCCGACGCGCGCGTCGGGCGTCAGGATGAGTCTGTGGGCCAGCACGGGTTTCGAGACGGCGTTCACGTCGTCGGGCGTCACGAACCCCCGGCTCTGAATCGCGGCGAGGGCGCGCGCCGCCTCGAACAGTCGCTGCGTGGCGCGCGGCGAGACGCCCTCGCGGACGCGGCGGTCCTCGCGAGTCGCGCGGGCGACGTCGACGAGGTACTGCCGCACGTCGGGTTCGACGTGCACCCGTTCGGGGGCGTTCCGAATCTCGGTCGCCGTGCGCTCGTCGCAGACGCGCGAGGCCGACGGCGACTGCTGGTGGCGCTCCGCGCGCCGGTTGATGAGTTCGAGTTCGCCCGCCTCGTCCGGGAAGCCGAGGCTGGTCTTCACGACGAAGCGGTCCTTCTGCGCCTCGGGTAACTCGAACGTCCCCTCCTGTTCGACGGGGTTCTGCGTGGCGATGACGAAGAACGGGTCCGGTAGGGGGTGCGTGTCGCCGTCGACGGTGACCTGCCCCTCCTCCATCGCTTCGAGGAGAGCGGCCTGCGTCTTCGGCGAGGCGCGGTTTATCTCGTCGGCCAACACGACGTTGGCGAACAGCGGCCCCTTCTGGAACTCGAACTCGCGGGTCCGCTCGTTGAACACGTGCGTGCCCGTCACGTCCGAAGGGAGCAGGTCGGGCGTGAACTGCACGCGCGAGACGGAGAGGCCCAGCGCGGTGGCGAACGACCGCGCGGTGAGCGTCTTGCCCGTCCCGGGGACGTCCTCCAACAGGACGTGCCCCCGCGAGAGGTAGCCCAACAGTATCGACCGCAGAACCGCGCGGTCGGCGACGACGGCGCGGGACACCTCGTCGAGGATGTTCCGGCAGGTAGTGGCGCAGTCTCCGACGTCCATGTGCGGGAGTGTGCGGGCACCACCATTAGTAGATAGAACGTAATCCGATCCGTCCTCGCGGCGGGCGTCCGGTCGTCTGGAGTGCGGAGAAGAGGCCGAGCGGTGTTTAACCCCGACCTATCCGTCGGTCGGCGGCCGGGAGGTGTCAGAGAACGCAGAGGAGAACGGCGAAGGGAATCCGAGCGCGTCGACGGTGCGCGAGTCAGTCGCCGAACGGACCCATGCCGCCGAGTCCGCCGCCACCGCCACCGCCGCCCTGGTTCTGGAGCTTCTTCATCATCCGCTGCATGTCGCCGTCGCCCATGCCCTGGAACTGCTTTATCGTCCGTTCCATCATCTTGTGCTGTTCGAGCAGTTCCTGCACCAACTCCTCGCCCTTGCCGGACCCGCGGGCGATGCGGCGGACGCGCGAGGCGCCGACGATGCGGGGGTTCTCCAACTCCTCTTCGGTCATCGAGTCCATGATGACGTCGAACGAGCGCATCCGGTCCTGCGTCACGTCCATCGCGTCGTCCGGGAGTTGGTCTTTGAAGCCGCCGCCGAGACCCGGAATCATGTCGAGCACCTGGTCGAGCGGCCCCATCTTGTTCATCGCCTCCATCTGCTTTTGCATGTCCTTGAGGGTGAACGACCCCTTCATGATATCCTCGGGGTCCCAGTCGTCCTCGCCCTCCTGAGTCTCGGCCATCGCGCGCTCGACCCGTTCGGACAACTGCTTCAGGTCGCCCATGCCGAGGAGCCGGGAGATGAAGCCGTTCGGCTCGAAGCGCTCGATGTCCTGCACCGTCTCGCCGGTGCCGAGGAAGCCGATGGAGGAGTCCGTCTCGTTGACGGCGGTCAGCGCCCCTCCGCCCTTCGCCGTCCCGTCCAATTTGGTGATGACGACGCCGTCGATGCCGATGGAGTCGTCGAACTGTCGGGCCTGGTCTTTCGCCCCCTGCCCGATGGCCGCGTCGAGGACGAGCATGGAGCGGTCAGGGTTCACCTGCCGCTCTATCTCCTCTATCTCGTCGATGAGGGCGTCTTCGAGGGCGTGTCGACCCGCGGTGTCGACGATGTGGATGTCGGCGTCCTCGGTGGCCTCCATCCCCTCGCGGGCGATTTTTACGGGGTCCTCCTCGTCGGGGTCACCGTAGAACTCCACCTCGGCCCGCTCGCACATCTGCTTGGCCTGGTCGTACGCGCCCGGTCGGAACGTGTCCGTCTGGATGACGGCGGGGCGCAGTCCCTTCGTGGAGAACCACCACGCCATCTTGGCGGCGGTGGTCGTCTTCCCCGACCCCTGCAGGCCGGCGAGGAGGATGGTCTGCGGTTCCAGCGGGATGTCTGTCGACTCGCCGATGAGGTCGACGAGTTCCTCGTAGACGATTTTGAGGACGTGGTCGCGCGCGGACGTGCCGCCCGGCGGTTCCTCGTGCAGCGCGCGGTCTTCGATGGACGAGGAGAGGTCCATCACGAGGCTCACGTCGACGTCCGCGGAGAGGAGCGACCGCTGAATCTCCCGGACGATTTCGTCGACGTCGTCCTCGTCGAGCCGGGATTTCCCCTGCAGTTTGTCGAGACTGCCGCGGAGGGAACTCCCAAGATTGTCGAGTACCATTGCCCTACTCTACGCCGCCGCCCGTGTAAAGGCTTTATCCGTTGTTCTCGGAGGTGTTCTCAGTCGCGCGGGGCGACGCCGATAGAGCGTTCGAGCGGTCTGCGCATCTCGAACAGCCCAAACGCTATCACGCGACCGCCCGAGGCCACGAGTGATGACTAAAGTACTCGTCCTCGGCGACCCGGCGCACGGCATTCCCCCCTCGGAGTACGCGACCGCGCTCCGGGAGCGACTCCCCGACGCGACGGTCGTCCACCCCGAAACGTCGGCGGAGCGACTCGAAGAAGCCGCCGACGCCGAGGTGATAACCGGCACCTCCCTCCCGGACGACCTACTGGCGGCCGCCGACGACCTGCGCCTGTTCGCCGCCCAGTCCGCCGGTACCGACCACCTGCCCGTCGACCGACTGCGCGAACGCGGCGTCGCGGTGACGAACGCCTCGGGCGTCCACGGTCCGAACATCGCAGAGCACGTCCTCGGATGGCTGCTGATACTCGCGCGGCGACTCGACGAGGGCATCCGCCGGCAGCAGCGCCGCGAATGGCGGCACTTCCAGGCGTTCGGCGAACTGAAGGGGTCGACCGTCACCGTGGTCGGACTCGGAGCCATCGGCCAGGCGATAGTGGAGCGACTGGACCCGTTCGGCGTCGACACCGTCGGCGCGCGCTACACGCCCGAGAAGGGCGGCCCGACCGACGAAGTGGTCGGGTTCGACGAGTTGGAGTCCGCCCTGGTCCGGACGGACTATCTCGTCCTCGCCTGCCCGCTGACCGACGCGACGGAGAAACTGATAGACTCCGACGCGCTGGACGCGCTTCCGAACGACGCGGCGGTGGTGAACGTCGGCCGCGGCGGCGTCGTCGACACCGACGCGCTCGTCGGAGCGATTCGCCGCAACCACGTCCGCGCGGCGGCGCTGGACGTGACCGACCCCGAACCCCTCCCGCGGGACCATCCGCTGTGGGACTTCGAGAACGTCCTCCTCACGCCGCACGTGTCGGGCCATACGCCCCACTACTTCACGCGACTCGCCGACATCCTCGCTGAGAACGTCGAACGCGCCGCGGAGACGGGCGAGTGGGACGACCTGCGAAACCAGCTATCGCCCTAACGCGTCGGGCCGCCGTGACGGGGAGTTTTAGTCGCCGGGACGACACCGACACACCGACCACCGATGCCCGAACTGTTCGCCGGTCTGGCGCTGACGACGTACCTCGCGTTCTGCGGGGCCGCCGTCGCCCTCATCCTCACGCCGGGTCCGGACACGATGTACGTCCTCGCCCGCGGGATGCAGGGCCGCGGCGTCGGCGTCCGGTCGGCGCTCGGAATCTCGACGGGCGTGCTCGTCCACACCGCGGCCGCGGCGTTCGGCCTCGCCGCCCTCCTCCGCGCCGCGCCGACGGCCTACCGGGTCGTGAAGTACGCCGGCGCCCTCTATCTCGTCTACCTCGGCGTCTCGGCGCTCCGAAACGACGAGTTCGACCCGACCGTCGACGTCGACACCGAGGGGAGTTTCCGCCGCGGCGTGTTCGTCAACGCCCTCAACCCGAAGGTGGCGCTGTTCTTTCTCTCCCTGCTCCCCGGCTTCGCGGGGACCGGTTCCGGTGCGGACGCGCGGATGCTGCTGCTCGGCGCGACGTACGCCGGCCTGACCGCCGTCTACCTCTCGGTCGTCGCGGTCGGTTCCGGTCGAATCGGCCGCGCGCTGGAGTCTTCGCGCTTTTCGTCGGGGTTAAACTGGCTCGGCGGCGGCGTGATGGTGGCGCTCGGCGTCGGCGTCGCCGTCGAGTGAACTGGCCGTCTGGAGTGGAAACAGGGGGGTTTCGGTCGGGACCGAACGCGGCCTCGTTCGAGTGGAAACGGAGGGGGGCGGCGGGCTACTCCTCGTCGCCGAGGAGGCGGTCGACCATCAGTTGCGGGTCGAACCGCTCGATGTCGTCGTAGCCCTGCCCGACGCCGAGGAAGAGGATGGGTTTCCCGGTGACGTAGGCGATGGAGATGGCCGCGCCGCCGTTGGAGTCGGCGTCAGCCTTCGTCAGGATGGCGCCGTCTATCTCCGCGGCGTCGTTGAACTGCTTCGAGCGTTCGACGGCGTCCTGTCCGGCCACTGCCTCGTCGACGAACAGCGTCATGTCCGGCGAGACAACGCGGTCTATCTTCTCCAACTGGGCCATCAGGTCGTTGGAGGTGTGCAGGCGACCGGCGGTGTCGCCGAGGACGACGTCGATGTCGTGGGCCTTCGCGTACTCGACGCCGTCGTAGATGACCGCCGCCGGGTCGCCGCCCTGCTCGTGCGTGATGAGTTTCGTATCGAGGTTCTCGGCGTGCTTGCGAATCTGCTCGTTCGCGCCCGCGCGGTAGGTGTCCCCGTTCGCGATGACCACCGAGAGGCCCTGCTTCTCGAAGTAGCGGGCCATCTTGGCGATGCTCGTCGTCTTCCCGACGCCGTTGACGCCGGTGAACGTGAGCGTGACGGGCTTGTCCGCCTCGGCGATTCGCTGGTCGAAGTCGAACTGGCCGATGCTGATGACGTCGTACAGGGCGTCGTGGAGCGACTCGTGGACGAGTTGGCCCATCGTCTGGACCTGCCGGCGCGACTCGCCGATCATCTTGTCGCGGATGGTCTCCAGAATCTCTTCGGCAACGTGCATCTCCACGTCGCTCTCTAAGAGCGCCATCTCCAACTCCCAGAGGGGGTCTTCGAGGTCCTCCTCCTCGATGATGACCTTCCCCGTGGCGAACGCCGCGGCGCGCTTGAGTCGGCCGGCGCCGTCCTTCTTCTCGCCCGCTTGGAGCGCCTCGCTCGCGGCGTCCGAAGCCAGACGCTCGCGCGGCGGCGCTTCCTCGGCGTCCGCGTCCACGGCCGCCTCCTCGACGCGTTCGTCGGCGGGGTCGGCCGTCTCGGCTTCCGCCGCCGGCGCGGTCGCATCCGCGTCTGCGTCCGCCGCAGTTGCGTCTGTAGGGGCAGCGTCCGCGGCGTCGTCGGTCGGCGGCGACGTGTCCGCTGACGCGGATGCCGTCTCGGAATTCTCCTCGGGCGTCCGCGCCTCGGCGTCGGCCGTCGGTTCGGGCGTCGTCTCGCCGGACAACTCCGCGTCGGCGTCGTCCCCCGGCGTCTCGTCAGTCGCCGCGCCGGGTTCGTTCTCGCCGTCGGCGGGCGTCGGTGCGTCCGCGTCCGTCGGTCCGGGTTCGGTTTCGGGGACCGTCTCGGCGTCCGCGTCGGCGCCGGGGTCGGCGTCCGCGATGGCGTCCGTCGACCCCGAGGCGTCGTCGTCGACCGGCGTCTCGGCCGTAGCGTCAACCTCGGTTTCGCCGGCGGCCTCGACGTCCGCTTCCGCCTCGGCATCGGCCTCCGCTTCGGCCTTCTCCTCGGCGGTGTCCTCGACGTCTTCGCGGAAACTGTTGAGCTTCTTTTTCAGTCCGTCGAACATAGTGAGTGAAAGCTGGTCGGAGCGGCGTTACTCGCCGTCTTCGTCGCCCTGCATTCCCTGCATCTGCTGCATCTGCTGTTGCTGCATCTGCTGCTGCATCTGCTGGGCCTGCTGTTCGAGTTCGGAGCTCTCCTCTTCGAGGTCCTCGATCTCGCCGCGGACTTCGGCGATGCGCTCGTCGAGGGAGTCCTGCTTCACGCGCAGGGCCTCGATAGCGTCGTTCTGCTCCTGCTCGGCCGCGTAGTTGCCGCCGAGGTCGACGATGACCTCGTCGATGTCCTGCACTTCCGCGCGGAGGTAGGCGCCGCCGCCGAGGGGCACCTGCACCGTCGACCCCGACTCCAGCGTCTCGATGGCCTCAACGGCCTCGTCTATCTCCTCTTTCTCCTGTTCGAGGTCCGCGACGTCGGTTTCGAGCTCTTCGATCTCCTCGTCGATCGCCTGAAGCTCCTGGGAGAGCTGCTGGAGCTGCTGTTGTCCGCCGCCGCCCATCATTGTTCGGACACCTCCGAAATCTCGATCTGGGGACGCTTGAGTCCGTGCTGGCTCCCGATGTTCGAGAAGACGCGGTCGCGGGCGACGTTTTCGTTCGGCGCGTCGACGACTGTCTCGAACTTGCTGTGGCCGTCCCGGCTCTGGAACTGGCCGCTCACCGTGAATTGGCTCATACCCGCATCCTCGGCCCGCGAGCGGGAAGTATCTTCCTACTCGGAGGGAACAGGCGACGGTGGACCGATGAGCGAGCGCCGGCGCTGGCGCTGGCGGAGAGAGCGAGCGGGGCGGAACGAAGAGAAGCGAAGAGCGGTCGGGCGGCGGTCGTCAGTCGAGGTAGCCGAGCGTCTCTTCGATGCGGCCGAGTTCCGGCCCGGTCGTCTCTTCGCCGACGACGTAGCCGGATTCGGTGGCGACCAGCCCGGAGCCGACGAGCGGCGCGCCGTAGTTGACCGTCCCGATGTCGGCGCGCACGTCGAGGAGCTCTTCGAGCGCCTCCAACTCGGGTTCGCGGGACTTGGGGTGACAGAGCACTCCGTCGTTCGTCGCCACGGCGGCGGTGCCGACCGTTCGGACGTCCGCGAGGTCGCCGCGTTCGGCCGGGACGTCGAGGGCGTCCTCGACGGCGGACAGCGCCTCCTCGGAGAAGTCCGGGTGGACGTACGCGCCCGCGTCGTTCGCCAGGACCACGTTCCCGGCGGCGTTGATGCGGCCGGGGAGTTCCGAGACGGGGACGCCCGCGGCGTCCTCGATGGTCTCCTTCTCTCGCTCGGTCGCGCGCCCGGAGACGAGGACGCCGTTGGCGTTGCCCGTCGCGAGGGCGCCGACGGTCCCCGACCCGCCGACGGTTGTCCGCACCGCGGGCACGCCGAGTTCGTCCGCTATCGGGCCGACGACGTCGTCCTCGGCGTCCGGGCGGACCAACAGCACGTCGTCGGTCGCGCAGGCGAAGACGCCGACGTACCCCGAGCCAGCGAAGGAGGTGCGGAGCACGCTATTCGGCCGGCTCGGCCTCGACGACTCGCTCGCCGTCCTCGTCGAACCGAGCGGCGCGGACGCGCAGTTTGCTCGGGGGCTGCTGTCGGCCCGTCGCCCACACCGTCTCGTTGACGGCGGGGTCGAGGCGGACCTCCTCGGTGTCGACCGAGAAGTGCTTCGCGAGGTGCTCGCGGATAATCTTCATCGCGCGGCCCGCACGCTCGTGCGCGGGAACGGCTTTCACGTCTCGGAGCGGAACCGTGATGACGCGCTCCTCGAAGTCGCTTGCGCTCATGGCTTACTCGTCCGTGTTGCTCCGCCGCCAGTTGCGGCGCTTCGGGTTTCGCGTGACTTCCATGTCCGTCTTCATCATGACCCACGCGGGAACGCGGCTGTTCTGACGCTCCAGTTTGGCCAGGCGCTTCTTCTTGGCCTTGGATTTCTTGCTCATGGTGCTCGAAACTACCCTCGGCCCGCATAAAATCTTGTTCCTTCGGTTCCGCCGGTGCGAGGATGCCTCACGGCCGCCACGGCCGATAGTCAGTACGACCGGAGCCGGTATCGCCTCCGTCTCGATGCTGCCGGCCCCACCGAGTTGACCGTCCGACCGGGGCGGAACCGAGCCATTCACGACGGCCGACCGCTTCCGGACAGCCAGATGCGTCATCGGACCTCTCTCGTCTTCGTCCTTCTCTCGGCCGTCTGGGGCACCGCCTTCGTCGCCACCGAGGTGGGTCTCGACTCCCTGCCGCCGGCCCTGTTCGCTGCCGTTCGCTTCGACGTGGCCGCGCTCCTCCTCTTCTGTCTCGCGCGCGTCCGGGGGGACCGGCTCCTGCCCGCCTCGCGCGCGGAGTGGCTGCCCGTCCTCGCCGGCGGCGCCCTCACCATCGGCGTCCACCACGCCTTCCTGTTCTCCGGGCAGGTGTACGTCGACGGCGCCGTCGCCGCCGTGCTCCTCGGACTCATCCCCGTCATCACGCCGGCGCTCACCCGTCTGACCGCCGCGGCCGAACGCCTCTCGCCCGTCGGCGCCGCCGGCGTCCTCCTCGGGTTCGTCGGCGTGGTCGTCATCGCCGACCCCGACCCGGGGAACCTCGGCGCGTCGGACCTCCTCGGCGTCGTCCTCGTCCTCGCCTCGGCCGTCGCGTTCGCCCTCGGCGCGGTGCTCACGCACGACTCGCGCTCGGACCTGCCGTTCGTCGCGACGCAGGCGTGGATGATGCTCGTCGGGGCCCTCCTCCTGCACGCGACGAGCGCCGCCCTCCCGTGGGAGTCGTTCGCGGCCGCCGAGTGGACCCCGGAGGCCGTCGCCGCCCTCCTCTACCTCGCCGTCGTCGCCGGCGCGGGCGGGTTCGTGATGTACTTCTGGCTGCTCGACCGCGTCGGACCGGTGGAGGTGAGCCTCCTCGAGTACGTCATCCCCGTCTTCGCCGCTGTCTCCGGGTGGGGACTTCGGGGGACGGCGCTCGATGCGACCACCGTCGCCGGCTTCGCCGTCATCTTCGTCGGCTTCCTGCTCGTCAAGCGCGAGGACGTGCGGCGAGCGCTCGGCCGCGGGCGCGGAGGCCGACGAGAACGAGAGTGCGACGGCGACGCGCGGATGCCGCGCGACGCGGACTGAGACGGTGAGAAGGGGACAGCGCGTCTCGGCGGTCAGAGCGCGAAGCGCCGGAGCGTCTCGTACCGCGGGCCGCCGTCGGTCAGCACGCTCTCCTTCAGGTGGACCTCGCGCACCGGAAACGTTCCCACGTCGGGGTCCTCCTCGCGGACGACGCGCTGAACGAGGTCCTTGCCGCGCGCGTCGTCCATCCGGGCGAGCGTCACGTGCGGCGTGAACTCGCGGTCCTCCGACCCGAACCCGCTCGCGGCCGTCTCTCGGTCGATGGCCTCCGCGAGCGCCGTCATCTCCGCCGCGCCGGCCCCCTCGCGGACGCCGGCCCAGACGACGCTGATGTAGTCCAAGGAGGGGAAGACGCCGAACCCGCCGACCGTGGCGTCGAACGCCTCGACGCCGGAGTCCGCGATGGCGTCCTCGACGGCCGCCTCGACGTCCGGGAGGCGGTCCTCGTCCGTCTCCCCGAGGAACTTCAGCGTGACGTGGACCTGCTCGGGGGCGACGAACCGGAGCCCCTCGGCGCCGGCGAACCGCTGTTGCGCCGACGCGACGGACTCCGTGAGCGAGTCGGGCAGGTCGATGCTGAGGAACAGGCGCATGGGGGTGAAAACGGTCCGACGACGGTTCAACGTTCGGCCGGCATACGCCGGACGGGGGTCCGGCCCCCGAGAGACCGCCGCACGACGGGATTCGTGACGCAGTTCTTAACCGTCCCGACCTCTAAGCGCGCCGCATGGCAGAAGACGGCGAGCGAGACAGACCCCACCGTTTCTCCGAGGGACAGGGGTTCAGCGAGGACTACGAGGAGTTCACGCTCGACCCGCCGGAACTGAACGTCGACCCGGCGAAGGTCGACCCGGTCGACACCCGGGTCATCGCCGACGAACTCGACGAACGGAACATCGCGAAAGACGAGGTGGACGTCGACCAACTGGTCGACGTCGGTCTCTCGTACATGCAGATCAACCGCTTCGAGGAGGCCACCGAGGCGTTCGAACGGGCCGCGCAGTTCGCCGACGAGGACTCCCTCGAAGCGCAGGAGGCGTGGGTGAACAAAGGCGCCGCGCACGCGGAGTTAGAGGAGTACGACGAGGCAATCGGCTCCTACCGCGAGGCGCTCAACATCGACGACGACTCCGAGCACGCCGCCTCCGCGGAGACGAATCTCGCCTACGCCCTCTGGCAGTTCGGCGAGACCGAAGAGGCGTTGCACCACGCCGAACGCGCCGTCGAGATAGACCCGCGCTTCGGGCAGGCGTGGTACAACCGCGGGTTCTTCCTGCGCGAACGTGGCCTGAACGAGGAGGCCGTCAACGCCTTCGACAACGCCATCAGACTGGGGATGCGCACCGCCGACGTCCTGGAGGAGAAAGTCCGCGCGCTGGAGGACTTGGGCCGCGACGACGAGGCCGAACAGGTCCAACAGCAGGCCGACGAACTCCGAGAGCAACGCGAACAGGAACTCATCGAGGACCGGTGACGGAGATGCTCCTCCGCGAGCGAGACACGCCCGAGGGATTGCTCGTCTCGGTCTGCGACCGCGACTGCCTCGGCGAGACGTACGAGGACGGTCCGGTGTCCCTCGAGGTGACCGAGGAGTTCTACGGCGGCGAGGAGGCCGACGACGCGGACGCCCAAGCCGTCGTCGACAGTCTCACGCGCGCGACGGTGGCGAACATCGTCGGGGAACGCGCCGTCGAAGTCGCCGTGGACGCCGGCATCGTCGACGAGGAGTCGGTTCTCGACGTCGGCGACACGCGCCACGCGCAACTGCTCTGGATGCGGTAGCGGGCGAGTCGTAGCTGGTTCTCGTCGCGATTCGGCCGAAACGTTACCGGATTCGGTTTCGTCGCGCCGCGCGGACCGAAGCCGTGTTAGTGCTGGGACCGCTATGACTCCCCAATGGGAGTGCAGGAATCGTACCCGATAGACGTCGCGGCCATCCGCGAGGACTTCCCCATCCTCGACCGGAAGGTCGGCGGCGACTTCACGGTACCCGGCGAGAGTGAGGACGACGACTTACCCCTCGTCTACCTCGACAACGCGGCGACCAGTCAGACACCGAAACAGGTGGTCGACGCCATCGTCGACTACTACTACGGCTACAACTCCAACGTCCACCGGGGAATTCACCACCTGAGCCAGGAGGCCTCGGTCGCCTACGAGAACGCCCACGACCGGGTGGCGGAGTTCGTCGGCGCCGCCGGACGAGAAGAAATCGTGTTCACGAAAAACACCACGGAGGCGATGAACCTCGTCGCCTACGCGTGGGGCCTCGAAGAACTCGAAGCCGGCGACACGGTGGTGCTCACGGAGATGGAGCACCACGCCTCCTTGGTCACCTGGCAGCAGATAGCCAAGAAGACGGGCGCTTCGGTGGAGTACATCCGCGTCGACGAGGAGGGCCGTCTCGATATGGACCACGCGGCGGAACTCATCGACGACGACGTGAAGATGGTCTCGGCCGTCCACGTCTCGAACACGCTCGGAACCATCAACCCCGTCGCCGAACTCGCGGAAATGGCCCACGACACGGGCGCGTACATTTTCGTCGACGGCGCGCAGGCCGTCCCCACCCGTCCGGTCGACGTGAAGGAGATAGACGCCGACTTCTACGCGTTCTCCGGACACAAGATGCTCGGACCGACGGGCATCGGCGTTCTCTACGGCAAGGAGGAGATTCTGGAGGAGATGTCGCCGTACCTCTACGGCGGCGAGATGATACGCAGCGTCACCTACGAGGACTCGACGTGGGAGGACCTCCCGTGGAAGTTCGAGGCCGGCACGCCCGTCATCGAACAGGGCATCGCGCTTCACGCCGCCATCGACTACCTCGACGACGTCGGGATGGAGAACGTCCAGGAGCACGAGGAACTGCTCGCGGAGTACGCCTACGACCGACTGACCGAACTCGACGACGTCGAGATATACGGGCCGCCGGGCGACGACCGGGGCGGACTCGTCGCGTTCAACCTCGACGGCGTGCACGCCCACGACCTCTCCAGCATCCTCAACGACCACGCCGTCGCCGTCCGCGCTGGCGACCACTGCACGCAACCCCTGCACGACAAACTCGGCGTGGCCGCCTCCACGCGCGCGTCGTTCTACGTCTACAACACCTACGAGGAGATAGACAAACTCGTGGAAGCGGTCGACGATGCCCGACAGTTGTTCGCCTGAGAAGAGCGCGACTGGACGCCGGACGGGAGAGCGGAGGACGCGCCGCCGGCGCAGGGTACGGTCGCCTGACGGCCGACGCGGGTCCGGTCGCCGCTCTCGGTTTTTTGTCACTCGTTGCACGTACGCCGAGGACGGACCGAACAGCGAAGCGAAACCGCACAGTCGGAGGATTTCGAGGAAGAGCGGTGCGGACGGAGTTCAGTCCGCACTGGGCGCCGACGCGGACGCCGTCGAGTCCATCGCTTCGGAATTCGTCTGCGAGGAACCGAAGCGGCGGAGCGACGCCGCGAAGTCGGAGACGTCCGTGGGCGACCGGAAGAGGGCGATGAGCCCCCAGATGAGACCGGTAAGGAGGGCGCCGAGCGCCGAGTAGGTCATGCCCATCGTGAGAAACGCCGTGCCGTAGACGAAGCCGAGGGTCAGCGAGGGAAGACTCGTCCCGAGCGGAACGTTCGACGTCTCGTCCTTCAGCGTCGGCGCGAGCGCGGCGATCGAGAAGACGTTTCCGGCGAGGAATACGAGGTCTTGCCACATCATCTGTTTTCCATCTCAAATTCGAGTTCATTGTTGGAGGGAGCTTCCATATACATGGCTACAACTGAGGTGGTAAAAAGACTTACTACATGATGAGTAAATTAATTCGTGAAGGAAGGGAACGGTCGTCTCGCGGTCGACAGACGGCGGAAACCGAGGGACCGAGGCGGCGTTCCCCAACCGTTATTCCGCGATGAAACGTCGATAACGGTGTGTTACAGACCGGTTCCGTCGCAGACGTCGTCCGCGGGACGTTCGTGGAATTCGTCCTCGGGCTTCGAGCGGCGATTCCGAACGTTCTCGGCGGTATCGTCTTTCTCGTCCTCGCCTACGTCGTCATCAGACTCGCGCTGTGGCTCCTCCGCGGGGCGCTCGACGCCCTCTACCCGGACGAACAGGACCTCGTGGTCAGTCTCGGCGTCACCGTCGCCGGGGTGTTCCTCTGGTTCGCCGCGGCGCTGGCGTTCTTCAAGATAGTCGGCATGGGGGACGTGGCTGCGAGTCTCGGCACCGCGACGGGGTTCGTCGCGCTGGGCGTCTCCTACGCGCTGTCGAACATGATCGCCGACACGGTGGCGGGCGTCTACCTGCTCCGCGACCCGGATTTCAACCCCGGCGACCGCGTGGAGTCGGACCCGGCGACGGGCGTCGTCGAGTCCATCGGCCTGCGGAAGAGTCGGTTCCGCGACGACGAGGGGGACACCGTCGTCGTCGCCAACCGCGAGGTGGAGAAGAAGTGGCGGCGGGTGGAGTCGGAGTGAGCGCGGTTCACGTGCTGAACGCCGAGACCAACGCTTCCGAGACGAAGTCTTCGAGCAGCAGCGACGCGTTGTACACCACCGTCGACTGCGCGCCGACGACGCCGAACGCCGCGGGCGGTCGAACGCCGGCGGCGTGAAGCATGTTCGCGACGAGGACGACGACGACGAGGTTGCCGGCGGTGGCGGCGACGTGAATCATCGAGAGGGCGGTCATGTCGACGTCCGTCTCGTCGACGTGGGAGAGAGGTCCCCCGAACGCGACCCACGAGAGCGCCGCGAATCCGAGGAGTGCGCCGCCGACGTAGGCGAACACCGACGGCTCGCCGGGCATACCGTACTCGTGAATCAGCAGCGCGCCCGCTCCCCAGATGGTGAGCGTGTAGCCGTAGGCGGACGACTCCGAGCGGAGGTTGGACGCGAGTCGTTTGGTCGGGTCCATCAGGCGACCACACGGCCCCCGGACACGAGTGCGTTCGGACGGGAATCGTTCGCCCCGGAACGCTTTTCAGCCGAACTCACCTACGACCGTTCACTATGGGTATGGGCTCGGACATGTATCGACAGCAGATTCTGGACCACTACAAGAACCCCCGAAACAAGGGCGAGATGGAAGAGCCGACGTTCTCGCACACCGGCGAGAACCCCTCCTGCGGCGACACCATCACGATGCAGGTGAAACTCGAAGACGACGAGGAGACCATCGAGTTCGTCGCGTTCACCGGCGACGGTTGCGCCATCAGTCAGGCCTCGGCGAGCATGCTCTCGGAGCGACTGCAGGGGACGACGCTGTCGGAACTGGAGGAGATGGACACCGACGACGTGACCGAGATGCTCGGCGTCGACATCTCGCCGATGCGCATCAAGTGCGCCGTCCTCGCTCGACAGGTGACCCAGGACGGTGCGGCCATCTACGAGGGCGACGTCGACGAGGAGAAGACGACGACCGAAGCGGACGACTGAGTCCGTCGCGTCGCCGGCCCGCGAACCGCACCGCCCGCGTCACACGATTCCCGTCACGTCCCTGTTTCTCGCCGCGAACTTCAGTCGACGAGCGTCGAGTTCTCGTCGGCGCGCGCGGTGCCACCGGCGTGTCGTCCCCTCGTCGACGCGTCCCCGGACGGCGTCGGCCACCGTGTCCACGACGACGCGGAGGAAGTACGCCTCGTCGGCCGGGTAGCCGCGCCTGTCCCCCGCATCGCCGTCCGGGCCTTCGTTCGGGCCGTTCCCGCCCCGCGAGTGCTCACCGACCGGCCGCACCGACCAGTCGGCGTCCGCCGCGACGTAATCGATACCCCGCGCGTCGAGGTGTCGCTCCAGCAACCTCCCCGCCCGCGACCCGAGGCGGTCCCCGTCGTGCATCGTCGCGTGGTACGCCGAGAGGACGGCGTCGTCGGCGTCGTGCGGCGGCGCGAACGCGGTGCCGCCGTCGAAGGTGATGGGGAAGTAGAACCGACCGCCGGGAGCGAGGCCGTCGAGGAGGCGGTCCACGCCCGCCGGGTCGAGGAGGTCCACGAACGCCTGCGCGACGGTGCAATCCCACCCGCCCGCCTCGGCGGCGTCGAGGGCGTCGCCGCGGACGAAGCGCACGTCGATATCGTTCTCGCCCGTCAGCGACAGCGACCCCACCGTCTCGCCCGGGACGTCGAAATCGAAACTGAAGTCGAACTCGAAGTCACCCTCGGGACCTCCGCCGTCGGCGTCGACGGAATCGACGGCGTACCCGGCCGCCGGCGCCGCCGCCGCGACGCGTTCGCGGGCGCGGTCGAGGTTCGCGCCGTCGGAATCGACGGCGACGTACGTGAGGTCCGGGACGTCCCACGCGAGGAGGCGGCGGAGGAACGGCCCCGTCCCCGCCCCGGCGTCGAGGAGGCGGAGGCCGTCCGACCGGCCGGCGAGGTCCGACCGGACGAGACGGCGCACGTCGGGGGCGAACGCCCGGTCGTCGACGGACTCCTTCGCCGCGAGGTAGCGTCGGAAATCGCCTTTCACCCCCCTCTCCCTCCCGTCTCCGTCTGCGGAGCGGGGCCGGAGTCGTCGTCCCGGTCCGCGTCGCCGACGACGGCACCGCGGCGGTCGACGGTCGCTCGGAGGAAGCGTCGGACGCCGGCCACCGTCTCCGACCACGGGGGGTGCGCCGCGTACCGGTCGAGGGCGGCCCGCCCGGCCGCCGCGAGTCGAGTTCTGTCCGCGGCGAATCCAGCGATGGCGTCCCGGACGCCCCCCACGTCGCCCGGTTCCGCGAGGACGCCGGTCGAGGGGTCGACGAGGTCGGACGCCCCGCCGGACGCCGAGGCGACGACGGGGAGACCGAACCCCATCGCTTCGAGGTAGGCGATGCCGAACCCCTCGTGCGCCGAAGGCATCGCGAAGACGTGGCTCTCGCGGAGGACCGCGGCCGTCTCCTCGGTCGGAAGCGACCCCGTGATGCGGACCCGGTCGCCGAGTCCGCGCCGCCGAATCCGCTCGCGGACGCGGCGCAGGTGGGTTTCGTCCGGGTGGCCGCCCACGAGCGTGGCGCGCCACGGTTCGTCCAGTCCGGCGAGCGAGTCGAGGAGCGTCAGAACGCCCTTCCGCGGGACGAGGTTGCCGACGAAGGCGACGCGGAACGGTTCTCTCCGGGCGCGTCGGTCGACTTCGGCGGGCGTCACGTCCGGGTCGAACTGCGTGTCGACGGGCGGGGCGACGTGCGTTCGGAGGCCGGGGGCGCGCCGTTCGACCGAGTCCGCCGTCGGGCGACTCGTGCAGACGGCGGCGACGCAGTCGTCGAGAAAGCGTCGTTCGAGCGTCCGTGCGACGGTCGCGTCGAGTCCGTCGACGGCGTCGCAGCGGAGGTGGTGGACGAGGGCGACGATGGGCGCGTCGACGTTAGAACGAAGCAGCGCCGGATGGGCGAGTTCGTCCGCGAGGACGACGTCCGGGTCGAACCCCGGCGGAGAGAGCCGTCGGGGGACCAGCGAGTCGACGACGCCCAGCGGGTAGCGCCGCCACGGGACGGAAACGACGCGGACCGTCTCGCCCGCGGCGCGGAGGCTATCGACGAGCGCCCGGTCGTAGGCGAACCCGCCGGACGCGGTGTCGAGCGACCCCGGAACGACGAGGGCGACGCGCATCAGAGCGGCGCGGCGTAGGCCGCGTTCGCCACGTCGTCCTCCCAGACGGTGACCGTCGCTTCCGACACCGCCTCGGCGTCGAGTTCGGCGGCGAGGCGGTCGTGGACCACCCGCGCGAACCGTTCGACGCTGGGATTGTACCCCTCGAACTCCGGCAAGTCGTTCAGGAAGGCGTCGGCGTAGCGCTCCTCCACATCGTCAAGCGCCGCCTCCACGGCGTCGATGTCGACCAGGTAGTCGTACTCGTCGAGCGTCTCGCCGGTCAGTTCGACCTCCAGTCGGTACCGATGCGAGTGAGGTTCCCCCTCGGGACCGGGGTTCGGAACGGTCAGCGCGTGCTGGGCGACGAAGGGCCGAACGACGGTCACGGCGTACATAGCGTCCCGTGGGTCGGAACCGCCGTAAAACCGCGGTCGGGGCGGCCGGAGCGACCGGAACGGGCGGGGCGGTCGAAGCGACCGGAGCGGCCGAATCCAGTCAGTAGGTGAAAAGTACCTGCACGGCGTCGGCGGGGTCGCGGTCGAGCACCCGGTAGGCGTCGGCGGCGTCCTCGACCGGAAAGCGATGGGTGACGAGCGACGAGGGTTCGAGGTCCGGCAGGGAGTCGAGGACGTAGTCGAGGCGACGCTTCTTGTCCCAACGGCCGGCGTGGTCGGCGTCGATTTCGCTCACCTGACTCGACCGGACGCGCATCCGACTGCGGTGGAAGCGTCCGCCCAGGTCGAGCGAGACGGGTTTCGAACCGTACCACGACCCCACGACGAGGCGGCCATCGTCGCCGGTGAGCGAGATGGCGTCCGAGAGAGCCTCGGGGTTGCCCGATAGCTCGAAGGCGAGGTCCGCCCGGCCGTCGCCCGGGAAGCGGTCGGTGACGCTGTCCTGGACGGCCTCGGGAGTGAACGCTTCGTGCGCGCCCAGCGACCGCGACCGGGTCCTGCGCGAGGCGTGCCGGTCGACCGTGACGAGGTCCGAGAGCGGGAACCGCGCGAGCAACGCGGTGGTGAGGAGGCCGACGACGCCCTGCCCGAAGACGGCGACGCGTTCGCCGACGCGCGGGCGGCCGTCCATCACGAACCCCGTCGCCGTCTCCGCCGTCGCGAGCATCGCGGCGTCCTCGTCGGACACGTCGTCCGGGAGGGCGACGAGCGAGTCGGGGGCGGCGCAGAAGTGACTCGCGTGCGGGCGGAAGGCGAAGACTCGGCGGCCCGCCCACGCGGCGTCGACGGCGTCGCCGACGGCGACGACGACGCCGACGGCGGCGTAACCGTACGAGACCGGATAGGAGAGCGGTTCGTCGAATCCGTCTATCGTCGCGTCGAGCGGAACGTCCGTGGGGACGTCGTCGCGGTAGACGAGCAGTTCGGTGCCGGGGCTGACGGCCGACACCGTCGTCTCCACGAGCACCTCCCCGTCGTCCGGTCGCGGGACCGGGCCGTGTTCGACGTCGACGGTTCGCGGTTCGGTGAACCGAACGCGCCTCGCGTCGGTCACCGGTGAACGCCCGCGGGAGGCGACGCCCCCGTTCCGGCCGCTGTCTGTCGGTGCATACCACGACTGACGGGTGAGTCGGGGTAAAGCTGTCGCGCGTGCGAACGTTCACCTCCGTCGGCTCCCTATTCGCGTTTCGTGGAGGAGACACCGGAGAATCGCGGGGTGTCCCGAGCGAGCGAGACGGGGGACGCCCGCCCGGACAACCGGGCGGAGCGACTCGCGGACGAGGCTGCGCCGCCCCGGACCGCGCGGCAACTCGCGGCCCTCGCCGTCGGATTCCTCGCGTGCGTCGGCGTCGTCGCCGTCCTCGTCGAGCGGCGAGCACCCGGAGCGGGCCTCCCGTGGGCCGTTCTCTCGGGCGCGGGCGTCGCGGCCGTCGTCGGCCTCGGGCGTCGAAACGTCGGGCTGAATCGACCGCCCGAGGGAGGCCGACCGTTCGACACGCTGGGCGTCGCCAACGCGGTGACGCTGTTCCGGGGGGCGCTCGTCGCCTCGCTCGCGGGGTTGCTCGCCGTTCACCCGCCGGTAGGGTGGTTCCCCGCAGTTCTCTACGGCGCCGTCGCCGCGCTCGACGCGCTCGACGGTGCCATCGCTCGCGCCCGGGGGCGGCGAACGCTCCTCGGGGCGTGGCTGGATATGAACGTCGACGCCGCCGGACTCCTCGCCGCCGCCGTCGTCGGCGTCGCCGCCGGGTCGCTCCCGCCGTGGTACCCGCTCGTCGGTGCCGCGCGGTACCTCTTCGTCGCCGGCGCGTGGGTGCGACGACAGCGCGGACTGCCCGTCTTCGACCTCCCGCACAGCACGTCGCGCCGCGTGCTCGCCGGCGGACAGATGGCGGCGACGGCCGTCCTTCTGGCTCCCGTGGTGCCGCACGGGGCCGCGTGGGCGGCGGCGACGGCGACGATGCTCCCCTTCCTCGCGAACTTCCTCCTCGACTGGTTCGTCGTCACCGGCCGGCGCGAGCGACCGCTCCCCTGAGCGCTCTCTCGGCGCGGCTACCGGCGGTCGAAAAGGACGGGGTGAGTCGCTCCCTCGCGGTCGGCGTTGCTGTTATCGTTACTCGGGTTTCAGCCCGCCGTCCTGCACGCGCATGATACCCTCGCCGTCCGCGAGGTTCGGCGCGTCGACGAGGCGGACGATACGCTTGTCGCCCTTCGACTTGCGGAGGTAGATGCGGAACGTCGATTTGTGCCCGAGGATGTTCCCCCCGATGGGCTGGGTCGGGTCGCCGAAGTACGAGTCGGGGTTCGAGGCGACTTGGTTCGTCACGAGGACGACCGTGTTGTGGAGGTTGCCGACCTTGTCGAGTTCGTGGAGGTGCTTGTTGAGTTTCTGCTGGCGGTCGGCCAGTTGACCGCGGCCGACGTACTCCGCGCGGAAGTGCGCGGTCAGGGAGTCGACGCAGAGCAGGCGGACGGGGAACTCGTCATCTTCGTGCTCGCGCGCCAGTTCCTGCGCCTTTTCGGCGAGGAGGATCTGGTGGTTGGAGTTGAACGCCTTCGCGACGTGAATCTTGTCGAGCACGTCGTCGAGGAGCACGGACATCGCCTCCTCGTCGTCCGGCGTCCCCTCTATCTCGCGGTCGTCCATCATCGCCTGGATGAGTTCGTCGTCGAGGCCGCGGAGCATGTCGTCGATGCGTTCGGGGCGGAACGTGTCCTCGGAGTCGATGAACATACAGGAACCGCCGAGACCGCCGTGTTCGGGGGGAAGTTGGACGTTGACGGCCATCTGGTGGGTGACCTGCGACTTCCCGGAACCGAACTCGCCGTACACCTCGGTGATGGACTGCGTCTCCAGTCCGCCGCCGAGCAGTTCGTCGACTTCTGGAATCTGCCAGCTCAGCTTTCCGATCTCCTGACGTCGTTCGAGGACCATCGAACCGGTCTCGAACCCGCCGATGTCCGCCGCCTTGCGGGCGGCATTGATGATGTCGGAGGAGGTGGACTCGCCCACGTCGGCCGTGTTCGAGAGTTCGCTGGGGCTGGCGACGGCTATCGACTGGTAGCTCTCGAAGCCGGCTTCCACGAGTTTGTCTGCGGTAGCGGGACCCACGCCGGGGAGACTTTCGAGATCGTCTTCGGGCATCGTATCTCACTCTGAGTCCCACGAGCACATAAACCCTCGTTAACACCGTAGTGGAAGTGAAACCGCACGACAGCGGCGCATCTTCGTTCAGATAGTCGTGAAGGTTTAAGCGATGATTCGCGGCGCCGGCGCTCTTTCCGGAGGCGTTCGGCGCAGCCAAAACGGAGAATCGAACGGTCGTCTCAGCGGGTCACTGCCAGGGGTGTCCGCCCTTGCGGTCGGGCCACATGGGGTACCAGTACTCCTTGTCCGATTCGAGACTGAGTTCGCCGTCAAGCACCGACTCCAGTTTCATCAGAACGCGGTCGTTCTGCTCGCGACCGCGGCCGGGCGCGAACGGGTAGTAGGCGCCGCGGCGGAACGAGTAGATCCAGTACGCCCGGTCGCCGTCGCGTTCGAAGCCGAAGACGGCCGCGAGGAGGCGGGAGCCGTACCCGCGTTCGATGAACTCGTCGGCGGCGAAGTGGATGCTCGTCACGAGGTCCTCCGGGTCGTCGTCTTCGAGGACGACCCACTCCCAGCCGTGCGAGTCCTCTTGGACGCGGAACGTGGTGCCTGTCTCCTCCTCGCCGGCCTGGAGGATGGCCTCCACCTCCTCGACCGTCTGCTCGAAATCGGTGCTGTCGACCGAGGAGAAACAGAGCGCCGCCGCGCCGACGGACTCGAAGCCGAGGTCGGCCTCCATCGTGAGGTAGGCGGTGCTCATCCCGAAGAGGTCCTCGGGGTCGGCGTCGCGCGTGGCGTCCGCCTCGGCGCTGATACCGAGGACGGAGCGAATCGAGTCCATGAAACCCATCTTACGCCGTCTCCATCTCGCGTTCGAGTTGGCGGAGCCGTTCGATGCGGTTCTCGGTGGAGGGGTGCGTGCTGAACAGGCGGCTGATGATGCCGCTCTTGATGGGGATGATGAAGAACGCGTTCATCTCCGACTGCTCGCGCAGGTCGTCCTGCGGCACCTGGTCCATCCGCCCGGATATCTTCATCAGCGCCGACGCGAGCGCCGAGGGACGGCCGGTGATGACCGCCGCGCCGCGGTCCGCGGCGTACTCGCGGTAGCGCGAGAGCGCGCGGATGAGGAGGTACGAAACGATCCAGACGACGAGGGAGGCGGCGATAGCCGCGAGGACGCCGCCGCCCTGTCGGTCCCGGTTGCCGCCGCCGAACCAGAAGCCCCAGCGGACGATCATGAACGCGACCGTCGAGAGGAACGACGCGATGGTCATCACCATCACGTCGCGGTTCTTCACGTGCGCGAGTTCGTGCGCGAGAACGCCCTCCAGTTCGTCGTCGTCGAGCGTCCGCAGGATTCCGGTCGTCACGCAGACGGCCGCCTTCTTCTGCGACCGGCCGGTGGCGAACGCGTTCGGAACGCGCGAGTCGACGACGGCGACCTTCGGTTTCGGCAGGTCGGCCTGTTGGGAGAGCCGACCGATGGTCGCGTGGAGTTGCGGGTACTCCTCCTCCGACACCTCTTTCGCACCCATGCTGTACAGCGCGAGTTTGTCGCTGAAGAAGAACTGCGCGAACATGAACACCGCGACCAGCGGAAGGAAGACAGCGTACGTCCGCGCGATCACCGCGATGAACACGATGTAGAGCGCGAAGAGCAGGAACATCGTGAGCGCCATGCGCCCCCGAAGCCCCCAGTCGGGTTTCCAATCCATGGCGTCTCCTTCGTGTTCGTCGGTATAAACGCTGTTGGAGTGGGGAGTTTCGGTCTAGACGACGCCTCGCCCGGTCCATCCCCTCCGAGCGCGGCCGCGAAGCGTTTTTCGCCCCGCCGACCGACGGTACATCTATGTTCACAGACCGCACGGAAGCGGGGGAACGACTCGGCGAGCGACTGCGCGAGGCGGGCATCGAGGCGGACGTGGTCCTCGCGATTCCGCGCGGCGGCCTCCCCGTCGGCCGCGCCGTCGCGGACGCCCTCGGCGCCCCGTTGGACGTGGCGGTGGCCTCGAAACTCGGCGCGCCGCACAACCCCGAACTGGCCATCGGGGCCGTCGCGGGCGACGGGAGCCTCTGGTTGAACGACGGGATGGTCGAACGCCTCGGCGTCGACGACGCCTACGTCGACTCCGAACGCGAGAGCGAGGCCGAGGTGGCGCGCGAGAAGGTGCGGGACTACCGCGGCGGCGACCCCGTACCGGACGTCGAGGGGAAACGCGTCGTCGTCGTCGACGACGGCGTCGCCACGGGCGCGACGGCGATGGCCTGCCTGCGGATGGTCCGCGAGGGCGGCGCCTCGCGCGTCATCTTCGGCGCGCCCGTCGCCCCCGCGTCGGCGCTGTCGGACCTCCGGACGGAAGCGGACGAGGTGGTGGTCGTCGAGACGCCGGAGAACTTCACCGCCGTCGGCGCTCACTATCGAACGTTCGGGCAGGTGAAAGACGAGGAGGCGCTGACGTACCTCGAATCGTCGGAGCGAGGTCGCCGTCCTTAAACGCGCTCGTCCACTAAAACAGCCGAATGAGTTCAGGCGACTTCTGTCCGCGGTGCGGCGACCCGGTGCCGGAGCGTGAGGAACCGCTCCCCGGGATGCCGCGCGAGAAGGACGCGGTGCTCTGCGATTCGTGTTACTTCGAGGACTTCGACCTCGTGGACGCGCCGGAGCGAATCGAGGTCCGCGTCTGCTCGCAGTGCGGCGCGGTCCACAAAGGGAACCGTTGGGTGGACGTCGGCGCCCAGGACTACACCGACGTGGCCGTCGAGGAGGTGTCTGAAGCGCTGGGCGTCCACCTGAGCGCCGAGGACGTCCGCTGGGGCGTCGAACCCGAGCAGGTCGACGAGAACAACATCCGCATGCACTGCACGTTCTCCGGCATCGTCCGGGGGACGCACGTCGAGGAGACGGTGACGGTGCCGGTGCTCATCTCCAGACAGACCTGCAAGCGGTGCGGTCGCATCGCCGGCGGCTACTACGCCAGCATCGTCCAGATCCGCGGGACGGACCGCGACCCGACCGACGAGGAGGAGCGACGCGCCGTCGAGATAGCGGAGTCCTACATCGCCGAGCGACAGGAGACCGGAGACAGAAACGCCTTCATCTCCGAGATAACGGCGTCCGGCGACGGCCCGGACATCAAGATATCGACGAACCAGATGGGCGGCGGCATCGCGAAGCACGTCGTCCGCGAACTCGGCGGGAGTTTCGAGGAGTACCCCACGCTGGTCACCGAGGACGGCGACGGCAACGAGGTGTACCGGGTCACCTACGCCGTCCGCCTGCCGAAGTTCACGCCGGGCGAGATAATCGACACCGACGACGAGGAGGGACCCGTCCTCGTGCGGAGCGTCCGCGGGAATCTGAAGGGCGTCCGCCTCGACACCGGCGAGGAGTACGAGGCGCGCTTCGAGGAGGGCGAGACGCCCGAGGCGCGTCGACTGGGGACCGTCGAGGACGCCGAAGAGACCACCGTCGTCACCGTCGAGGACGACAACGCGGTCCAGGTGCTCGACCCCGAGACGTACGAGTCGAAAACCATCGCGCGGCCGTCCTACTTCGACCCGGAGGCCGATTCGGTCCCCGTGCTCAAGAGTCGCGCGGGGCTCTATATTCTCCCGACCGAAGCCGTCGAATCGGACGCCGAGTCCGAAGAGTAATCAGTCCGCTCGAACGGGTGCGTCCGCCGTCGCGGCGGTCACGTCCGCCTCGTCGTGCAGTTCGATACCGTGCTGGTGGAGGGCGGCCACTAGCTCCGTCTCAGAGCGACCCGCGCGGGTCGCGGCCTGTGAGAGCGTCAGCGTTCCGCTTTGATACAGCGTCATCGCCGTCGTCAGCGAGTGTGTGTGCATGGCCGGATACATCACCACCAACTAACCCGAGGGTGTTAACTATTTCGTGAGAAGGCGTGACAGACAGGAAGGTTACGAGACTATTAATCCGTTATTCGGAACCTTCTATCGCAAATTGCAGCACAAACCGATAATGAGATTAACAATCATTAAGTAGATGTCCGCCGCCGCCCCGCGTTCGGTGTAAATGCTGCCAGGCGGACTAGTCAGGCAGTAAGATTGAAATTCTCCGGGTTGCCAGATGGGACGTGGACCGACAACAGATACTCGCGCTGATACTCGTCGTTCTGATGTGCGGGTCGACGTTCGCGTACGGGGCCAGTCTCCTGCTGTAGCGGACGCTCCGTTGCGGAGGGAACTCGACCGAAGCGGGGAGCGCGCGTCAGCCGTCGCCCCAGACGTCCGAGAGCGGGTGGTTCGACCGGGAACCGTCGCCGGAGTTCCCGGCGTCCCCCTCGTCGGACCGGTTCGCACGGGCGCCACCGCTCGACCCGTTCGACCCGCCGGACCCCGTCCGTCCCGACGAGGAGCGAGAGCGTCGAGGACCCGACGTCGACCCGATGGACGAACGCGACGCGCCGCCGGAGCCACCGCGCCCGCCGGCGGCCTCTTGGTCGAACTCGGGCAGGTCGGGCGTCGACATCCGGTCGACCTGTTCGGCGAACCACGCGGGCATCTCAGAGCGTGTGCGGTCGAACAACTGGAGCAGCGAGGAGTCCGCGAGGTACGTCGCGCCGTGGTCGTCGGGCGCGCGGACGACGCGCCCGCAGGCCTGAATCACCGTCCGGAGCGCCGCGCGTCGGTACCACGACCACTGCCCTTCTTCGAGGCGGTGCGCGACGCGTGAGTCGTTCGTGTTCAGGTACGGCGCCTTGCAGACGACCTGCCAGCGGCACAGGTCGCCGTTCAAATCGAGCGCCTCCTCCATCTTCACCGAGAGGAACACGCCCGCGTTGGAGGAGGCTTTCCACGCCTCCAACTCGGCGTCGCGGTTCTCCCTGTCGTGGCCGCGGATTCGGTTTCCGAGGCCCAACTGCGCGAGCCGTTTTCGCAACTCGGACTGGATGGCGTAGGAGTGACAGTGGACGAGACCCTTCTCGTCGGGGTGTTTCGCCATCAGTCGGACGAGCAGTCGGGCTATCTTCGGTAGCGTCTCCTCGCGGTGCTCGTACGTCATCTTCCCCTGCGTCACGTCGTACAGCGGCCGGTTCTCGACGGGGAAGGTGTGCTCGACGTCGACGAGAGCGACGTTCGAGGCGTCGAGACCGACGCTCCGACAGAACGCCTCCTTGTTCAGGATGGTTGCGGACAGGAGCGCGTGTTTGTTCCCGCGGTCCCAGACGGTGTGTTTCAGGTAGCGCGCGGGGTCCAGCGGTTTCACCGTGAGCGGTTCGCCCTCGCCGCCGAACTGGTCGACCACCCAGGTCGTCGGACTCTCGGGGTCGCGGTAGTCCTGAACTAACCACTTCAACTCGGAGATGAGTTCCTGCAACCGGTCGCGGCGCGCCGCCTCCTCGGGCGTGAGTTCGGGCTTCCGCAGCAGTTCGTCCTTGGCGTCCGAACACACCTGCACGAGGGCCTCGGCGAACCGCACCGTCCGGTCGAGGGGGTCGTCCGCGGCGGTCACGTCCGGAATCCCTACGTCGTCCCAGACGGGGACCGTGCGGGGGTTCAGGTCGATGGTCGCGTACATCTCGGCCCACTCCGCGAGGCCGTGCGCCTCGTCTATCACGACCACGTCTCGCTGACGGAACACGTCCGAGCCGGCGGTCTGCATGAAGTACGCGAGCGTCATCGCCGCGATTTGGCGATTGGAGGCGATGGCGCGGTCGGAGAAGTACGGACAGCGGTGGCGGACGGTGCAGTCGAACCCCTTCTGTCTGGCGCACGGCGCGCGGTCGACGGGCGTGTCCGTCTCGCCGTTGAGGATGCAGGTGTAGTTGGACTTTCCGCGGATGACGCTCAGGTCGTCTAAGAGTTCGTCCTCGGCCACGTCGTCCAGTTGCGACACCTGCGGCGTCGTATAGTAGGCGTCCGTCGCCTGCGCGGGGTTCGCCTCCTCGGTCGTCCGGGCGGCCCCCGCGATGGCGCGCGCGAGGAGCGACTTGCCGCTCCCCGTCGGCGCGCGGACGAGGACGACGTCGTTGCCGGCGGCGAAGGCGTCGCGCACGTCGCGGAGGGCCCGTTCCTGCGCGCCGCGATAACTCGGCGCCGGGAACGACGGGAGGATTCGGTCGGGGTCCACGTCTGCGAGTGGCCGCCACCGGGAGTAAAAGCATCGCTCCCGGCGGTCCGAGTCTATCGAGGACCCCGAACGCCGCTCACAGCGCCCGGACGTCCTCGCTCGTCGCCACGCGGTCCTCCGGCAGGCGGTCGATGCAGTCGTAGCAGAGGAAGAACTCGCCGCCGTCGTCGAGTTCGAGCGTGATTCCCTGCGTCGACTCGGTCGAGAACGACCAGAAGTCGCCGATGCCGCCGCCGATGCGGACGGGTTGGCCGCAGCCGTCGCACGGTTCTTTCGTCACGGGTCGAGCGAGGGCGCCGACGGGTAAGAGCGCTCGGTCGTCGAGACGGGCGCGCATCGAGACGGGCGCGCAGTCGGAACGTCCGCGCGTGCGGGACAGTCCCGTCGACCCACGCCGACTTTCTTGGCCGGCCGCGGACAATCCACGCGCATGAAGGTGAACTGCGAGGGCTGTGCCGGATGCTGCGTGGACTGGCGCCCCGTGTCGTCGGCGCCCTCCGACCACGAACGTCGCGGCCCGAGACAGCCGCTCGACGACGTGTACAACCTGGTCCCCCTGACGCGCGACGAGGTGGCCGCGTTCGTCCGCGGCGGGTTCGGAGACGCACTGGTTCCGCGGATGTGGGCCGCGGGCGAAGGTGAGAGTGACGGACAGGGAGACGGCGAGGACGGCGGAGACGGCGGAAGCGAGTCGAACCCCGGCGTCGAGATAGACGGCGTCAGCGTGGCCGCCATCGGGGACCGGCCGGCGTTCTTCGTCGGCCTCCGGAAGTCGCCGAAGCCCGTCTCGCCGTTCGGCGTCGACCGGACGTGGATGGACGCCTGCGCATTTCTGGACCCCGAGACGCTCCAGTGTCGCATCCACGGCGGCGACCTCTACCCCGACGAGTGCCGCGAGTACCCCGGCCACAACCTCGCGCTCGAAAAGCAGACGGAGTGCGAACGGGTCGAAGAGAACTTCGGCGGCGACAGACTGCTGGACCGCGAGGCGCCGGACGTGAGCGGCCTCCTCCTCGGCCCGCAGGCCGTCGGGTCGAAGGTGTTCGCCCACCCCGACCCCGAGAACCTCGACGGCGTCGTCGAGCGGATGCGGGCGGGCGACCTGACCGACGCGGACCGCGCGTCGTTCGTCGGCGTCGCCGTCGGGTCGCGGCCGGGATTCGTCGAGGTGGACGAGACGCGCGCCGCGGACGCCCGCGAGGCGGTACTCGACGCGGACTCGTGGGTCGGCCGCGCGACCGACGAGTGGGCCGAACACGCCGGGTCGGTCGGCGAGGACGCCGCCGACGCCCCGAGCGGCGAGGCGGTCGAAGTCGCCCGCGGCGCCCCGGAGACGCCCGGATGGGACGCAGTCGAGTGAACGGGAACGCCCGCGCGACGGCCGGCGATTCCGGCGGGGTCGCGCGTCGCCCGAACGGGACGAACCGTTAACACGGTCGCGCCCGTTCGAAAGGCCATGCGAGTTCTCGTGACCGGCGCGACCGGGTTCGTCGGCGGCCGTCTCGTCCCCGTGCTCCGGGAGGCCGGACACGACGTGTCGGTCCTCGTCCGCGACGCGGAGTCGAGCGACCTTCCCGAGGGCGTCGGCGTCGTCGAAGGCGACCTGCTCGAACCGCGGAGCTACCGCGTCGTCGAGGGGGGTTCGAACGACGGATCAGAAGCGGGAGCGTCTGACGACCCCGAAGCCGAACCGGGCGGCCGGACGCTCGCGGACGTGCTCTCGGCGCTCGATATCGAGGCCGCGTACTACCTCGTCCACTCGATGCAGTCCGGCGACGACTTCGAGGAACGCGACCGGCGGGCCGCGCGGAACTTCGAGCGGGCGGCGTCGAAGGCGGGCGTCGGGCGCGTCGTCTACCTCGGCGGCCTCGGCGAGGACCAAGACCGCCTGTCGTCGCATCTGAAGTCGCGCCGCGAGGTCGAACTCATCCTCGGGCAGGGGTCGTTCGACCTGACGACGCTCCGCGCGGCCATCGTCATCGGCGACGGGAGCGCGGGCTTCGAGGTGATACGGCAGCTCGCGGGTCGCCTGCCGGTGATGGTGACGCCGCGGTGGGTCGACACGGAGTGTCAGCCCATCTGCGTCGACGACGTGGTGGCGTACCTCGTCGGCGTCCTCGACGCCCCCGAGACGGCCGGCCGGACGTTCGAAATCGGCGGTCCCGACGTGCTGACCTACGGCGAGGTGCTGACGCGCGTCGGCGGCCTCCTCGGCCGGCGGACGAAACTGCTCTCCGTGCCCGTGCTGACGCCGCGCCTCTCCTCGTACTGGGTCGGCTTCGTCACCGACGTGCCGCCCTCCGTCGCCAGACCGCTGATAGAGGGGCTGAAAAACCCCGTCGTCGTCCGCGACGACAGCATCAAGGAGTACGTCGAGGTGTCGCTGACGCCGTTCGACGAGGCCGTCAAGCGCGCACTCGGCGAGGCGGAGGGGTCGGTGAGCGAGCGGACGGTACCGGCGGCGGACGACGCCGGCGGCGACGAGGAGAGCGGCGGCGATGTCGACGGAAGCGGCGGAAGCAACGCCGGTGCCGACGAGGGACCGAGGGCGGACGCGGCGACGGGGACCGACCTCGAATCGAGCGCGAACCCGACGGACCACTGAATGTCGCGCGCACCGCGCGACGTGCGGGTGTCGCGGACGCAGTTCGGAGAGACGTGGGTGTACGAGAGCATCGTCGGCGCCCTCCCGGGCATCGACCTGACCGACGGGGAGGCCATCGCCCTCCAACTCGGACTGTTCGAGGTGTTCGTCGTCTTCTTCGCGTGGGCGTACGACCTCTGGCAGGCCGTCGTGCCGGGAACTATCGCCGTCGGCGTCGCCGCTATCGGCAGCGTCGTGATGCTCCGAATGGGACGGACGACGCGGGAGACGAACCTCCCCGACGCCTACACGCGCCTGCTGTTCGGGTCGAGTATCGAAGTCGTTCTCGGCGTCCTCGCGTTCGTCGCCCTCGTCACGCACCTGTTCGTCTACGACACCCTACAGGGGGAGACGACGCTTCTCGTGTCGGTGTTCGGGCGCGAACCGCCCGTCGTCGTCGTCTACCTCACGCTGCTCGTCCTCTGGGACCTCTGTTACCGCATCGGCACCTCGTGGTGGGCGGCCATCGTCTCGGTGTGGGGGTCGTGGCGCTACACCGTCGACCCGGCGACGGCGCGGACGCTCCGCATCGCGGACGGGTGGAACGTTCTCTTCGGCGTCGCGCAGGTGGCGCTGGTGCCGTTCATCCTCGACCAATCGGTGTTGCTGATGGCCGTCGGCGGTCACGTCGTCGCGGTCACCGTCGTCTCGATGGTGGCAGCGGTAACGCTCGACGTGGACGAGAGCGCCTAACGCCGAACGCCTACCGCTCTTTCATCTCGCGGAACTGGTCGAGGAGGTCCTCCGCGGAGTCGCCCGCGTCGTAGGTCATCTCCCCGCGGTACACCCGCCGGTCGTCGTCGAAGGCGGCGTCGACCGATCCGTTCTTCCGCTCTCGGCGCTCGTGCTCGTCGTCGTCGTAGGCACCCATCGACATGACACGTGATGACGTGTGTGTCAGTGACACATATAATTAACGGGGAACGATACGACAGACGCGGAACGGCTATACGGATGCCGGAAGAACTCACGCACGTGGCACGTCCCCTGCGATTTCGCTACGCGCCGGGACGGTGGGACGAGGCCCGCGTCCGGCGAGACTTATACGACGACCTCGACTCGAACCTCGGAGCGACGATGGAAGCGCCGTGGTTCAAACCGCCGAACGGTTTCGAAGCCGTGCGGTTCGAGATGGACAACGGCGACGTCGCCCTGTTCTGCTGGGACGGGGAGGACGCCTACTGGATGGGCAACACGGAGACGCCCGAGGCACTCTGGCGGACCGACAAGAAGGGCTTCGAGGAGGTACCCCGCGAGGTGACGCGGTGGGTGACGCGCGAACTGACCGCGCAACTCCACGAGGAGTCGCCGTGGTTGGAGCCGTACCCCCACCTCTCGTGGTTCTTTCTCCCCGTGTTCCTCTCGAAGGACGGTCGGGAGACGACCCGGTCGTTCTTCCACGACCACGCCGCCGGGTTCCCCGACGCGACGCGGGACGAAGCCCTCGGATTCTACGAGGAGTTCCTCGCGACGGGCGTCCTCGACGACTACCGGGAGGTGATGGCGGGGAAACTCGGGACCTCCGAGTACCTCGACCTGACGCGGATGACCGCCTCGATGGGCGAGTTCAACGTCGGGAAGTTCCTCGTCGACAGGGGGTACGACATCGTTCCCGAGATAGACGTCACCACGGGTCACGCCATCGACTACCGCGCGACGAAGAACGGGGAGGGAACGCTCGTCGAGGTGACGCGACCGCTCCCGACGAGCAAACGGAGCGCCGGAACTCCCGTCGCCGCCGTCCGCGACACCGCCGAGACGAAGTCCGGCGGGCAGTTGCAGGAGCACGGCGGCGGCGTCGTTCTCTTCGTCGACTGCTCGTCGTTCCCGGACGACGAGTGGCGCGCGGTGCGCGACGAGAAACCGGAGGTCCACCACCGACCGGCGGTGGTGTTTCGGGTTCGGCCCGACGGGAGGTTCGACGGCTACACCAAGGGACGCGTTCCCCTAGACGTGCCGTTCTGATTTTAGAAGGAGACCTGTTCGGGACCGTCCTCGCCGAACGTGGAGACGTCGCGGTCACTGTAGTAGCGACGGCCGACGGCCTCGTGTCCGAGGGCGGAGAGGAGGGCGTGCCGAGCGTCGTCGGGGCAGGTGTACGTCTCGGACCCGGCGCGGGCGAACACGTCTCCGACCTGTTCGCTGCCGTTGGGGTGGTCGATGGTCTGGTCGCCGTAGGCCTCGATGAGTTCTTCGGTGGTCGCGGGGTACTCGTGGGCGTCGATCAGGTCGCCGGTTCGGTTCAGGCGCATTACACCCAGTCGTAGCCGTGCACCATCTATAACGGTTTTCCATTATCGTGATTGTACACATTAATCTGTATAATGGGCATTATACCACATATTAGGAGACGGTCGGAAACGCTTTCCGAGGTCGCGGCCGACCCACGGGCGTGATTCGAGAGCGGAACGGCGACGGCGGCGACGAGGTGCCCGCGGCGGACTTACACCTCCACACGACGGCGTCAGACGGGGTGTTGACGGTGCCGGAGGTGCCGGCGGCCGCGGCCGCGGGCGGCGTCGACGTCGTCGCGGTGACGGACCACGACCGAATCCACCCCGACCTTGACGCGCCGGTCACCGAACGCGAGGGGGTGACGCTCGTACGCGGCATCGAACTCCGCGTCGAGGCGGCCAACCAGCGGGTCGACCTCCTCGGATACGGCGTCCGCGACACGCCCGCCATCCGCGAGATGATCGAGCGAATCCAGAGCGACCGAAAGGAACGCGGGCGGGAGATAGTCGAACGCGTCGAGTCGCATCTCGGCGTGAGCCTCGACATCGAACTCCGCGAGGGCGTCGGACGTCCGAACATCGCGCGCGCCGTCGAGGAGAGCGACGCGCCGTACGACTACGCCGGCGCCTTCGACCACCTCATCGGGAACGACGGCCCGTGTTACGTCGAGCGGTACGTTCCCGGGTTCGAGGCGGGCGCGGACGCACTCCGCGACGCCTGCGCGGTGGTCGGACTCGCCCACCCGTTCCGCTACCCGGACCCCGAGTCGGCGCTCGACAGGGCCGCCGAACTGGACGCAGTCGAGCGGTTCTACCCCTACGGCGGCGCGGCCGCCGACCGGGAAGACGCCGGCCTCGTCGAACGCGTCGCCGCCGAGCACGACCTCCTTCTGACCGGCGGGAGCGACGCCCACGACAGGACTCTCGGCGTGGCGGGTCCGCCGCGGGACGCCTTCGAGGCGTTCGCCGCGCGCGTTCCCAGCGTCTGACGGAGACTCTCGCCCTCGATAACCGGGAGCGTAGAGTTAAATCAGGTGAGGAACGAAAGGGGTGTATGAAGTGCCACTACTGCGACCGAAAAGCCGCGTACGCCGCCGAGAAAGACGGGATCAAGGTGGGCCTGTGCGAACGGCACTTCCGAGAGCGCGTCGAGGAACTCGCCGACTCGGACGAACTCGCCGCCCTGCGGGAGCAGATCGACATCGACCGCACCGAGTGAGCCTCGTGCGAACGATTCTCGGTCGGTGCCGGCGGAAGGGATACCAGCGAACGGAGTAGATTTCGACGGCGATTCTCGGTCGGTCTCGGGCGAACGTCGCCGAGCCGTTCGACCTACAGCAGCGTGTCGAAGTAGAGATACAGACTGGCCAGGATGACCTCGAACGACAGCGTCCCGACCGCAGAGAGGGCGACGAACTTCCGGTCGTCCATCTCCGCGAACCCGGCGGGGACGGTGAGCATCCCGCGCGTGAACAACAGCGAGTTGCTCACGGGGACGACGACCGGCCCCCAGCGGTCGAACCAGCCGTCGAAGCGGTCGAGTTTCGACTCGCTGATCTTGAACCAGCGCTTCTGGAGGAGGTACTCGCGCCCGCCGCGTTGGGCGACTGTAAACAGCGCGTACTGACCGACCGTCGCCCCGAGGACGGCCACGCCGATGACCGGGACGACGGCGTCGGTGCCGAGGAGGACGAGCGACGCCGGAACGACGAGTTCGCTCGGCATGAAGTACATCAGCATCGCCCCCTCCAGCACGAACACGCCGAAGAGGACGACGTAGGCCCACTCGGAGTTCAACAGCGCCTTGAGTTCCGCGGGCATCTGCGCCACCTGGAGGGCCTGCATGAGGTGGGTCTACCCCCGAGCGATTGATACCAGTTTCGTTCCGTCCGGAAGTAGCCTCGCTGACCCGTCACGGGCCTGACTAACCGGACGCGGGCGACCGACACGAGACGTCACCGTCGCCGGGAGCGATGCGGTTTTTCCGCCGCGGTTCGAAGGCCGGGTATGAATCTCACCGACCGGCCGCGACGTCTCCGGGCCGACGGCATCCGGTCGCTCGTCAGCGAGACGGACCTCGCCGCCTCCGACCTCATCGCCCCCGTCTTCGTCGACGCGACGACGGAGGAACGACTCCCCATCGAGACGATGCCGGGACACGAACGCGTTCCCGTCTCCGAGGCCGTCGAACGCGTCGAGGAAGTTCTGAAGACGGGCGTCGAGGCGGTGATGCTGTTCGGCATCCCCGAGTCGAAGGACGAACGCGGGACGCGGGCGTGGGCCGAAGACGGCGTCGTGCAGGAGGCGACGCGCCGGGTGACCGGGGCGACGGACGCGTACGTCATCACCGACGTCTGCCTCTGCGAGTACACGAGCCACGGGCACTGCGGAATCTTGGAGGAGCACGCCGAGACGGACCCGACGCTGACCGTGAAGAACGACGAGACGCTCGAACTGCTGTCGAGGACGGCCGTCTCGCACGCCGAGGCGGGCGCGGACATGGTCGCGCCGAGTTCGATGACCGACGGGATGGTCGGCGCGATTCGAGAGGGACTCGACGGCGCCGGGTACGACGGCCTGCCCATCATGTCCTACGCGGCGAAGTACGAGAGCGCCTTCTACGGGCCGTTCCGCGACGCCGCCGACGGCGCGCCCGCCTTCGGCGACCGGCGGCACTACCAGATGGACCCCGCGAACGCCCGCGAGGCGATGCGCGAGGTGGCCGCCGACGTCGAACAGGGTGCGGACGTGCTGATGGTGAAACCCGCCCTCGCCTACCTCGACATCGTGCGCGCGGTGCGCGAGGAGTTCGACCACCCCGTCGCCGCGTACAACGTCTCCGGGGAGTACGCGATGCTCCACGCGGCCGCGGACAAGGGCTGGTTGGACCTCGAAGAGGCGGCCGCCGAGTCACTGCTCGCGATGAAACGCGCCGGCGCCGACCTGATTCTCACCTACTTCGCCGAGGACGTCGCCGCCTCGCTCTGAGCGAGATGCCGCCCACAAGAGCGATGAGTCGAGCGCGCGCGAACTGAGCCTCTTTTTCCGGCGGTTTTTGCGTGAACGTTCGTCCAGCTATATCGCCGATATTGCCGTCGAACCGGACGCTAAATGACCTTATATGCATTAGATTGTACGGTAAAGCAGCCGTCCGTCGAATAATAGAGCCAGTAAATGGACACATAGGACACGCACACTTATGTACTACATTGTCCTGACATTCTCGCGTGAACTCGAACACAAACGGAGTGGATTACGGCAGAATCGTTGACGATTGTCCATCGTCTGGGGTGAACGTATGAGTTTCCCCCTCCAGGTCGACGCCACGGCGGTCGCCTCGGGGGTCAACACCGTCTGGGTGTTGGTCGTGACGTTCCTCATCTTCTTCATGCAGCCGGGCTTCGCCCTCTTGGAGGCGGGGCAGGTCCGCGCGAAGAACGTGGGGAACGTGCTGATGAAGAACATGAACGACTGGATTCTCGGCACGCTCACGTACTTCGTCGTCGGCGCGGCCGTGGCGACGATAATCGGTGGCCTCACCTCGTCGGGGACGTTCGACGTCGCGAGCGCGTTCGCGTACATCAACAACCCCGGTGACTGGATCGGATGGCTGTTCGGCGCGGTGTTCGCCATGACCGCCGCGACCATCGTCTCCGGCGCCGTGGCGGAGCGCATGGAGTTCCGCGCGTACGTGCTGTTCACCATTCTGATGACGGCGGTCATCTACCCCGTCGTCGTCGGCTTCACGTGGGGCGGCGGACTTCTCTCGTCCGGCGGCTTCCTCGGGGCCGCACTCGGGGCCGGCTACCTCGACTTCGCGGGCGCGACGGTCGTCCACATGTGCGGTGGGGTGGCCGGTCTCGTCGCCGCGAAGTTGGTGGGGGCGCGGAAGGGTCGCTACGACAGCAGCGGTAACAGCCAGCCCATTCCGGGTCACTCGATGCTGCTCGCCGTTCTCGGGACGTTCATCCTCGCGTTCGGCTGGTACGGCTTCAACGTCGGCACGCAGGCGACTATCCTCGCCGTCGGCGACAACGGCGGGCTGACGTTCATGGGCGACGCCCTCGGTCGCGTCGCCCTCGTCACCACCCTCGGCATGAGCGCCGGCGGCGCCATGGCGATGGTGACGTCCTCGTACTACCAGGGCAAGCCCGACCCGCTCTGGACCGCCAACGGTCTGCTGGCGGGACTCGTGGCCGTTACCGGTGCGGTCCCCCACGTCACGTGGTGGGGCGGCGCCATCCTCGGCGGCCTCGGCGGCTTCCTCGTCCTGCCCGCGTTCCGCTACACCGTCGACACGCTGAAGGTCGACGACGTCTGCGGCGTCTTCGCGGTGCACGGCGTCGCCGGCGCGGTGGGCACGGCGCTCATCCCCGTCTTCGCCGTCGGCGGTTTCGCGGTGAACCAGTTCATCCTGCAGGTGCTCGGCGTCGTCGTCATCGCGGCGTGGACCGCGCTCGCCTCGGGCGTCGTCCTCTACGCCATCAAGGTGACTCTCGGACTCCGCGTCACGGAAGGCGAGGAGGCCGAGGGGCTGGACCTCGGCGAACACGGCGTCTCGGTGTACCCCGAGTTCGTCGGGGAGGGCGAGAGCCCGATAGCCGACGGCGGATCCTCAGCGCGCACCGACGGCGGCGAACGGGTCACGGGCGGTGAGGAGCGATGAGCGCGAACGACGGCGAAATCAAGATGGTGATGGCGGTCATCCGACCGGACAAGCTCGCGGACGTGAAGCGCGGTCTCGCGGAGGTCGGCGCGCCGTCGCTGACGGTGACGAACGTCTCCGGCCGCGGCTCCCAACCCGCCAAGAAGGGCCAGTGGCGCGGCGAGGAGTACACGGTCGACCTCCACCAGAAAGTCAAGATAGAGTGCTTCATCGCGGACATCCCGGCCGAGGACGTCGTCGAGGCCATCCGTGACGCCGCCCACACGGGCGAACCCGGAGACGGGAAGGTGTTCGTCATGCCCGTCGACAGCGCCGTGCAGGTGCGGACCGGCAAGAACGGACTGGACGCGGTGTAGGCGCGCGCCGCGGCCCCGTGGAGTCTCCTCGTTCGTCTGTCTGTCATATTTTAAATAAAACGCGCGTCAGATAATTTGGCAACAGTTGCCAAAATCCGCGTACGATACGACCTTATATAGCTATTATCCGATTGTAGAGCGGACGAATGTCGATAATACTCCCATCGAATAGACGTTTGTCAACGATTATCCTTATACGTGTGTAACCAGATAGAATCTTCCACGCTTCGCGTCACGAACCAACGCGAATACGACTACTGATGAACGAACGTCCAAGCTTGCCTGGAGCACCATCGAACGGAGGTATCGTCACGTGACACCACTGCAGTCCGACCTCGCGACAGTCGTCGAGGGGGTGAACATGGTGTGGGTCCTCACCGTCACCTTCCTCATCTTCTTCATGCACGCCGGCTTCGCCATGCTGGAGGCGGGGCAGGTCCGCTCGAAGAACGTCGCCAATCAGTTGACTAAGAACCTCCTGACGTGGTCCGTCGGGGTGACGGTCTACTTCCTCCTCGGAGCCGCCCTCTCGACCATCGTCGGGGGCGCCACCGGGGGCGGCGGCGCCGACGTCCTCGGCGCGTTCACCGACCTCTACATGCCCGCGGAGGGCGCGGCGGGGGCGTGGGTGAACTGGCTCTTCGGGGCCGTGTTCGCCATGACCGCCGCGACCATCGTCTCCGGCGCCGTCGCCGGCCGCGCGAAACTCCGCGCGTACATCACCTACACGATTCTGCTCGCCGGGGTCATCTACCCCGTCGTCGTCGGCTTCACCTGGGCCGGCGGCTTCCTCTCGGTCCTCGGCTTCCACGACTTCGCCGGCGGCGTCATCGTCCACGCGATGGGCGGCATCGCCGGTCTCACGGCCGCGTGGATAATCGGCCCGCGGATGGACCGCTACAACGACGACGGCTCCGTGAACGTCATCCCCGGTCACTCGATGACGTTCGCCGTCCTCGGAACGCTCATCCTCGCGTTCGGCTGGTACGGCTTCAACGTCGGCACCGCCGCCTCGCCGCTGGCGTACTCCGAGGCCGACGGCGTCACACTTGGGTCGTTCGCCTACGTCGGCCGCGTCGCCCTCGTCACCACCCTCGGCATGGCCGCGGGCGCCATCGGCGCGGGCGGCCTCTCGATGATAAAGACCGGGAAGGTCGACACGCTGTACGTCGCCAACGGCGTCCTCGCCGGCCTCGTCGCCATCACGTCCATCGCGGACGCCATCGTCTGGCCGGGCGCCATCGCCGTCGGCCTCGTCGGCGGCGCGCAACTGCCCATCGTCTTCGAGTTCATCGAGAAGCGGCTGAAGATAGACGACGTCTGCGCCGTCTTCCCGGTTCACGGCTCCGCGGGCGTCCTCGGGGCGCTCCTGTACCCCGTCTTCGCGACCGACCTCTGGGCCGGGAACGCCGGCTTCATCGAACTGCTCGTCCCGCAGGTCGTCGGCGTCGCCGTCATCGCCGCGTGGACGTTCGCGGCCACCGCGGCCGTCTTCGGCGCGTTCCGCGCCGCGGGCGAGACGCGCGTCAGCCGCGAGCACGAACTCGAAGGACTCGACGCCTCCGAACACGGCGTCGATACTTACCCCGAGTTCGGCGGCCGGGACGAGGCCGTCCGGGTGGACGGCGGCGTCCGGATGGACGGCGGTGAGCGAACCGGGAGTTCGCGACCCTCGTCGGACCGGATGTCCGACGGCGGGAGTTACAGCGGCGTGCAAAATACTACCACGGATGATAGAGACAACTGAACTATGAGCGAAGAACTGCCGAACGACGGAGAGATCAAGATGGTAACGGCCGTCGTCCGACCGGACAAGTTGTCGGACGTGAAACGCTCGCTGGCGGAGGCCGGCGCGCCGTCGCTGACGGTGACGAACGTCTCCGGCCGCGGTTCCCAACCTGCAAAGAAGGGCCAGTGGCGCGGCGAGGAGTACACGGTCGACCTCCACCAGAAAGTCAAGATAGAGTGCGTCGTCGCCGACATCCCGGCCGAGGACGTCGTCGACGCCATCGCGGACGGTGCGCACACGGGCGAACCCGGCGACGGGAAGGTGTTCGTCACCCCCGTCGACAGCGCCGTCCAGATTCGGACCGGAAAGACCGGCCGCGACGCGGTGTAGAAGCGGGCGACCTGCTTTTCTCGCGGCACCCGCTCGTCCGCCGGACCGGAGACGAAAAGAGCCAAGCGGTCCAACGACGCGACGGAGAACGTGGACCTCACGCCGGTCACCGCGGTCGGACTCGTCGTCGCCCTCGTCGGCTTCGAGTCGCTACACCGACTGCGCGAGCGGTTCGGGTGGACCGGCGGCACGCTCTCGGACCACGTCTGGAAGTGGGTCGTGCCCGCCGTCATCCTCCTCGTCGTCGCCGCCGAGGGGAAGACGCTGGCCTCCATCGGGTGGCGCGTCGACTCGGTGTCCGTCCTCGTCTGGCAGGTCGGCGTGGGCCTCGCGGCGATGCTCGGGACGAACCTCCTCCTCGCGCCCCTCTGGGCCCGCGTCGGCGACGGCGGCGAGAGCCTCGCGGAGGGAATCGGCTCGTTCGCGGCGCTGTCGGTGCCCGAACGCCTGTTCGTCGCGGCGACGGCGGGCGTCACGGAGGAGATTCCGTACCACGGCTACGCCGTCGAGCGACTCGCCGCCCTGACCGGGAGCGTCCCGTTCGCGGGCGTCGTCGCCTTCGTCGCCTTTACCCTCGGGCACCTCGGCGACACGTGGGACCGACAGGCCGTCCTCCGCATCGCCCAACCGGCGCTGGTGACGACGCTCCTCTACCTCTGGTTCCGGTCGCTGCCGGCGCTCATCGCCGTCCACGCGCTGAACGACGCCGTCGGTCTGCTGGTCGCGGACCGCTACGCGCCCGACCCGAACGAGGAGGAGGAGGCGCCGGCGGTCGTCCGATGGTTGGAATGACGGGTCGAGAGCAGGCGCAGCCCCCCGCTATCGGCTGCCGAACCCAGTACTTCTTTTTCAGTACCGTCCGAACGCCCGTCCATGAACCACGACGAGTCCCGTTCGCTGTACGACCGGGCGCTGTCGGTCATGCCGGGCGGCGTGAACTCTTCGGTGCGGGCGACGCGACCCTACCCCTTCTTCGTCGAACGCGGCGACGGCGCGCACGTCGTCGACGCCGACGGCAACCGCTATCTCGACTACGCGATGGGCTACGGCCCCCTCCTGTACGGCCACGACATGCCGGAACCGGTTCGGTCGGCCGTCCAGTCGCACGCCTCCGAGGGGCCGATGTACGGCGCGCCGACCGAGGTAGAGGTCGAACACGCGGAGTTCGTCGCGCGGCACGTCCCCTCCGTCGAGATGATTCGCTTCGTCAACAGTGGGACAGAAGCCACCGTCTCGGCCGTCCGCCTCGCCCGCGGCTACACCGGCCGCGACAAAATCGTCGTCATGCAGGGCGGTTACCACGGCGCGCAGGAGTCGACGCTCGTCGAGGGCGAACCCGGCGACGTCCACCCCAGCACCAGCGGCATCCCCGAGGCGTTCGCCGAGCACACGATTCCGGTCCCGTTCAACGACTTCGAGACGATGAACCAGGTGTTCGAAGAGCACGGCGAGGACATCGCCGCCGTTCTCACCGAACCCATCCTCGGCAACAACGGCATCGTCCTCCCCGTCGACGGCTACCTCGAACACCTCCGCGACGTGACCGAGGAGCACGACTCGCTGCTGATATTCGACGAGGTCATCACCGGGTTCCGCGTCGGCGGCCTCCAGTGCGCGCAGGGGAAGTACGGCGTCACGCCGGACGTGACCACCTTCGGGAAGATAATCGGCGGCGGGTTCCCCGTCGGCGCCATCGGCGGGAAATCGGAGATACTGGAGCAGTTCTCTCCCGCCGGCCCCGTCTTCCAGTCGGGGACGTTCTCGGGGCATCCGGTGACGATGGCCGCGGGCTACGAGTACCTGAAGTTCGCCGCCGAGAACGACGTGTACGAGCACGTGAATCGCCTCGGAGAGAAGCTTCGACGGGGAATCACGGACATCGTCGAGGACCAAGCGCCCGCCTACACCGTCGTCGGGACGGACTCGATGTTCAAGACGGTGTTCACGCGCGAGGCGCCGTCGGACCTCGCCGACGCCTGCGAGGCCGGGTGCGAACAGCGCCCGGACTGCCCGCGCTACGACCACTGCCCGAAGGACGCCTCGGACATCCAGAACGCCGGGACGGAGCGCTGGGAGCGCATTTTCTGGCAGGAGATGAAAGACCGGGGCATCTTCCTCACCGCGAACCAGTTCGAGTCGCAGTTCGTCTCCTACGCCCACACCGACGAGGACATCGAGGAGACGCTGGAGGCGTACAAAGAGGTTCTATAGGGCTCTACGCGGTCAGGCGGCGCTCCGGCGCCGCGAGGCGAGCGTCGCGTTGAGGATGACGCCGACGAAGAGGAGCATCGCCCCGGTGTAGACGCTCGTGAGGACGATGATGATGCCGCTGATGGCGCCGAAGACGGCGTACTGGTCGGCGTTGACGGAGTAGACGTGCGCGACGCCCAACAGCGCGGTCCACCCCGCGGCGGCGAGGACCGCCCCCGGGACCGCCGCCCGGAGCGAGGTGACGAGGCGGGACGGCACGTAGTACAGCGGAAGGAACACGACTGTCAGGACGGCGAACAGCCCCACGCCGACGATTTCCGACGGGGCCAGGAACGTCGAGAAGAAGGCGCTGGCGAGACCGATAGACACTACCGCCAACCCCAGCGACCCGACGACGCAGACGGCGTCGCGGGCGATAGCCGGGAGCGACCCCCCGACCGACCCCTCGGCGCGTTCGACGACCGCGCGGAAGCCGAACGTGAGGTGTGCGCCGCTCCACAGGAGGACGGCGCCGGACAGGAGGATGGCCCCGGTCCGTCCGGTCTGGTTCGCCGTCGCCTCGTACACCAACTGCCGCGTGCTGGGGGTGAGAAACGACGGCGTCGCCGTTCGGACCGCCTCGGCGGCCGGTTGGCTCAGCACCGCCAGCACCAATACGAGGAGCGGGAACAGCGAGATGAACCCGTAGTACGCCAGCGACGCCGCCGGGTACTCGACCTCGTGCTCGCGGACGCCTCTGGCGACGGCGAACACGACGCGGAACGCCTCGACGAGGCGCGACATGGAACCGGGTACGGCGCGAGCGTAGAAATGTCTGTTCGCATCGGCTCGTCAGCGAGTCGAAGGTTTCCCGCCGTCTCGGCCGTCGAACGGTCCGTTCCGCGCCGCACCCGGGAGCGTTTTTGTGCCGGGGGCGCGTCGTTTTCGGTATGGACGAGCCACCCTCCGCGCGGACTCGAAACACCGGTGCGAGCGCCGCCGGAAGCGGCGGCTACGACGACCCGATAGGCGACCTGCTGCCGTACGCGTCGGTCGACTCGAACTGGTGGTACTGGATCGCCGCGCCGATTCCGCTGTTCGTCCTCTCGCTGGTCGGCGGCGCCCTGTTCTTCGTCGGCTTCCTGTTCGACGTCTTCCTCACGGGCGGGATACTGACGGTCGGCGCGATGGTCGTCTTCGGCGGCCTCGCGGCCCTCGTCGGCCTCGTCTGCTCGGTACTGTTCCCGATAGCCGTCTACGTCGACGCGCGGGCGCTCTCGGACGCGCCGGAGTCGACGTGGTCGCCCGACCCCGTGCTGTACGGGCTTGTCGCCCTCGCGGGCGTCGTCGTGACGGCGTTCACCGTGAGCGTCCCGTTCGGCCTCTACTACCTCTACCGCCGGCACGAGGCGGTCGGCACGCCCTGAGTCGAGTCAGCTACGCGGTCGGCCTCTCGTCCCCTTTCCGTTCCGCGTCTTCGCCGCGCCACCAGTTCCACAGGAGTCCCGCCGAGAGGGCCAGCGACCCGGCCCACAGTAGGAAGAGTCGGAGAGCGACGAAAGGAGACCCGCTGACCGGCGGATTCGACGCACCCACGGCGGACGCGACGACGCCGAACAGGACCGAGGAGGCGAGCCCCACGCCCCAGAGCTTGATCGCCGACGTTCTCGGATATCGCCCGTACGTGATGCTGGCAGCGACGAGAGCGAAGACCTGAGCCGCGGTCCGAGCCTGAGAGAGCGATTCGGTGACCAGCGCGGTGTGCACGACGACCGGAAGCGGGTTGAGCACGGTGGCGAACGCCACCCAGAGACCGACGAATCGAAGGAACTCCCAAACGCCCCAAAAAGCGGTATTTCCAAGGCTCGAACCGTCCCCCGGTCGGTCGCCCGACCCGTCGCTCACGACGTCCCCTCCACGGCGTACAGCGCCCGGTCCACGCCGGCGTAGACGGTACCGTCGACGACGGCCGGTGGACGGGCGCGCCCCGGATTCTCTCTCGCCTCGAATCGTGCGAGTTCGGTCCCGTCCGCGGTGTCGAGGACGACGAATCCCGTCGGCGCCGCGGCGTACAGCGTCTCGTCTACGACTGCGGGCGGAGCGTCGCTCTCGACGGGCGCGACGGTTCGCCAGACACGTTCGCCCGTCTCCGCGTCGAAGGCGACGACGGCCGAGCGTTCGCCGCCCGTGACGGCGTAGACGCGTTCGTCGTCGGTGACCGGATGGAAGTCTGCGTGGCTGACGTCGGCGTCACTCTCCCACCTGATCTCGCCGTCGTCGAGCGAAATCGCGTACAGCGGTCCGCTTCCGTAGAAAGCGGCGCCGGGACCGAGACAAGGGAGAACTTCGCCCGGACTCGCGACGTCGAGTGCCACCGTCCACCGACGTGTCCCCGTCCGCGAATCGACCGCGGCCAGTTCGTCCGGCACGTCGCCGCGTCCGACGAGGATGCCGTCGCGGGCGGCGAGCGGCGAGAAATCAGGAGTCGAGGAGGGACCGGCCGGGAGCGGCGAGCGCTCGCGCGGGATGCCCGTCTCGACGTCGACGACCGCGATTCCGTCGTTCCAATTAGGCCAGTACCCCGTCCGACCGACGACGAGCGGAGCAGTCCCGTGAGCCGCGTTATCGTACGCCCAACGAAATCGACCGCTGCCCGCGTCGAATCCGAAGACGCGGAAGCCGCAGGCCGCGACGACGGTTTCGCCGACCGTCGTCGGCGGTGCGCTAAACCTTAGCTGCCCGTGTCCCCGCGCCTTCCGATCGGAGACCTGCCAGCGGGCGGCGCCGCTCTCGGCGTCGAGGGCGACGAGTCGACCCTCGCCGGCGACGTAGACGGTTTCCTCGGTGACGCCGAACGACCGCGTCTCGTATTCGACGGGAGGAACGGACGCCCGCCACCGAAGGGAGAAGTCGCCGCGCGGGGCGTCCCCGTCGGGGTCGAACCCGGTTCGTGCGGGGTCGCGACGGGCCGTCGGCCAGCCGTCGGTCCGGGTCGCCGCCCCGGACTCGGCGCTCGTCGCCAGCGACGGGTCGAGACCGAACCCGGCGACGAGAGACAGACCGCCTGCGGCCACGAGTCGGCGTCGACTGAGACGCGGCAGGCGCATACCTAGTATGAGTCTTGTTGACACTTATCGGCACCGGTCGGCGCGTCGACGGTGAGCAAACGCTCGTCGGCACGTACGCGGCCGCGAACTGGTGGGCTTTTCACTCGGCGGCGTCCACGTCCGAGTAACTATGAAACGCGGGACGCTCCGACTGGCGACGCGAGGCTCGGACCTCGCACTCCGGCAGGCGGCGAGTGTGCGCGACGCCCTCGCCGACCGTCGGTTCGACGTTGAACTCGTGGAGGTGGACACGCGCGGCGACCAGATACGCGACGAACTTATCCACCGACTCGGCAAGACCGGGGCGTTCGTCCGCGCCCTCGACGAGGAGGTGCTGGACGGCGAGTTGGACGCCGCCGTCCACTCGATGAAGGACATGCCGACCGAACAGCCCTCGGACCTCGTCGTCGCCGGCGTCCCCGGACGCGCCGCGGCCGGCGACCTGCTCCTCACGACCGACGGCACGGAGTTGGAGGACCTACCCGCGGGGTCGGTCGTCGGCACCTCCTCGCTCCGTCGGAAGGCGCAGATACTCGCCGCCCGGCCGGATTTGGAGGTCGAACCCCTCCGCGGCAACGTCGACACCCGTGTCGAGAAACTGCTCGCGCCGACGCTCCAACGGGAGCACGAGGCCCGCGTCGACGACGACAGGGAGAAGAAGGGCAACGCCGCCGAGGCGAAGGCCTCCGGCGAGGAGTACGAGACGGAGTTCGACCGCTCCATCGACGAGTGGTTCAACGGCTTGGACGAGATAGAGCGGCGCGCGCTGGAACGCGACGTGGAGACGGAGTACGACGCCATCGTCCTCGCGGAGGCCGGCCTGCAACGGTCGGGGCTGCTCCACCGCGTCGACTACCAGCGGCTCCCGCCGAGCGAGTTCGTCCCCTCGCCCGGACAGGGCGCCATCGCCGTCACGGCCCGCCGCGACCACGAGAACCTCGACCAGATGCGAGACGCCCTCGACGACCCGCGGACGCGCGTGACGACCACCGTCGAGCGGACGGTGCTCTCGGAACTCGGCGGCGGGTGCATCGCGCCCATCGGCGTCCACGCGAAACTGCAGGGCGAGCACGTCCACGTCACCGCGCGCGTCCTCTCGGAGGACGGCGAGAGGGAGGTGAAAGCGAACCGCGACCTGCCGGTGCGCGACCACGCGAACGCGGCCGCGGAGTTCGCCGCGGACCTCGCCGACCGCGGGGCGGACGACCTCATCGCCGCGGCGCGCGAGGAGGCGGACGCCGACGACGTGGGCGGCGGCGCGCGAGAGGAGACGGACGACGACAGGAGCGAACTCGACGACGTCGAACCAGAGAGCGACGAGGCGTGAGATGGTCGGGAAAGTCTATCTCGTCGGCAGCGGACCGGGCGACCCGGACTTGCTGACGGTGAAGGCGAAGCGACTGCTCGAAACCGCCGACGTGGTGCTGCACGACAAACTCCCCGGCCCGGAGATTCTCGGCGCGATTCCCGAGGGGAAGCGGGAGGACGTCGGTAAACGCGCGGGCGGCGAGTGGACCCCGCAGGAGTACACGAACCGCCGGATGGTGGAACTCGCGCGCGAGGGCAAGACCGTCGTGCGCCTGAAGGGCGGCGACCCGTTCGTGTTCGGCCGCGGCGGCGAGGAGATGGAGCACTTGGCTTCGGAGGAGATTCCGTTCGAGGTGGTGCCCGGCATCACCTCGGCCATCGCGGGTCCGGGAACGGCCGGCATCCCCGTCACCCATCGCGAGTACGCCTCTTCCGTCTCGTTCGTCACTGGTCACGAGGACCCGACGAAGGAGGAGTCGGCCATCGACTGGAACGCGTTGGCCGCCACCGGCGGCACCATCGTCGTCCTGATGGGCGTCGGCGGCCTGCCCGACTACACCAAGGCGCTCCTCGACGCCGGGAAGAGTCCCGAAACGCCCGTCGCCCTCGTCGAACGCGCGACGCGGCCGGAGATGCGCGTCGCCACCGGGACCTTGGAGGACATCGTCGCCGTGCGCGACGAGTCGGAGATAGAACCGCCGGCAATCACGGTCATCGGCGACGTGGCCGGGACGCGCGAGCGAGTAGTGGAGTTCTTGGAGAACCGGACGGGCGAGTCCGGTGCGGACGGAAGTAGGGACCCTGATGCCGACGGACGAGCCGAATCGGAGGGTGACGACGAGTGAGCCGGCAGGTCCGCGTGGCCGTCTTCCGCCCGGACGACGACCGGATGCGCGACGCCGTCGAACTGCTCGACTCCCTCGGCGCGACGCCGGTGCCGGACCCGATGCTCGCCGTCGAACCGACGGGCGCGACGCCCGAAGCGGGCGAGTACGTCGTCCTGACGAGCAAGACGGGCGTGGAACTACTCGCCGAGGCGGGGTGGTCACCCGGCGACGCGACGCTGGTCTGCATCGGCCCGTCGACGGCCGGGAACGCCCGCGACGCGGGGTGGACGGTCGATATCGTCCCCGAGGAATACACCTCCGCGGGACTGGTCGAACGGCTTCGAGACGAAGTCGGGGGCGCGACGGTGGAAGTCGCCCGGAGCGACCACGGTAGCAGCGTGCTCCTCGACGGCCTGCGCGAGGCCGGCGCCGAGGTGTACGAGACGGTGCTGTACCGACTCAGCGCGCCCGAGGGCGCCGGGCAGTCGACGGTGATGGCCGCCGGCGGGGAGTTGGAAGGAGTCTGTTTCAGTTCTTCCTTGACCGTGGAAAACTTCCTCGCGGCGGCCGAAGCGCGGGGCGTGCGCGAGGAAGCCATCGAGGGTCTGAACGGCGCTGTCGTCGGCGTCATCGGCCCGCCGACGCGAGAGACGGCCGAGTCGTACGGTATCGAGGTCGACGTGGTCCCCGAGAACGCCGACTTCGAGAAACTGGCGTGCGCCGTGGTGGAAGCGGCGGCGCCGACGTACCGCGAGTGACCCCGACGGCCGCCGCGACGACCCGGAGCGGATATCGGTGAGCGAGTCGACGGGAAGCGAGGGTGGGACGTGGCGAAGCGTCGCCGTCGTCGCCGGCTGGCAGACGGCCGCCAGCCTCTGTTACTACAGCATCTTCGCCGCGACGGGGTTCGTCCGCGAGACGTTCGGCGTCTCGGAGTCGCGGGTGGGGCTGTTCCTCACCGCCGCGCTCCTCGGCTACACGGTGTCGCTGTTTCCCAGCGGCGCCGCCGTCGACGGCTACGGCGAGAAGCGCGTGATGACGGTCGGTCTGCTCGCACTGGGCGTCGCCGCCGTCGGCGTGACGCTGGCGCCGACGTACGCGCTGTTGCTCCTCGCGGGCGCGCTGCTCGGCGCGGCGTACTCGACGGCGATGCCGGGGACGAACCGCGGCATCGTCGCCGGCGCGCCCCCCGGCCGAGCGAACCTCGCCATGGGGCTGAAACAGGTCGGCGTCACCGCCGGGAGCGGCGTCTCCTCGCTTCTCATCACTGGCATCGCCGCGATAGCGGCGTGGCAGGTCGGATTCTGGGCCGTCGCCGCCCTCGCGGGCGTCTACGCCGTCGGCTTCGGCGTCGTCTACCGCGGGAAGGCGGGCAGCGGCGAGGTGACGTGGCCCGAGATGGGCGGCCTCGCGTCGAACCGCGCCTACGTTGCGCTGGTCGCCGCGGGCTTCTTCCTCGGGGCGTCCATCTTCTCGATGCTCGGCTACACCGTCCTCTACGTGCAGGACGTGGTGGGCACCGGCGCCGCCGTCGCGGGCGCGGTGCTCGCGGCGACGCAGGTGACGGGGAGCGTCGGGCGCATCGGCGCGGGGACCCTCGCGGACAGACTCGGCGGTGCGCGCGGCGCCGCCACCGTCGCCCTCGCGCAACTGGTCGGCGGCGCCGCGCTGTTCGCCGTCCTCGTGAACGGCGGGGACTCCCTCCTCCTCACCGCGGCGGTGTTCGTCGGCCTCGGCGTCACCATCCACGGGTCGACGGGCGTGTTCTACTCCTGTCTGAGCAGCGTGGTCGAGGACGACGACATCGGCGCGGCGACGGCGGGCGGGCAGACGGGGCTGAACACCGGCGGACTGCTCGCGCCGCCGGCGTTCGGCCTCATCGTCGAGTCTGCGTGGGGGTACGACGCGGCGTGGGCGTTCGTGACCGCGCTGGCCGTCACCGGTGCGGTGCTTCTGTTGGTCGTCAGACGGCGGGTGTGAGTCTTCGAGCGGAGTTTTTTGTCCCGCCGTCGGCCACGACCGGGCGATTCCCCTCCTCCGCGACCGATACCGGCGTCTCGACGCACGAGTTCGAGAGCTCTCGCGCGCGAGGTACGCGTTGACCGTCGGTGCCTTCGTATTCGCCGCTACGCTCGCCATTAGCTCCCTGCTCGGCGATTTGGACGTCTTTTAGGTGACCGCGATGGGAATCGCGTTCACCGTGGTGTACTACGTGATGAACCCAAGTCGGTCCGACGCGGTCGAGTAGCGCGAGACGCAGCTTTAAATCCGAGAGCGCGCAAGCCGAGGGTATGAGCGCGGACGGCGTGGCGGAGTCGGAGGCACCGGTACCGGAGATGAGAGACCACGCCGCCGACTGCGCGGCGCGGTTGCGCGCGGCCGACGAGGTGCTCCTCGCCTCGCACATCGACGCCGACGGTCTGACCAGCGCCGCCGTCGCCGCTTCCGCCCTCGAACGGGCCGGAATCCCCTTCGAGACGGTCTTCTCGAAGCAACTGGACGAGACGGAGGTAGCGCGAATCGCCGCCACCGACTACGACACCGTCCTCTTCACCGACTTCGGGAGCGGCCAGTTGGACATCATCGCCGAACACGAGACGGCGGGCGAGTTCTCCCCGGTCATCGCCGACCACCACCAACCGGCCGACGCGGACACCGAGTTCCACCTCAACCCGCTTCGGTTCGGCGTCGACGGCGCCTCGGAACTGTCCGGCGCGGGCGCGAGTTACGTTCTCGCGCGGGCGTTGGAGTCCGAACCGGGTGCGAACCGCGACTTAGCGGCGTTGGCCGTCGTCGGCGCCGTCGGCGACATGCAGAACTCGCAGGGCGGGTTGCGCGGCGCGAACGCCGGTATCGTCGCCGACGGCGTGGCGGCGGGCGTGCTGGAGGAGGCGACGGACCTCGCCATCTACGGCCGGCAGACGCGTCCGCTCCCGAAGTTCCTGGAGTACGCGAGCGACGTGCGCATCCCCGGCATCTCGAACGACCAGAACGGGGCGATTCAGTTCCTCTCGGAACTCGATTTGGACCTCAAATCGGACGGCGAGTGGCGTCGGTGGGTCGACCTCTCCATGGCCGAACGGAAGACGGTGGTAAGCGCGCTGATGCGCCGCGCCATCGCCTCGGGCGTGCCCGCGAAGCGCATCGACGAACTCGTCGGGACGACCTACTCGCTGTTGGACGAGGAGGAGGGCACCGAACTCCGCGACGTGAGCGAGTTCTCCACCCTGCTCAACGCCACCGCGCGGTACGAACGCGCGGACGTGGGACTGGCGGTCTGTCTCGGCGACAGAGGCGAGGCACTCGACCGGGCGCGGAAACTGCTCAGGAATCACCGCCGGAACCTCTCGGAGGGGCTCCAGTGGGTGAAAAACGAGGGCGTCACCGTCGAGGACAACGTCCAGTGGTTCGACGCCGGGACGCGCATCCGCGAGACCATCGTCGGCATCGTCGCCGGGATGGCCGTCGGCGCGGCGGGCATCCGCGGCGACGTTCCCATTCTCGCGTTCGCCGAGAAGTCGGCAGAGGAGGTGAAGGTGTCCGCTCGCGGAACGCACGCCCTCGTTCGACAGGGGCTCGACCTCTCGGCGGTGATGCGGGAGGCGTCGCGCGCCGTCGGCGGCGACGGCGGCGGGCACGACGTGGCCGCCGGCGCGACCATCCCGGCGGACGCCCGCGAGGCGTTCGTCCGGGAGGCCGACCGCCTCGTCGGCGAGCAGTTAGCGTAACGACGGCCGAACCGCCTAAGCACGCCGCGGGCGGAGTGTCGGTACGGTCGTTCGGCCGTGATCCACAGATATGGAAGGTTCGCACACGCGTAGACGGCTGCTCGCCGGCCTCTCGGCCGTCGGCGTCGCCTCGCTCGGCGGCTGCGTGACGACAGATCTCTCGCTCAGCGCGGACGGCGTCGGCGAGTCCGACGTGTTCGACTCCCTCTCGCTGTCGGAGTCGTGGACGGCGAACAAAGCCGTGGTGAAGGTGACGCTCACCGACGCCGCGACGACGGAGCGGAACGTCAGGAAGGTGGCCGTCATCGACAGCGAAGGCTCCAGCGTCTGGACGGACACGGTCGACCCCGGCCAGACGAGCGTGAGCGGCGCCCGCTTTCCCGTGGGCCAGACGGCCACTCTCACCGCCTCGGACAACGACGACGCGTTCGTCGACTCGGTGTCGGTGACGCTGAACGGGTCGTCGCTCCCCTGATTCTGCGGCGCCGTCCGTACCGGCCGACTTCGTCGGTAGCGATAGCGTCGTCCGTTCTCGCGAGGCTCGAACCGATTTTGTATAGCAGTATGTGGTTTGCGCAGAGGTAGATACGCTGGAGAGGGTCAAATCGGGGACGGTCGAAAGACGCTCTGAAACGGTGCGCTTCGTTCGAATCGAGGAATCGAGGCCGACGACGAGAGGCAGACCCCGGTAAGCGCCGGAAGCGGAGGACCGAAAGGCGAATCCAAGGAGTCGGGCGGGCAGGCCCGGCGGGGAGACGTCGGCGCGGAGCACCCGCCCGCTGTTCGGTCACGAGACGACGTCACCTCCGACGTTGCGCGTCGAACGACGGAGTCGCACCTGTTCTCGGCGCTGGCAACCGGCGGAATCGGAGCGAGGAAGGGACGAACTCGCGAGTCCGCGGATAGCCCGGAGCACTCGCCTCTCGACTACATCACCGAAGCGCTTCAGGCCTCGGCGCCTCGGCAGGGATTTGAGAGGCCGGTAGCGGGGCCCGACGGTAGAGACACTTACCGGACGGTGACACGAAAGTGAGCGGGAGTCGATAGGGCACTTCAAAGGGAGCGAAAGGACGCAATCGGAGGTAAGCGCCCGTGTGAGACCCGGTCAGTCCGAGTGCACGTTCGACGGTCGAAGAGGTCGATAAACTTCATAGCGCGATATAGAATGCAAGACAGACGAGAACTGACGGCGCCGCGTCGCCGACCGTCCGACTTTTCTTCTCGAACGGGAACAGACGAGTATGACCGAGTTCGACCCCGAGAAGTTCGAGGACAAGTACGTCCACTACTTTCCGGAACTCCAGCGCGCCTACAAGAACGCCTTCAGCACGATGAACGACGAGTACGACTCGAACCTCATCCACGCCATCGACCAGCAGATTCTGAACGAGTCCGAACCCGTGTACGAGGACGGCGAGTTCCGCATCGACCTGCCCGAGAACCCAGAGGAGCGACTGACGGGCGTCGTCGTCGACGACGAGAAACTGGACGCCGTGCTGGAACGCTACGTCGAGGAGTTAAGGGCCGAACACCGCCGTGTGTTCGGTCTGAGCGGGTGAGTCGCACCCCCACGAACCAAAGGCCTAAGCCGGTCCGTCCCGAATCGCGAGACATGAGCACGGACGCGACCAACGCCGACGAGGACCTGAAAGAACGCGTGACAAACTTCCTGCGGCGTAACTTCCCGCAGATCCAGATGCACGGCGGGTCGGCCGCCATCCAGCACCTCGACCGCGAGACCGGCGAGGTCACCATCATGCTCGGCGGCGCCTGCTCGGGGTGCGGCATCTCCCCGATGACGATTCAGGCCATCAAGAGCCGAATGGTCAAAGAGATTCCCGAAATCGAGACGGTCAACGCCGACACCGGAATGGGCGGCGACGGCGGTCACGACGGCGGCATGTCCCCCTCGTTCCCCGGCGAGTCGAGTTCCGACGACGGCGGCAGCGACGAAGGCCCGCAGGCGCCCTTCTAACGGCCGAGAGCCTCTTTCTCGCCGCCTCGCGCGGCGAACGGAAACCCGTGACTCTTTCGTCCCCGCCCCCCGAGAGGCGAGTATGAGCACCGAGACACCCGAGAACGTTCTCTTCGTCGTGATGGACACGGTGCGGAAGGACCGCCTCGGGCCGTACGGGTACGACCGGCCGACGACGCCGAACCTCGACGCGTTCGCCGAGGAGGCGACTGTCTTCGAGCAGGCGGTCGCCCCGGCGCCGTGGACGCTGCCCGTCCACGCGTCGCTGTTCACCGGTATGTACCCCTCGCACCACGGCGCCGATCAGGAGAACCCCTACTTGGAGGGGGCGACGACGCTCGCGGAGACGCTCTCGGCGGCGGGCTACGACACCGCCTGCTACTCCTCGAACGCGTGGATCACGCCGTACACCCACCTGACCGACGGCTTCGACGACCAGGACAACTTCTTCGAGGTGATGCCCGGCGAGTTCCTCTCGGGACCGCTGGCGAAGGCCTGGAAGACGATGAACGACAACGAGGCACTCCGCGCCGTCGCGGACAAACTCGTCAGCCTCGGCAACACCGCCCACGAGTACTTCGCGGGCGGCGGCGGCGCCGATTCGAAGACGCCCGCTGTCATCGACCGGACGGCGGAGTTCATCGACTCCTCCGAGGAGTCGTTCGCGTTCATCAATCTCATGGACGCGCACCTGCCGTACCACCCGCCCGAGGAGTTCGCCGAGGAGTTCGCCCCCGGCGTCGACTCCGCGGAGGTCTGTCAGAACTCCAAGGAGTACAACGCGGGCGCGCGCGACATCGACGACGACGAGTGGGAGGCCATCCGCGGCCTGTACGACGCCGAAATCGCCCACATCGACGACCAACTCGGCCGCCTGTTCGACTGGCTGAAGGAAACCGAAAGATGGGACGACACGATGGTCGTCGTCTGCGCCGACCACGGCGAACTCCACGGCGAACACGACCTGTACGGTCACGAGTTCTGCCTGTACGACCCTCTCGTGAACGTTCCCCTGATGGTGAAACACCCCGCTCTGGAGGAAGAGCGCCGCGAGGACCAGGTCGAACTGGTCGACCTCTACCACACGGTCCTCGACGCCCTCAACGTCGAAGGCGGAACCCCCGCCTCGGCCGGCGACGACGCCGTCGCCCTCGACCGCACCCGGTCGCTGCTCTCGGCGTCCTACCGCGAGTTCGCGGACGCGGGGGCCGAAACGACGAACGACGACCCCGGGCGAGTACGGGACGGCGAGTACGCGTTCGTGGAGTACTCCCGTCCGGTGGTCGAACTCAAGCAGTTAGAGGAGAAAGCGTCGGACGCCGGCATCACGCTCCCCGAGGACTCGCGGTTCTACTCGCGGATGCGCGCCGCGCGGCGCACCGACGCGAAGTACGTCCGCATCGACCGCATCCCCGACGAGGCCTACCGCCTCGACGAGGACCCCGGCGAGACGGAGAACGTCGCCGAGAGCGACGACGAGGCGATAGCCGAGACCGAATCCGCGCTCTCGGCGTTCGAGTCGAACGTCGGCGGCGCGTGGACGGACGCGTTGGACGCCGACGTCTCGGACGAGTCCGTCGACGAGATGGACGACGAGACGCAGGAACGCCTCCGCGACCTCGGCTACTTGGAGTAGAGCGGGTAACTCACCCCGCCAGACGGAGTCCGGCGACGCCCGCGACGATGGCCGCGAGGCAGGCGAGTCGAATCGGCGAGGTGGACTCGTCGAACAGGGCGATGCCGAGGACGACGGTCCCCACCGCGCCGATACCGGTCCAGACGGCGTAGGCGGTGCCGACCGGAAGAACCTGGACGGCCTTCGCGAGGCCGGCCATGCTCACGACGAGTGTGACGGCGACGAACGCCGTCGCGCGGAGGTTCGAGAAGCCGTCGGCGTACTCCAACCCGACGGCCCACGCCGTCTCGAAGAACGCGGCGCCGATCAGAACGAGCCAGGCGGTCTGTCTGTCCACGCACACCGGTTCGGCGCGGGCGGCCTTCACTGTCGCGACTCGCCGCGGGACGTCGACTCCGGCGGCACCGACCCCCCGCCCGCCTTACGGACGCCGCGTCCGACCTCCCACGTCCGGAGCAGAGCCGCCAGCGTTCGGTTCGTCGGGACGTCGAGACGGTGTCTCTCGGCCCGTTCGACCACGGTCCCGTTGATAGCGTCGACCTCGGTTCGTTTCTCGTCGTCCACGTCCTGCAGCATCGACGACCGGTTCGCCTCCGTGGCCGTAACCACCTCGTCCAGCGCCGAGAGGGCGCGTCGGTTCGACAGCGAGACGCCCTCCGCGCGGGCCACGCGCGCCGTCTCGCGGGTCGCGCGGCGGGCGAGTTCGCGTCCGGGGTCGTCGGTCAGCGCGCCGTTCTCGACGCGCGCGAGGGCGGTGACGGCGTTGACGCCCGCGTTGACGGCGAGTTTCTCCCACAGGCGGCGGGGCATATCGGACGCGACCAGCGTTTCGATTCCGGCGTCGCGGAACGCCTTGCCGACCCGTTCGGCGCGCGGGTCGGTGCCGCCGCTCCGCGCCCCGAGGACGACGCGTCCGACGCCGGTGCACTCGACGTGACCGGGTTCGACGAGGCGCGCGCCGTACGTCGCGGTGCCGGCGAGGACGGGCGCGTCGAGTCGCGCCGCGAGCGTCTCTTCGGCGAGGCCGTTCTGTAGGGAGCACACCACCTCGAACGACCCGGCGCCGAGAGCGTCGGCCGCGGCGGCGGTGTCGAACGATTTGACGGCGACGACGGCCAGGTCGGCGGCGGAGCCGTCGTACTTGGTCGTCGCGGCGGGCGCGGTGCGGGCTTCGACGGCGCCGGAGACGCGGACGCCTCCCTCGCGGACGCGCGAGACGTGCGGGTCGCGGCCGACGAGCGTCACGTCGTGCGCGCGCGCGAGAAGCGCACCGACGAGCGTTCCGAGGCTCCCGGCGCCGAAGACGAGTACATCCATGTCGGGCGGTCGTCGGCGGTCGGAAAAAGCGGTCGGGTCGGCGTCCGAGTCCGAGTCAGTCCTCGGTCCAGTAGTACAGTTCCTCCTTCTCGGCGCCGCAGTTCGGACAGGAGTCGGGCATCTGCTCCACGTCGCCCATCTCGCCGCAGGTGCCGCACCGCCACATGAGTTCGGCCTCGCCGAATTCGTGGCCCGCCCGTTCGTGTTCGACTGAGAGGCTGACGATTCCCTCTCGGGTCGACACGTAGAAGCCGTCGTCGTCGAATCCGCGGACGGTGCCGAGCTTCTCGCCGTTTTCGGTGTACACGGTGCGTCCGATGCTGACGCTGGGTTTCTCGTCGGTCATATGAAAAGAATCGACGGCTGAGGGCATAAATGTCGGCGACGAGTTCAGTGCGGGGTAGTACGGAGAGAACGAAGAAGTCGTACCGCGAGGCGAGCGAACGCGAGCCTCGCGGAATCTTTTTGGTCCAGTTTTTTGCGTTCACGAGACGCGAAGCGTCTCGTTAGCCAATCAGAACGCTTCGCGTTCTGATGACGATGCGGGTGCGCCTTCGGTGCATCCAAATCTGCAAAAAGGTGGGCTTACATGAAGTCGCCCAACTTCGAGGCCTTGTTCTTGTCGTTCTCGAAGACGCTCTCCAGACTCTTTTCGAGGACTTCGAGCCGCTGTTTCGTGTACGGCCGGCAGTCGAACTCCTCGGCCACCTGAATCGCGGTGTCCATGTACTTGTTCACGGAGCCCTGGTGGACGGTGAGGTTCACCCGTCCGCCGCACTCCCGGCAGTCGCCGGTGAGCGGCATTCTCCGGTATTTCTCCCCGCAGTCGAGACAGCGCGTCTCCTGTCTGGAGAACGCGCGGAGGTTGCCGATGAGGTCCGGGAGGAAGTGGTACTCGATGACGCGTTCGGCCACGTCCGTCTCGTCGACGGCGTGGAGTTTCCGCGCGAGTTCCAACTGGGCGTCCATCTTCTCCATCATCGACCCGAGCGTCTTGTACGCCGAGAGGTCCGGACCGAGGGCGATGTCGGTGGTATCGTGGGTGTGCTCGAAGCCGCGGTACTCCTCGTCGGTGCCGAGGGTGTCCTCGCCCATCTTGATGCGGTCCTCCACCTCGCCGGGGTCGGCCATTTCCAAGGTGGCCTCGTAGAACGACTCGGGATACCGACGCACGATATCCATGTTGTGCGCCTCGTCGTCGATTTCGGAAGGGTCGATGCGCGAGGACATCACGAGGGGCGCGTCCATCTGTCCGCCCCGTTTGTCGGGGAGGTACTCCTTCGAGAAGTTCAGGAGGCCGTCCATGAGGAGCATGACGCAGTCCTCGTCTCCGTCACAGTTCCGCCGTTTGGCCGCGTGAAAGTACGGATGCGCGTAGCCGACGGCCGCAGACGTGAAGCCGACCACCCGTCCCACGACGGCGGCGGAGGTGTGCGGAGCCATCCCGAAGACGAGTTCGCCGATGAGTTCGTCCCGTTCCTCAACCTGATAGAACGGCTCCAACCCGTAGAACTTCTGTAAGAGGTCGTCGACGAAGTCCGCCGTCTTGAGCATGTGTTCCGCGGCGCCGTCCGAGAGCACGATGTCCTGCACTTTCAGTTCGACCAGTTGGTCGTCGAAGCGCAGGGGTTCGCCGTCGATGTCCGTCTCGTAGCCGAGTTCGAGGAAGTGGTCGACGGTGACGTCGAGTTCGGCGGGTCGGACCGACGTGACCGGCAGGTCGGTCATGTCGTAACGGACGGTTCCGTCCTTGAACGAGGAGACGCCGTGTTTAGCTCGAAGAATGCCTTTTTCGAGCGGTTCGGGCGTTTTGTTCGCCGAGGTGAGCCCCTTCACGCCCTTCAGGATGGGGTAGGAGGACTCGCGTTCGCCGACGGACTCCAGCGCCGAGCGGAGTTCGGTCGCCAGGTCGACGGAGAACCAGTCGACGCTCTCTACCTCGCGTTCGCAGCGCTCACAGTAGACGCGGCCGGATTCGTCGGGTTCGAGGACCGTACCGCAGTCCTCGCACTCGAAGTGGGGTTCGGTGTGGACCTCGCAGTCGGGACAGCGGTTCTTGTAGGTGTGCGCGCCGCAGTCCGGGCAGACTCGGTCGCCGACGAGGACGTCGACGTTCCCGCGCTGGCCGCGGTCGTTTCTGGCGCGGGCCGCCTCGCCCACGTCGCGCTGGTTCCCTCCCATCTCCGTGATGGGAAACAGCGTGTGGACCGCCGGCGAGAGGTCGCGCGACTCCGATTTCTCCGGGCGACCCATCCGATTGCCGATGCGGGTCGGCGCGCGTTCGCGCACGTCGAAGGGGGCGACGTCGTTGACCGCCTTCACGGCGTTGTCGCCGCCGTCCCACTCCCGCGCCTCGGGGGAGAGGTCGGTCCACTCCTTCTCGAGCGACGCGGAGAGACCGAGCGACCGGACGAGAAGCCGCCAGTCCGGCACGCGGAGTGTCTCCTCGGTCCGGGTGTGTTCGACGAGGAGGCGTTCGAGCGTCCCGGTCAGTTCCTCCGTTCGGTCCAGTTCGAGGACGCCGTCCGCGGGGGCGGCGTCGGAGTCCGCGCGGACGACCATCCCGCCGTCGGCCTCCACGTCGGCGATTCGTCCCGACGCGGCGGCGTTGGCGAGCGTCTCGAACTCCGTCACCGAGATGTCGTGCCAGAGGTAGGTGTACGTCGGGTGGAGGTGGCAGTCGTACTCGGTGGCCCACGCGAACGCCTCCTCGGGGTCCGGGTCGTCGAGTTCGACGCCCGGGTCGTCTTCGAGGGCCTGGACGGGTCCGCCCGCGGACTCGAACTCCTGCACCCACCACTCGTAGACGTACGAGGCCGGCGCGAGCGGGTGGTTGTTCTCGACGAACTCGCCGAAGTTGACGAGGTACTCCCCGAGGTCGAGAATCTCCTCGACGCCGTTTCGGACTTCGAGCGCCTCTTCGGGGTCGTCGATGCGGCGCACGTCGCCGTTGGCGAGTCTGACCGTCGGCCCCTGGATGGAGTCGACCGGGATGACGCCGCCGGCCTTCCCGGGTCGCTCGGTCTTTATCTGCGTCCCCGTCGCGAGGAAGTCGTCGACGAGGTGCATCGTCGCCGGGTGGACGCCGGCCGTGGCGAAGCCGTGGTTCCGGGAGCGACCGTATCTGAGTCGAAAGCCGCCCGGTTCGCTCGGATGGCCGAAGACGGGTCGGCCGGCGATGAGGTCCCGCAGGTACTTCGTCGCGGGTTCGACGCGCGCGGGGCCGGTCGGTTCCGGTGATTCCGGGTCGGCCGCCTCGTCCGCGTCCGCTCCGTCTTCCTCGACTTCCGCCTCGGATTCGGCCTCGGCGGCGTCTTCGTCCTCGGTCTCGTCGCCGCCGTCGTCGTAGTAGGTGCCGTCGATGAGGTCCTGAAGCCACGGCCAGTCCACCTCGTCGAGTTGGCGCGTGTAGCGCTGTATCTTCGGCGCCTTGAGCGCGATACCCTCCGCGAGGACGAGACACATGCCGCCGCGGGCGGAGTTGGTGTCGACGCGCTCCAAGTCGCGAAAGCCCGACACCTCCTCGTCGCCCGTCGCCTCGCCGTCGAGCATGATGGGCATGTGCTCGGCGATGAACTTCGTCTCCTTGTCCTTCGGCGAGTACTGGAGGCCCGTCTCCTTATCGTAGAGTGCGACCTCCTCGGCGTAGCGTTCGGTCTCGACCTCTCTGGCCTTGTACTCGTCGATGCCGAGGAGCGCCCGGGCGAAGTCGGCGACGAGCACCGAGAGCGCCTGCGCCGTCCCGCCCGCGGAGCGAATCGGGCCGGCGTAGTAGACGTTGACGAACTCGGTGCCGTCGTCGTTCTCCAGAATCTCCACGCGGTCGATTCCTTCTATCGGCGCGGCGACGACGCCCTCGGTGAGAAGGGCGACGGCGGTCCGCACCGCCCCCTCGACCTTCCCCGCGCGGGAGTCGTAGTCGCCGACGCTGCCCTCAACGAAGTCGTTGACGAGTTCGAGGGCGGCCTCCTCGCGGGACATCTCCCCCTCCAACTCGCGGACGCGTTCGGCGACGTCCGGGATGCCGAGGATGTTCTCCACGCGGTCGGCCATGTCCTTGGCGACCGGAATCTCCACTTCGGGTTGCGGGTCGCGCCCCTGCTCTTTCGCCGCGCGCGCGAGGTCGAACGCCTCGTCGAGACGGTCCTCGATGCCCGCGAAGTACCGTTCGTCGTCCTCGTGCACGGCTTACAACCAGAGATCGAGGTCGGTCACGTCGTCGTGTTCGCGTTCGAGGGGTTCGTCGAACGCGCGGATGTACACCTCGCCGGCGAAGACGGTGGCGGCGTTGAGGTGACCCGCGAGCGACTGTCCGCTCCGGCGGGAGAGGACGGCGTGCGTGTGGGCGAACGGGTCGCCGTCCAGGAGAGCGACGTTGCCGACGCAGGCAGCGACTTCGAGCGGTTCGTCGAACGTCACCGACCGGTACTCCTGTTCGGTCTGGTCGTAGAACCACACCTCCGCGTCCTGCACCGCCCCCATGGCGTTGAACCACGCCGACTCGACGTCCTCCAGTTCGGCGAACTCCTCGATCTCCTCGCGCCAGTCCGCCCCGTGGTCCAGCGAGACGAGGAACTCGCGACTGGACTCGACTGCCCGATAGTTCATAGCCCGAACCTCGCGTGGGACCGTCAAAAGTGTTCAGTGTTCGGAGCCGACCCCCTCGAAGGCCGGTCGTGCGGCCGCACCCGGAAACCGGCGAGGGCGTCGCTCGGCGGCGAGTCGGGGAAGAACGGGTCGAACCGCGGACGCGTCACGCCCGCGGGTTCGGAGGGGCCGTCAGGCCCAGTCTCGAAGCGACGGCGCCTCGGTCTCGCACATCGAGAGCCACGCGTCGTCGCAGGAGACGTCCGCGATAATGAACTCCGAACGGGAGGGGGTGGAGTCCACCGAGGCCATCACCTCGGCGCGCGACGCGTCGGACGCAGCCGTCGCATTCGGCGTCATGTATGATACTGTGTAACAACCATACATAAACGCGTCGGAACGGGGTGAACGACCCGCAGAATCCGACCGTTCGCCGTCGATTCGGACGAGTTTCGGGACGGCGTGCCGGTGAGCGCCTGTATCGGCGGACGGCCGGCGCACCGTCGTCGGGTCATCCGTCGGGACGGTTCCCGTTCCCACCTCTCCGGAACCGTCGCGGCGTCGCTGGCCGCCAGACGGCCGCGGGAGCGCGCCGCAGACCTTCGCAGACTACAAGAGGAGGCGGCAAGTACGACGGGGTATGAACGTAGCCGACGCGATGACGCCGCGAGAGGACGTGGTGACCGTGGAACTCCCCGGCACCCGCGACGACGTGCTGGAGTACCTCCAAGAGCGCGGCTTCTCCTCCGTGCCGGTCGTCAAACAGACCGACGACGGAGAGGCGTTTCGCGGCCTCGTCACCCGCGAGGACCTCATCGAACACCCCGACGAGGACCAACTCGCCGTCCTGATGCACGAGGTGCCGACGGCGACGGCCGACACCAGCGTCGAAGAGGTTGCCCGCCTCATGGTCGAGGAGGGTTCTCGCCGCATCCCCGTCGTCGACGGCAGACTGGAGGGCATCATCACTGTCACGGACGTGATTCGCTCCATCGCTCGCGGCGAAGTCGAACTCGACGCCAACGCCGCCGACGTCGCCTCCCGCGACGTGAACACGACGTACGAGGGGTCGCCGCTGACCGTCGCCGAGCGCGAGATATTCTACGCGAACGTCCCCTACGCCGTCGCACTCGACGACGACGGCACCATGTCCGGTATCCTCACCGAAGTCGACATCATCGACGTCGCCCGCGTCGTCGAGGGCGAAGAGGAGACGGGCGAGTCGATGGCGAGTCAGGACAACGAGTGGATGTGGGAGGGCATCAAGGCCGTCGGCAGTCGCTACATCCCCACCCGGAACGTCGAGATTCCGACCGAACCCGTCTCGTCGTTCATGAGCACCGAGATGGTGACCGTCTCCAAGCGCACCTCCGCAATCGAGGCGGCCCAGGCGATGATAACCGAGGACATCGAGCAGATACCGCTCGTCAGCGGCGACCAACTCGTCGGCATCGTCCGCGACGTGGACCTCTTGGAGGCGCTGTAATGGCTGAGGACCGAACCGAGGGCGAACGCCTCACTGAACTGGCGAAGCGCCGCGGCTACTACTTCGGGTCCAGCGACGCCTACGGCGGCGCCTCGGGGTTCTACACCTACGGCCCGCAGGGCGCCGCGCTGAAGTCCAACGTCGAGGACGCCTGGCGCGACCGCTTCGCGACCCAGGAGGGCAACATGGAGATAGACGCCCCGACCATCATGCCCGAACCCGTCTTCGAGGCGTCCGGTCACCTCGACGGCTTCGACGACATGCTCGTCGAGTGTGCCGAGTGCGGCGAGTCACACCGCGCGGACCATCTCATCGAGGACAACTCGGAGATGGAGGACGCCGAGACGCTCTCGCTCGAAGAGGCGGCCGAGGAGATAGCCAGCCTCGAACTCGTCTGTCCGAACTGCGGCGCGGACCTCGCCGGCCAGTCGGTGACGAACTTCAACCTCATGTTCGAGACGAACATCGGCCCCGGGTCCTCCACGCCCGGCTACCTCCGCCCGGAGACGGCGCAGGGCATCTTCGTGGAGTTCCCCCGTATCAAGGAGTACGCGCGCAACCGCCTCCCGTTCGGCGTGACGCAGGTGGGTCGGGCCTACCGCAACGAAATCTCCCCGCGCAAGAGTATCGTCCGCACGCGCGAGTTCACGCAGGCGGAGTTGGAGCAGTTCATCGACCCCGAGCGAGACGAACCGGACCTCTCGGCCGTCGAGGACGTCGAACTGCTGCTCTACCCGGCGACCGAACAGGAGAGAGAGGACGGCGACTACGTCGAGAAGACCGTCGGCGACGCCGTCGAGGAGGGCGTAATCGGCAACGCGTGGTTAGGCTACTTCCTCGGCATCGCACAGGAGTGGTACGAGCGAATCGGCGTCGACATGGACCGCTTCCGGTTCCGCCAGCATCTCGCGGGCGAACGCGCCCACTACTCGTCGGACTGCTGGGACGCCGAGAGCGAGGTGGACGGCGACTGGATAGAGATTGCGGGCTTCTCGTATCGCTCGGACTACGACCTCTCGAAGCACGGCGAACACGCCGACGACGACTTCACCGTCTTTCGGCAGTACGACGAACCCGAGACGGTCGAACGCGCCGTCGTCGACCCCGACATGTCCGTCCTCGGTCCCGAGTTCGGCGGCGCCGCCGGCGACGTGAAGGAGGCGCTGGAGTCGTTGGCCGAACGCGACCCCGAGGCGTTCGAAGGCGAGAGCGTGACCGTCGAGGCGGACGGCGAGGAGTTCGCCGTCCCGACGGACGTGGCGAACTTCGCCGTCGAGGAGCAGACCATCAGCGGCGAACACATCACGCCGCACGTCGTCGAACCCTCCTTCGGCGTCGACCGGACGGTGTACACCCTCCTCGCGCACGCGTACGAGGAGGACGAGGTCGACGGCGAGGAGCGGATGTATCTCTCCTTGTCGCCGGGCGTCGCCCCCCGCGACGTGGGCGTGTTCCCCCTCGTGAGCAACGTCGACGAACTGGTCGACCTCGCGGACGACATCGTCGCGGACCTCCGCGCGGCCGGGTTTTCCGTCGTCTACGACGACTCCGGCAGCATCGGCCGCCGCTACCGCCGGCAGGACGAGGTCGGCACGCCGTTCTGCGTCACCGTCGACCGCGACGGACTCGAGGGCGGCGGCGAGACCACCGTCACCATCCGCGAACGCGACTCCGGCCGGCAGGTCCGCGCGCCCGTCGGCGCCCTCGCCGACGAACTCGGTGCCGTGCGGCGCGGCGACCGGACGTTCGACGAACTGGCCGACGAGTACGACGAGCTAGCGGACGCCTGAGGGACGGTGCCCCCCCGCCTCTCCTCGCTCTCGAAGAGCGAGGTCAAGCGTCGCCTCGTCCACGTCAGCGGCGCAACCGTCCCGCTCGCCTACCTCTTCGACGTCATCTCGTGGCGGCAACTCACCCTCCTGATGCTCCTGCTGTCGGCCGCCGTCAGCGTCTTGGAATTCCTGCGCCTCCGCGCCGGCCTCGACTGGGCGATATACGACGAACTCACCCGGTCGTACGAGCAGACGAACCTCGCGGGCTACGCGCTGTACATGTACAGCATGACCGCCGTCGTCCTCGTCTTCGAACCGTACGTGGCGGTGCCGGGGATGTTGATGCTCGCCGTCGGCGACCCGGTGAGCGGACTGCTCGGGCGGACGCGCGAGGCGGACGAGTTCAAGCAACTCGGGACGCTGGCCGCGATGTTCCTGGTCTGTCTGGCCGTCAGCGTCCCCGTCCTCTACCCCGTCGCGGGCGCGGCCGGTCTCGTCGCCGCCGTCGCGGGGTCGGCGGGCGCGACGGTCGCCGACGGGATGAAACCGGTCGTCCGCGGCTACGTCATCGACGACAACGCCTCCATCCCGCCCGCGGCGTGCGTGGCGATGGCCGCCGTACTGTGGGTCGTCGGCATCTCGGCGGTGTGAAGGGGAGCGGGGAGAAGAGGGGGCGGAGGAGCACCCGCCGCGTCGGGGAGCGCTTTTGTCGCCCGGCGTCGAAGTTCGCCCGTGACTGTCTACGAGAGCGACCTTCCGGGTGTCGGAAAGAAGCACGAGGTCGAACTGGGCGACGGCGCCCGCCTCGTCATCGTGACGCACAACAGCGGAAAGCGAGAGGTGTTCCGCCGGGCGGACGCCGACAGCGACTCGGAGAAGCTATTCGAACTCTCCGACCAACTCGCCAGACAGGTCGGGACCCTGTTGGAGGGGGCGTACTTCCAACCCGTCCAGACTGACAAGATAGAGACGCTCCTCGGCGGCGACACGATGTTGGAGTGGGTCGAGGTCGGCGAGGACTCCCCCGTGGCGGGGAAGACGCTCGCCGATTCGGACCTCAGACAGGCGACCGGCGCGTCCGTCATCGCCATCGAACGCGGCGACCGAGTGATCGTCTCGCCCGGCGGTGACGCCACCCTCGAAGCCGGCGACACGCTGATTCTCATCGGACCGTCCGAGGCGTGCCGAGACGTGGCGTCGATGGTGCGCGGCGACTGATGGCGGCGGCGCTCCTCGAACTCGGCCATCTGTTCGTCGTCCTCGCCGTCACCGGTGCCATCGCGCTTCGTCTCGGCCTGTCCGTCATCCCCCTGTACGTCGTCGGCGGCGTCCTCTCCGGCCCGTTCGTCGCCGGGCGATTCGGACTGCCGTACGTCCCGAACGGCGAGATAGTGACGCTGCTTGCGGAGGTGGGTATCGTCCTCCTCCTGTTTTTCCTCGGACTGGAGTTCAGCCTCGACCGACTACTGGAGTCGCGCACGCAGATAACGCGCGCCGGCGTCGTCGACCTCGTCGTGAACCTCCCGATAGGTGTCGCCATCGGTCTCGTCCTCGGGTGGTCGCTGGTGGAGTCGCTCCTCCTCGGCGGCATCGTCTACATCTCCTCCAGCGCAATCATCACGAAGTCGCTCATCGACCTCGGCTGGATCGCCAACCCGGAGGCCGAACCGCTGTTGGGGACGCTCGTCTTCGAGGACCTCTTCATCGCCGTCTACCTCGCGGTCGTCACCTCGCTGGTGCTCGGCGGCGCCGACGCCGGGACGGGGAGCATCGTCCAGTCGCTGGCGGTCGCGTTCGGCTTCCTGGGACTGCTCCTCTTGGCCGTCCAGTACGGGACGTCGCTGTTCGCTCGCCTCCTCGGCGGCGCCGGACAGGAGGCGTTCGTGCTGCGGACGCTGGCCGTCGTCGTCCCCATCTCGGGCGCGGCGCTTGCGCTCGGCGTGAGCGAGGCCGTCGCGGCGTTCTTCGTCGGGATGGGTTTCGCGACGAGCGGACACCGCGAGAAGATAGAGCGCCGCCTCAGCCCCATCCGCGACGTGTTCGGCGCCGTGTTCTTCTTCTGGATCGGCGTCGGAACCGACCCGACGCTGTTGGCCGCGGCGGCCGTCCCCCTCGTCCTCGCCGTCGTCCTCACGACGCCGGCGAAGGTGCTGTCGGGCTATCTCGGGGGCCGCGTCTACGACCTCTCGGAGCGTCGGTCGCTCCGGGCGGGTCTCGGGATGGTGCCGCGCGGGGAGTTCTCGCTCGTCATCGCGGCGCTCGCCGCGAGCGGGTCGACGCCCGTCATGCGGGAGATTATCCCCGCGTTCGCCGTCGGCTACGTCCTCCTGATGAGCATGCTCGGAACGGTTCTGATGGGTCAGTCCTCGGTCATCGAACGGCGCGTCTTCCGCGACGGGGAGGAGCGGAGCGAGCCGACGGGCGGATAAATCGACCCGCGTCGGTCGCCGCTCGGGAGGCAACCCTTGCATTCTCGAAAGAATTTAATAGGACGTACTCGATGAGATATCGCAATGACGCGGGTCTCGGCGGTCGCCGTTCGCGGCGGGTCGGGAGCCGCGCGTCCGGGCGTCTCGGCGCCCGCAACGACGGTTTCTCTCCCGGCGCGCCCCGTCGGCGTCCGACGACCGCGACGACCGGCCCTTTAGGGCCTACTACACACTACATCTCGACCGCTTGTTGGAAAACTCGAAAGCGCTCAGCTCCCGTATAGGCATCTCTACCTCTTGATTTCGGAACTTAACACCGTGTAATTTATCAACCCCGAACGGCCACAGTGAGGTATATGACAAGCGTGGCACTCGCGTTCAGCGGCGGACTGGACACGACGGTTTGCGTCTCACTGCTGCAGGAAGAGTACGGGTACGACGAAGTCGTCGGCGTCACCGTCGACGTCGGCCAGCCCGAATCGGAGTTCGAGGAGGCAAAGCAGACGGCGGACGCGCACGGACTGGACATCCACGTCGTCGACGCGAAAGACGAGTTCGCGGACCTCTGTTTCGACTCCGTTCGCGCGAACGCGACGTACCAGGGCTACCCCCTCGGGACGGCGCTGGCGCGTCCGGTCATCGCGCAGGCCATCCTCGAAGTCGCACAGGAAGAGGGCTGCGACGCCCTCGCGCACGGGTGCACCGGGAAGGGTAACGACCAACTCCGTTTCGAGGCCATCTGGCGCTCCTCCGACCTGGAGGTCGTCGCGCCCGTCCGCGAGATGGGCCTCACCCGCGAGTGGGAAAAGCAGTACGCCGACGAGCACGACCTGCCGGTGCAGGCCGGCAACGACGGCGTCTGGTCCATCGATACGAACCTCTGGAGTCGTTCCATCGAGGGCGGCCAACTGGAGGACCCGAGCTACATCCCGCCGGAGGACATCTACGAGTGGACCGAGGCGCCGACGGGCGAGACCGGAACGGTCGAAATCGAGTTCGAGAACGGCTACCCCGTCGCCGTCGACGGGGAGGAGATGGACCCGGCCGACCTCATCGAACACGTGAACGACCTCGCCGGCCAGTACGGCGTCGGTCGCACGGACATGATGGAAGACCGCATGCTCGGGCTGAAGGTGCGCGAGAACTACGAGCACCCGGCAGCGACGACGCTTCTGACCGCCCACGAGGGCCTCGAACAGCTCGTCTTGACGAAAGAAGAGCGCGACTTCAAAGCGCAGATAGACCAGCAGTGGGCCAACAAGGGCTACCAGGGTCTCATCGACGCGCCGTTCGTGAAGGCGCTCGAAGGCTTCATCGCGGAGACGCAGACGCGCGTGACGGGCACCGTCACCATCAAGTTCGACGGCGGCCGCGCCCGCCCCGTGGCCCGCGAGTCCGAGTTCGCCGTCTACTCCGAGGAGGCCGCCTCGTTCAACACGAAGACGGTCGGCGGAATCACGCAGGAGGACGCCACCGGCGTCGCGAAGTACCACGGCTTCCAGTCGCGTCTCGCCAACGCCGCGATAGAGAACGCCTCGAAGGACAAACCCGAACTCGCCAGCGACGGCGGGTCGGACGCGGACGCGAGCGAGGACGAGGACGAGTAGACGGATGAGCGAGAATCACGACGGCGGCGAGAACGAGGGCGAGGGCGTCGTCCGCCGGGACCGCTTCAGCGGCGGCCCCGCCCGCGGGTTCATGTCGAGCCTCGCGGCCGACGAGCGCATCTTCGCCGCGGACCTCGCGGTGGACCGCGCGCACGTCGTGATGCTCGCCGAACGGGGTATCGTCGAAGAGGCGACGGCCGGCGAGATTCTCGCCGCCCTCGACGAAGTGGAAACGGAGGGCCACGCCGCCCTCCCCGACGGCGAGGACGTCCACGAAGCCATCGAGACGGCCGTCATCGAGCGAATCGGCCCCGACGGCGGGAAGATGCACACCGCCCGCAGCCGCAACGACGAGGTGGCGACCTGCATCCGCTACCGCCTGCGCGAGGATCTCTTCGAAGCAATCGAGGCCACCCTCGCCCTCCGCAAATCGCTGGTCGAGGCCGCCGAGGAGGAGGTGGAGACGGTGATGCCGGGCTACACGCACTTACAGCCCGCACAGCCGACGACCGTCGCGCACTACCTCCTCTCCTACGAGGCGGCGTTCGCCCGCGACACCGCGCGCCTCTTGGACGCTTACGACCGGACGAACCGGTCGCCGCTCGGCGCCGCCGCGTTCGCCGGGACGCCGTTCGATATAGATAGAGAGCGCACGGCCGACCTGCTCGGGTTCGACGGCGTCCTGCGGAACTCGATGGACGCCTCCTCGGCGCGCGACTTCCTGCTGGAATCCGCGTCGGCGCTGGCGACGCACGCGACGGCGCTGTCCGGTCTCGCGGAGGACCTCGTGCTCTTCTCGAACAAGGGGTTCGTGGAACTGTCCGACGACTACTCCTCGACCTCTTCGATCATGCCGCAGAAGGTCAACCCCGACACGCTCGAACTCGTCCGCGCCGTCGCGGGCGACGCGGCATCGGGTCTCTCGGGCCTCCTGACGACGCTGAAGGGCCTCCCGCGCGCGTACAACCGCGACCTCCAGCGCGCGACGCCGCACGCCTGGGAGACGGTCGATATCGTCTCCGAGGCGACGGCCGTCGCCGCCGGTGCGGTGTCGTCGGCCGAGTGGCCCGCTGAGACGCTCGAAACCGCCGCAGGCGAGGGATTCTCGACGGCGACGGGCGTTGCGGACGCCCTCGCGATGGCCGGCCTGCCGTTCCGCACGGCCCACGAAGTCGTCGCCGCCGCCGCCGAACGGGCGGACGGAACGCCGGACCTCGCAACACTTGACGCATCCGCGGAGGACGTATTAGATGCGTCCCTCTTCGAATACGTGAGCCGTAGTGACGTGGAGCAAGCGCTCGACCCGGTCGCCTCCGTCGAGAGCCGCGACTCCGCCGGCGGACCCGCCCCCGCGGCCGTCGCGGCCCAACTCGAGGAGGCGTCGGCGGACCTCGACACCCACCGGTCGGCGCTCGCCGAGCGTCGGGAGGCGCTCGACGCCGCGTCCGAGCGACTCGCGGCGGACGTAGAGGTGATGACCCGTGACTGACTCGAACGCGCAGACCGCCACGCGCCGCACCGACGCGAAGCCGCTTCGACCGGTTCCGCGACCGCCGCGACGACCGTCCCCGTCCGGGGACAACTAACATATGAAATCAGACATCGATTTCGCACGCTCGGCCCGTTCGACCTTCTGACCCCCGATAGATTCCTCTCCGTTCGTTTCAATTCTCCAATAAGTTCGATGGGTTTAAGTCTCCTCACAGCCGAGCGAGGAGTACAATGGCAGACACCATTACCGCGGAAGACCCGGTGACGGGCGAAGAGATAGAGATCCCCGCCGACGTCGAAGTCGGCGAAATCGTGGACAGCCCCGCGACCGGCGCGGAACTGGAAGTCGTCTCCGTCGACCCCGTGACACTGGAGGAGGCGCCCGAACTCGAAGAGGACTGGGGCGAGTAAGATGAACGTTGGACTGCTCTACTCCCGGATACGCAGGGACGAGAAGCTCCTCCTCTCGGAGCTTCGCGAGCGCGGGCACGAGGTGACGAAGATAGACGTCCGGAAAGAGCAGTTCAGCATCGCGGAACCGCCGGCGGTACTCGACGAGGTGGACGTCGCCCTCGACCGCTGTCTGGCGACGAGCCGCAGTCTGTACGTCACGCAGTTCCTCGAGAGCTACGACATCCCCGTCGTGAACTCGGCGGAGACGGCGGACGTCTGCGCCGACAAGGTGAAAAACAGCCTCGCCCTGCAGCAGGCGGGCGTCCCCACGCCGAACACGGAGGTGTCGTTCACCACCGACAGCGCGATGGAGACCATCGAGCGGTTCGGCTACCCCTGCGTGCTGAAGCCCGTCGTCGGGTCGTGGGGCCGGCTGATGGCGAAGATAGACTCCGAGTCGGCCGCAGAAGCCATCCTCGAACACAAATCCACGCTCGGCAATTACGAGCACAAGGTGTTCTACGTGCAGGAGTTCGTCGAGAAACCCGGCCGCGACATCCGCGTGCTCGCCGTCGACGGCGAACCCGTCGCGGCGATGACGCGCTCGTCGGACCACTGGCTCACGAACGCCGCGAAGGGCGGCGAGGTCGAGGCGTTCGAACTCGACGACCGCGCGCTGGAACTGGTCGAGAAGGCCTCCGACGCCGTCGGCGGCGGCCTGCTGGGCGTGGACCTCATGGAAACGGGCGACGACTACACGGTCCACGAGGTCAACCACACCGTCGAGTTCAAGGCGCTGAACGACGCCGTTGACGTGGACGTGCCCGCCCTCGTCGTCGACTGGTTGGAAGCGAAGGTACAGGACGAAGCCGGCTTCGCAGAGGCGACCGCATGAGCGGGGAGCACGCGACGGATACGACCGAGGCCGAGTACACCGCAAGCGTCGTCGGCGGCAGCGGCTTCACCGGCGGGGAACTGCTCCGCCTCCTCTACCAGCACCCCGAGTTCGACGTGGTGCAGGCGACGAGTCGCTCGAAGGAGCGCAAGACCGTCGGTCACGTCCATCCGAACCTGCGCGAGATGGACCTGCGGTTCACCTCCCCCGAGGACCTCGAATCCGTGGACGCGCTGTTCGCCGCGACGCCGCACGGCGTCTCGATGGAGCAGATAGACGAGTTTCAGGAGGCTGCCGACACGGTGGTCGACCTCTCGGCCGATTTCAGACTCGATACGGAGGAGCAGTACGACGAGTGGTACGACGGGCACGTCTGCCCCGAATACCTGGAGAAGGCGGAGTACGCCCTCCCCGAGATAAACCGCGAGAACCTCCCCGGCGCCGACCTCATCGCCTCCGGTGGCTGTAACGCGACGGCGACGATTCTCGGCCTCAAGCCGATGTTCGACGCCGGCATCTTGGAGGGAGACGAGCAGGTGGTCGTCGACGTGAAAGTCGGCTCCTCGGAGGGTGGCGCCGGCGGCGGCGACGCCTCCAGCCACCCCGAACGTTCGGGCATCGTCCGCCCGTACGCACCCATCGGCCACCGTCACGAGGCCGAGATAGAGCAGTTCCTCGGCGTCTCCGTCTCTTTCACCGTCCACGCCGTGGACATGGTCCGCGGCGCCAGCGCGACCTGTCACGTCTTTCCCGAGTCGCCCGTCTCGAAGGGCGACCTCTGGAAGGCGTATCGGGGGAGCTACGCCGACGAACCGTTCGTCCGCACCGTCGCGGGCGGCGGCGGCGTCTACCGCTACCCCGAACCGAAGTCCGTGGCCGGGACCAACATGGCGGAGGTCGGTTTCGAACTCGACCCCTCGAACCGCCGGGTGGTCGTCTTCTCGGCCATCGACAACATGATGAAAGGCTCCGCCGGGCAGGCGGTCCACGCCGCGAACGTCGCCCTCGGAGTCGAGGAGACGGCCGGTCTGGAGTTCGCCGGCCTGCACCCGGTCGGGTCGCCCTGAGCGACCCGCCGCCGAACCCCGGACCGCGACCGACCACGCAGCACCCACACACCGAATCCCACACGACCGTTTCGACCCAACCGATGACCCACTACACACGCGACGAACTGCGCGCGATGCACGACGAACTGGCCGACAACGAGACGCTCCGCGCCGACGGCGGCACCGTTCCGGCGGACGAACCGCCGGTGGTCGTCAAAGTCGGCGGCGCGCGAGCGGTGGACCCGGCCGGCGCCGTGCAGGACGTCGCGCACCTCGTCGCCAACGGCCGCGACGTGGTCGTCGTCCACGGCGGGTCGACGGCGGTGGACGACACCCTCGAAGAACTCGGCGAGGAACCCACCTACGTCGAGACGCCCTCGGGCGTCGTCGGCCGGTTCACCGACGAGCGCACCATGGAGGTGTTCTCGATGGTGATGCCCGGCAAACTCAACACCGACCTCGTGACGACGCTGCAGGGGGCGGGCGTAAACGCCCTCGGCCTCTCCGGCGTCGACGGTGCCCTACTCACCGGTCCCCGGAAGTCGGCCGTGCGGGTCGTCGAAGACGGGAAAAAGAAGATCAAGCGCGGCGACCACTCCGGGAAGATAACCGGCGTGAACGCCTCGCTGTTGGAGACGCTGCTCGGCGACGACTACGTACCCGTGGTCACCGTCCCCATGCTTGCGGACGACGGCGCGGCGGTCAACGCCGACGCGGACCGCGCGGCGGCGGCCGTCGCGGGCGCCCTCGGCGCCGAACTCGTCGTCCTCACGGACGTGACGGGCGTCTACGAGGACCCCGACGACGAGGCGACGCTCATCGGGTCGGTTCGGACGCCCGCGGAGTTCGAGGCGCTCGAATCGGCGGCTGAAGGCTTCATGACGAAGAAGGTCATGGCGGCGAAGGAGGCGCTGACCGGCGGCGCGTCGAAGGTCATCGTCGCGGACGCGAACGTGAACGACCCCGTCGTGGAGGCGCTTCGCGGGGGCGGCACGCACGTCGACGCCGCCGCCGTCGCGGAGGAGGTGGACGCATGAGCGGCTTCGTCTTCTCGGAGAAACCCATCGGAATCGAGTCCGGCGAGGGCGCGTACCTGTACGGCGAGGACGGCACCGAGTATCTGGACTTCGGCGCCTCCTACGCCGTCGCCACCCTCGGACACGACCACCCCGCGGTCACCGAGGCGGTGCAGACGCAGGCGGAGAAGTTGACGTACGTGCAGGCCTCCTACCCCGTCGACGTCCGAACGGAACTGTACGAGAAACTGGGTACCCTCGCCCCCGGCGACGTCTCGAACGTCTGGCTCTGCAACTCCGGGACGGAGGCCAACGAGGCGGCGATGAAGTTCGCCCGCTCGGCGACCGGTCGCTCGAAGATAATCGCAACGAAGCGCGGCTTCCACGGCCGGACGATGGGCGCGCTGGCGATGACGTGGAAGGACAAGTACAAAGAGCCGTTCGAACCGCTCGCCGGCGACGTGGAGTTCGTCAGCTACGGGGACGGCGAAGAGTTGGCCGAGGCCGTGGACGAGGAGACGGCCGCCGTCTTCCTCGAACCCGTGCAGGGCGAGGGCGGCATCCACCCCGCCGCGACGGAGTATCTGGAGACGGCGCGCGAGGCGACCGAGGAGGCCGGCGCGGCGCTGGTCTTCGACGAGATTCAGACCGGTCTCGGCCGGACGGGGTTGCTGTGGGCCTGCGAGGCGGCCGGCGTCGAACCCGACATCCTCACCTCCGCGAAGGGCATCGCAAACGGCCTCCCGATGGGCGCGACGCTCGTCGCCGACTGGATCGCCGAGGACCCCGGCAACCACGGGTCGACGTTCAGCGGCGGCCCCGTCGTCTGCGCGGCGGCCAACGCCACCTTGGAGACCGTCGTCGACGAGGACATCCCCGGCCACGCCGCCGCCGTCGGCGAGTATCTCAAATCCGAAATCGAGACGGCGACGGAGGAGCACGACCTGCCCGTGCGCGAGGTGCGCGGACAGGGTCTCATGCTCGGAGTGCAGGTGAAACGCGGCGCGAACCGCATCCTGAAGAACCTCGCCATCAGCGAGGGGGTGCTGGCGCTGCCCGCCGGGCGGTCGGTGGTGCGCCTGCTGCCGCCGCTTATCGTCACGGAGGACCACGCCGACGAGTTCGTCGACGCGTTCACGGAGGTGCTGCGATGAGCGCGCAACTGACCGACGAAGAGCGGAACGAAGAGGAGCGCGCCGCTCGGACGAACGCGAACGGCACCGACGCGGACGCCGAGCGGTCGGCGCCCGCGACGGACGGGTCGGGCGCGATTGTCGACGGGCCCGACGGCTCCGGCGACGAACCGATGCAGTTCGACGTGCAGGCGGGTCTCACGGACGGGTTGGACGAGGCGCAGACGCTGCTGGCGGACCTCGTCGCAACGCCCGCCGTCTCCGGGAACGAGTCGGCGGCGGCCGAGCGGCTGAGAGCGTTCTTCGAGGCGCACGACCGCGAGGTGTGGATAGACGAGGTGGGCAACGTCCGCGCGCCCGCCGACGACTCGGTGCTTCTCACCTCGCACATCGACACCGTCCCCGGCAACGTGCCGGTGAAGATAGAGGACGACGTGCTCTGGGGGCGCGGCAGCGTCGACGCCACCGGCCCCCTCGCGTCGATGGCCGTCGCCGCCGTCGAGACGGGCGTCTCCTTCGTCGGCGTCGTCGAGGAGGAGACCACCTCGAAAGGGGCGTGGCACCTCATAGAGGACAGGGACGCCCCCGACGCCGTCATCAACGGCGAGCCCTCGGGGTGGGACGGAATTACCCTCGGCTACCGCGGCATCCTCTCGGGGACGTACGTCGGGACGAGCGAACTCGGGCACTCCTCGCGCCCGGAGAACAACGCCATCCAGTCGGCCGTCGACTGGTGGTCGCGCGTGGCCGACTTCTTCGACGCCGACGAGGAGGAGGGCGTCTTCGACACCGTGACGACGAAACCCGTGACGTTCCACGGCGGCCCCACGGAGGACGGACTGGCCGTCGAGGCGGAGGTGGACGTGCAGTTCCGCGTCCCGCCCCGGTTCGGCATCGACGACGTGCGGGAGGTCGCCGAGGGCGAACTGACGGAGGGGAGCGTCCACTGGAACCGGCCCATCCCGCCCGTCATGACGAACCCGCGGACGGAGGTGGCGCGGGCGTTCCGCGTCGCCATCCGGCAGGCCGACGGCGACCCCCGCCTCCTGCGGAAGACCGGCACCAGCGACATGAACATCTACGCGGGCGCGTGGGACTGCCCGATGGCCACCTACGGCCCCGGCAACTCGGACCTCGACCACGCGCCGAACGAGCACCTCGACCTCGCGGAGTACGACGCCGCCATCGAGGTGCTGACGAACGTCTGCGAGACGCTGACGGAGTGACAGGTATGCTCGAAACCACCCACTTCCTCGACATCGACGACCTGAGCGCGGACGAACTGGAGACAGTCTTAGACCGCGCCGCGGCCATCGCGTCGGGCGCGGACGGCGCCCGCCTTGAAGACAAGACGCTCGGCATGGTATTCGAGAAACCCAGCACGCGCACGCGCATCTCCTTCGAGACGGGGATGACGCAACTCGGGGGGCACGCCATCTTCCTCGGCCCCGACGACATCCACCTCGGGCGCGGCGAACCGCTGTCTGACACCTCGCGGGTGCTCTCGCGCTACGTCGACGCCGCGATGATGCGGTTGTTCGACCACTCGGATTTAGAGGAGATAGCGAAGTACGCCGACGTGCCCGTCGTCAACGGACTGACCGACGACGCGCACCCCTGCCAGACGCTCGCGGACCTGCTCACAATCAGGGCGGAGTTCGGCGGCTTCGACGGCGTGAACGCCGCGTGGGTCGGCGACGGCAACAACGTCGCCCAGTCGTTCGTCGTCGGCGCGGCGATGGCGGGACTGGACGTCACCGTCGCCACGCCGGACGATTACGGCATCGACGACGACGTGATAGCGCACGCCGCCGAGTACGGCGGGGAACCGACCATCGCGGAGACGCCCGAGGAGGCCGTCGCCGACGCCGACGTGGTGTACACCGACGTCTGGATATCGATGGGACAGGAGAGCGAACGCCACGAGAAACTGGCCGCCTTCGAGGGCTACCAGGTGAACGAGGACCTGCTCTCGGGAATGGACGCGAAGGTGATGCACTGTCTGCCCGCCCACCGCGGCGAGGAGATAAGCCACGACGTACTCGAATCGGACCGCGCGCTGGTGTGGGACCAAGCGGAGAACCGCCTGCACGCCCAGAAGGGGCTGTTGGTCGAGTTGCTGGACGAGTAGTCGAACGGGCGCTCCGTCGCTACGCCGACTCGTCGCCGTCGTCGCTCGCGTCGTCGTTTTCGGCTTTGCTCTCGCCGTCCGTCTCGTCCACCACGTCGACCGACCCGGAGCCGTCGGTCTCGTCGTACGGGTCCACCACGTCGACGTCGTCTTCCGAATCGACCACGTCGACACCGTCCCCGTCCTCGGTCAACTCCTCGGACTCCGCCCCGGCCGACGACCCGACCTCCTCGAAGTCGACGGCGCCCTCCAGTTCGTCCTCGTTTATCGCCTCGTCTAACGTCTCCTCATCGGTTACCGCGGCGAGGCCGTCCTCGTCGACGGCGGTCTTTATCTCCTCGGCGTCGATGGCCGAGGAGACGTTGTCCGATTTCACCGCGGACTTCAGCGCCCGCCGCACGGCGACGTAGCCGACGAGTGCGAGGCCGCCCGAGGCCACCGCTCCCGGGATGCCGAGCCGTTTGTACCCGAACTTCGCCGCTTTCTTTCCGACAGTATATGCACCGAACATAATTTCGAGTAGCACCGTGGGACGGAAGAGGCTGTTTGCCCGTCGAAGTCGACTGTCCGCGCTGGAGACGGTTCCGGGCGACGGCGCGCGACTCGTCGAAACCGCGGCGTCGGCCGGGACGCGATGCCGTTCAGAGTCGTTCCCGGACGGCCGGGTACGCGGCGCCCGCCACCGCCCCGTAGACGACGTGTCCGACGAGACTCGTGGCGTTCACGTTCGGAAACGGCGGGTTCGCCGGTGACCCGACCGCCGAGAGCCAAATCGGCATCACGAGAACCGCGAGGACGACCCAGAGGACGACGCCGTACGCGACGCCCAGACCGACGCTCCGTCCCGTCGACAGCGGTGTCTGCGTCGCCGCGAGCGCCGCGAATCCGACGCCGAGCACCGCGGCGTGCGCGACGTGGACGGTGAACCCGGCGAGTCCGCCCGCGAGGAAGTACATCGACGGGATGGCGACGTCGAGGACGCCCGGCATCCGGACCGCCATCAACGCGCCCATCGCGACGCCGCCGATGATACCGGCGACTGCGCCCGCCTGCCAGTCGCCGTTCGAGGTCGATTCGACCCGCTGTGTGGCTGACTCGGTTGCCATGTTATTGAGTAGCGGTAACATGGCTCATAACACCACCTCGGAGCGGTGCGGATGCCGCACGAGGGAGATAGCTTTACGCAGGATGGGAGCAAATATTACTGGATAATTCGGAACGTCCGAGCGGGAGCAGTCGCCGAGGCGGGTCGAAGCGGTCGGAAAATCGGACGCAAGTCGGCCGGTCACCGGCGCAGCATCGGGTACGCCGCACCGAGGACGGCGCCATAGACGACGTGACCGAGGAGGCTCATCGCGTCAACGTTAGGGAGCGACGGGGCCCCCGCGAATCCGACGGCCGAGAGCCAGACGGGCATCACGAGGACCGCTAAGACGACCCAGAGGACGACGCCGTAGGCGGCGCCCGCGGCCGTCGCGCGGCCCACAGTGTTTCCGAAGTCGGGCCGCGCGCGGAGGACGGCCGCAAACGCGACGCCGAGGACGGCGCCGTGCGAGAGGTGGATGAACGTCCCAGCCATCCCGCCCGAGAGGCCGTACATCGCCGGAATCGCCGCGGTCAGCGCGCCGGGGGAGACGACGGCCATCATCGCCCCGAACGCGATGGACCCGAGGAGGCCCGCGACGACGCCGGCCTGCCAGCTTTCGACGCCCGCGATGCGCTCGGTCATCTCGGGTGTCTCGATGGTCTCCATTCCGTCGGTCTGTTCTGCCGTTCCCGAAGTCGCTCTCGTTGACATAACGGACGCTAGAAGGCGCGCTGAGGACAAAGAGCTCTCTCGGTCGGGAGGGACGGACGCACACCATTGGTCGGTCGCGCGAAACCGCTCCGCACCGTCTCGGCCGGCGGACGGTTCCGAAAAAGGAATCGTCGCGACGAAACCGACCGACCGAGAGGCCGGTCATCGGTCGTCAGTCGTCGGTCACCGTCGACCGCGACTCCGAGTCGGTGACCGTCGTCTCCACCGCCCCGGTGAGTTGGCGGTAGGGGTACGGCATGTCGATGGTCTCGGCGTCGAGACGCTCCTTGACCGCCTGCACGAAGTCCGAGCGGATGCGCACGAAGTCCGAGCGGCCGGGGTCGGATATCCAGAAGCGCGACTGGAGGCCGACGTAGGAGTCCGCGAGTTCGGTCACGCGCACGTCCGGCGCGGGGTCGTCGAGGATGTCGGGGTTCGTCTCCGCCTCCTCGACGATGACCGAGCGAGCGTGGTCGATGTCGTCGTCGTAGCCGATGCCGAAGACGAACTTCTGGCGGAGTTTGTCGTAGGCGACGGGGTTCTTCACCGCGTTGTCGGCGAGTTCGGAGTTCGGCACCGTGATGCGCTCGTTGTCGAACGTCTTCACGCGACTGACGCGCAGGTCGATGTCCTCGACGCGCCCGGACATGTCGTTCCACTCGATCCAATCGCCCACCTCGAACGGTTTGTCCTTCAGGATGAACACGCCGGCGACGAAGTTCGAGAGGAGGTCCTGCGCGGCGAACCCGAGTGCGAGGGCGAGGGCGCCGGCCAACGTGGCGAACGCCGCGATGACCTGCCCGAACCCGGCGACGGTGAACGCGATGGCGATGGCGAGGACGACGGCCAACGCGCCGAGGAGGCTGTCCGCGAGGCTCAACACCGTCTCGTCGTAGCCCGCGCCCTCCATCAGGCGCTTGGCGATGGGAACGAGGACGAGGCGTGCGAGAAACCAAACGACGAAGAACGCGACGACGAATTTGATGATTCCCCCGACGAGTCCGCCGTACTGCACGAGGAGTTCGTTCAGCGAATCCGGAACCGGGTCCGGGTTCGGCGTCGTCTGTAACGGCGCGGCCGCCGCGCTGCTGAGAACGGACATATTCCGGACACAGCAAAGGACCCGTTAATAAAACCGGTTTTGGTACTCAGAAGCGATTGTCTCCGGAGACGTGTTTCCGAGCCGAGGTGACGGGCGCGTCGGCGCCCCAACCGGGACGTTATATTCGATGACGCGCAAGAACGCGTGTGGCTGAGACGAGCGGACACATGCGGTTCTTCCCGTACGACCGCCCGTACCCGAACCAGGAGGCGGCGATGGACGGCATCGCCGAGGCCCTCGACGGCGGCCGAGACGTGCTCATCGAGGGCGCGCCGGGGACGGGCAAGACGCTGTCGGCGTTAGTCCCCGCCCTAGAGTACGCCCGCCGCGAGGACAAGACGGTGGTCATCACGACGAACGTCCACCAGCAGATGCGCCAGTTCGTCGAGGACGCGCGCGCCATCACCCGGACGGAGCCGATTCGCGCCGTCGTGTTCAAAGGGAAGTCGTCGATGTGTCACATCGGCGTCGACTATCAGGAGTGTCAGACGCTCCGCGACACCACGCGGAGCCTCGTGGAGAGAGAGGAGGACAAAGCGGAACTCTCCGAACAGGCCGACGCCCTCGTCGACCGGATGCGCGCGGGCGAAGAGGGCGCCGCCGAGGCGCGGACGGCCGTCACCGACGAACTCGAAGACATCGACGAGGAGTTGGAGGAACTCCGCGAGGGGAACGTCTGCGAGTACTACTACAACAACCTCACCGAGGACACGGAGGAGTTCTTCTCGTGGCTATTCGACGACGTGCGGACGCCCGAGGACGTCTACGAGTACGCCGAGGAGCGGACGCTGTGCGGCTACGAACTGCTGAAGGAGGGGATGGAGGGGGTCGACCTCGTGGTGTGCAACTACCACCACCTGTTGGACCCGAACATCCGCGAGCAGTTCTTCCGGTGGTTGGACCGCGACCCCGAGGACGTCCTCACGGTGTTCGACGAGGCGCACAACATCGAGTCGGCCGCCCGCGACCACGCGAGTCGGACGCTGACGGAGAACACCCTCCAGCAGGCGCTGGACGAACTCGAAGACACCGACGACTCGCGCGCCGAGGCCGCGGAGAACGTCCTCTCGGCGTTCCTCGACGCCCTCCGGGAGACGTACGACGAGGCGTTCGGCTTCGGGGAGCGAGAGCAGGTCGGCGAGAACTGGTACGACCTGCCCATCGCCAACCGGGACAGGCGCGACGACCTGACGCTGACGTTCCTCCAACAGTACGAGGGCCGGGGCATCGACGCGGAGGTGGAATTGGCCCTCCAGTTGGGGAAGCGCCTCGACGGCGAGTACGAGGAGGCGTACAAAGACGGCGAGACGACGACGCGGAAGGAGTGTCAGACCCTGCAGGCCGCCCAGTTCGTCGGCGCGTGGATGGCGGACGGGGCGAAGTTGGGCCAGCACCCGATGTGCTCCGTCCGGCGCGACGGCGGCACGGAGGAGGTGTACGGCCGCGCGGAACTGTACACCTGCATCCCCCGCGAGGTGACCGAGGCGCTGTTCGAGGAGGTGCACGCGAGCGTCCTGATGTCCGCGACGCTCCGGCCGTTCGACGTGACCGAGGACGTCCTCGGCCTCTCGGACCCGGTGACGATGGCCTACGGTCTCGAATACCCCGAGGAGAACCGCCGGACGCTGGCCGTCGAGACGCCGGCGCTGTTCAGTTCCGAGCGCGAAGAACCCGCGACGCAGGAGAAACTGACGCAGGTGTTGACCGACGCGTCGCGCTTCACGCCGGGCAACACGCTCGTGTTCTTCCCCTCCTACGCCGAGGCGGAGCGCTACCACGAGCGCCTGCAGTCGAGGATGGAGGTGACCGACCGCCTCTTCTTGGACGAGGCGGGAACCGACACCGAGGAGATTCGGTCGAAGTTCGTCGAGAGTCAGGGAGCGGTGATGCTCACCTCGCTGTGGGGGACGCTCGCGGAGGGGGTGAGCTTCGACGGCGACGACGCCCGGACGGTGGTGGTCGTCGGCGTGCCGTACCCGCACCTCTCCGAACGGATGGAGGCGATTCAAGACGCCTACGACCGGGCGTACAGCGGTCGAAAAGAGGCGGGGTGGCGCTACGCCGTCGAGATTCCGACCATCCGCAAGACCAGACAGGCGCTCGGGCGGGTCATCCGCTCGCCCGAGGACTTCGGCGTGCGCGTCCTCGCCGACAAGCGCTACACGCGGATGAGTTCGGAGATGGGCAAGTACGGCGTCCGCTCGTCGTTCCCGGCCGAGGAGCGGGCGGAACTCGTCGACGTCTCCGCGCAGAAACTGAAGTTCGCGATGCTGAACTTCTACGGCGACCACGACGCCTACGCGGGCGACCCGCCGCGGCCCTGACGGGAACCGACGGCGAGGGTTTTCAGAATCGCCGTTGAGCGCCAACCCGGTACGGACCTCGACCGACCATCCGGCCGCGGGGGAGTCGTTCGGCGACACCCGAGGCGCTCTCCGCTTGTGCCACCGCGTCCACGCGTTCGCGTCGGCGCGGTCCGGCGAGACGGCCCTACGGCGATTCTTCGCCGGGGAGGACCGTGTTGCCGAAGTCCTCGACGGTTCCGACCGGAGGGGCGCCGACCATGACCCACCGGTGAATTTCGTCGTCGGTGTCGTTGCGGACCGCTCGAATCGGTTCGGGTCCGACCCGAACGACCCCGCCCTCGGGAACGTCGTGCGCCTCGCCGTCGATTTCCACGCGGCCGCCGGTCAGCGCGATGTAGACCTCCTCTTGCCCCTCGTGAGCGTGCGGAGGGGTCGCCTCGCCCGGTTCGAGGGTGGCGGTGTTGATTCGCATCTCGGTGCAACCGAGCGCCTCGGTCAGTTTACGGTGTCGGACGTCGCACATGGCGAACGGCTCCTGTTCGACGTCGTCCGGGTCGAGGACGGAAAAATCGCCATCCATACCGCATACCGCGCCGCCAGCGGCAAATACCCTCGGTCGGGACCGCAGGGAGAGTCGCACCGCGGCGCGAAGCTACCGCGTTCGACCACCGACCGAACACGGAGATAGCGCCCCCGACCGCCGGCGGATCTGTCAGGCGGCGTAGTATCCGAGACGTTCATACGTATCCGCGCTAAGCCCCGGCATGAGCATCCGACCGCCGGGTCCGAACGGCGTACCGCTGTTCGGAAGCGGACGGCAGTACGCGAAGGACCCGTTCACCTTCCTGACGCAGGTGTCGGAGACGTACGGCGACGTGGTCCGCTTCGGACTCGGACCGCTGGACACCTACATGCTGACGAACCCCGCCGACATCGAGCGGGTGCTGGTGAGCGACGACGCGCGCTACCAGAAGCCCGACTTCCAGGACGACGCCATCGGGACGCTCCTCGGCGACGGACTGCTGCTGAGCGAGGGCGAGCGGTGGCAAAAGCAGCGCCGACTGGCCCAACCCTCCTTCGCCCCCGGCCGCATCTCGGCGTTGGGCGAGTCGATGACCGACCACGCCGAGTCAATGGTCGACGGCTGGGCGGACGGCGAGGTGCGCGACGTGCAGTTGGAGATGGCCCGCGTGACGGTGAAGATAATCGTCGACGCGATGTTCGGGTCGTCGCTGGGCGACGAGCGGATAAAGACGGTCCAGGAGAACCTCGAACCCCTCGGCAAGCGGTTCGAACCGGACCCGATGCGCTTTCTCGTGCCCGACTGGGCGCCGACGCGGGAGAACCGCGAGTACGCCGACTCCGTCTCCGTGCTGGAGGATATCATCGACGACGTCGTCTCGTCGCGGCGGGGCACCGAGAACGACCCGGCGGCGGCCGTCACCGGCGGAGACAAAGACGGTCCGCCGATGGACCTCCTGTCGGTGCTCCTGCGCGCGCAGGGGCGCGGCGAGCAGACCGACCGGCAGATACGCGACGAGATGATGACGATGCTCTTGGCCGGGCACGACACGACGGCGTTGACGCTGACGTACACGTGGTACCTGCTCTCCCAGCACCCCGAGGCGGAGGCGGCGTTGCAGGAGGAAGTCGAGGAAGTGTGCGGCGGCGAGACGCCCACCGCCGCCGACGTGCGGCGGTTCGACTACGTCGAGCGGGTGATTCAGGAGGCGATGCGCCTGTACCCGCCGGTGTACGTCATCTTCCGCGAACCGCAGGTGGACGTGCGCCTCGGCGGGTACCGCATTCCCGAGGGGTCGGCGATAATGCTGCCGCAGTGGGTGGTCCACCGGTCGCCGCGGTGGTACGATTCCCCGGAGGAGTTCGACCCCGACCGGTGGCTTCCGGCACGCCGGACCGACCGGCCGCGTTTCTCGTACTTCCCGTTCGGCGGCGGCCCGCGCCACTGCATCGGCAAGCGCTTCTCGATGATGGAGGCGCAGCTCATCCTCGCGACGGTGGCGCAGGAGTACGAACTCGACTACGTCCGCGACGAACCGTTCGACCTCCGCGGGTCGCTGACGATGCACCCCGAGGAGCCGATGGGGATGCGACTGCGCGAGCGGTAAGGAGCGTCAGAGCGGGATGCGCGCGGCGTTCTCGCGGTAGCGCCCGTCCCAAACGCGCACTTCTTCGACCGTCCAACCGACCTCCTCGATGTCGCGTTCGACGAGCGTCCTCGCGTCCTCGATTCGCCCGCCGCGGGCGAGCGTCACGTGCGGGGTGTAGTCGTCGCCCTCCATTTCGGGGACGGTACCGAACTCCGCGCAGAGCCGGTCGTGAAGGTCGAACAGACCCGGACTCTCGATTGCGAGGTAGACGACGGGTCCGGGTCCCTTGGTGGGTATCTCGAAGGCGCCGATACCGTCGGTCCGTATCTCGAACGGGCCGACGCCGCGGAGCGTCCCCCGAAGTCGCTCGCGGAGGTGCGGGAGCGAGTCCGCGTCGGCGTCCAGCGCCGTGTCGAACCGTTTGAGGACCAGCGAGTGCCGATCGCGGATCGAATCGAACGAGGTGAGCGCCGGATGGAGCTCCGAAGCGAGGCGTTCGACGCGACCGGGAATGGGCACGTTGAGGCTGAACACGTCCGAGCGTCGGGGCCGGGGGAGAAAAGTCGTCCGTTCCGCAGCCGTTCAGGTGCGGTCGAGCAACCAGGGGACGACGAGGGCGGAAATCGGTCCGAGGAGGTCTTGCACGCCGAGTTCGCCGCGCACGTCGGGGAGCACGGGCGTCGGGTCGCACTCGGGGGCGAAGCGTCTTCCGGGGTTCGGGGTCGTGCCGGGGTCGACGCGGACGTACCCTTAATGCCGTCGACACTAAGGAACGACCATGGCAAACCTGTTCCGCGAACTCGGCCGCCTGTCCGCGAACGGTCCGCCGGACTGGGTGACGTCCGGCGTCGCCGGCGTCCTCGCCGTTTTCGTGGCGCTCGCGGTAGTCGGATTCAATCCGGTGATCCTCCTCGGCGTCCTCGCTCTCGTCCTCGTCGTCGCCACGGTGCTCAGCGCCGTCGAGATAGTCAACGCCTACGAGCGGACGGCGCTGACGGTGTTCGGGGAGTATCGAAAACTGCTCGAACCGGGACTCAACCTCGTCCCGCCGTTCGTCTCGAAGACGTACCCGTTCGACATGCGAACGCAGACGCTGAACGTCCCCTCGCAGGAAGCCATCACCGAAGACAACTCGCCGGTGACGGCCGACGCCTTCGTCTACATCCGCGTGAAGGACGCGAAGAAGGCCTTTCTCGAAGTCGACGACTACCGGAACGCGGTGTCGTACCTCTCGCAGACGTCGCTCCGCGCCGTCATCGGCGACATGGAACTGGACGAGACGCTGTCGCGGCGCGACGAGATAAACCGCCGCATCTACGCGCAGTTGAACGAACCGACCAACGAGTGGGGCGTCGAAGTCGAGTCCGTCGAGGTGAGCGAGGTGCGCCCCTCCCCCGGCGTGGAGAACGCGATGGAGCAGCAGGCGGGTGCCGAACGCCGCCGCCGCGCCATGATTCTGGAGGCGCAGGGGAAACGGCGCTCCGCCGTCGAGCAGGCCGAAGGGGCGAAGCAGTCGAACATCATCCGCGCGCAGGGGGAGAAACAGAGTCAGATTCTCGAAGCGCAGGGTGACGCCATCTCGACGGTCCTCCGCGCGAAGTCCGCCGAGTCGATGGGCGAACGCGCCATCGTCGACAGGGGGTTGGAGTCGCTCCGCCGCATCGGGGAGTCGCCGTCGACGACGTACGTTCTCCCGCAGGAACTCACCAGCCTGTTGGGGCGGTACGGCCGGCAGTTGAGCGACTCGGACGTCCAAGAGTCGGCGGGACTGGAGAGCCGCGATTTCGACGCGGAGACGCGCGAACTCATCGGCCTCGACGACATCGAGGAGATTCTGGGCGAGGTCGAGGAGTTGGCGAACGGCGACGCGGGGGAACGGGAGGTCGACCTCGAAGAGGTGCGGGAGCGGTAGCGCCGCGAGCGCCGCACAAATTTTATGAACAATAGTCCACAATACTGAGCCATGAGTCACGAACGCGGACCGACTGGACCGGAACGGGCGTCGGCACCGCGGCCGACGGCCGACGACGGCGTCGTCGCTCGGGTACTGCAGCACTTCCGGACGTGGTCCGGACGGTACGTCGAGATGCGCGTCCGGGCCGTCGCCGGGACCGCATCGAGGGACGGAACCGAGCCGACCGACCGATAGCCTCCGAGAGCGGCCCACACGCCTTTCTCGCTGGGAGGTCTGCGGAGAGTCATGAGTGATAGCGACGCCGACGGCGAGGGCGTGATGCTCGACGGCGAGGAACCGTTCGACGCCGAGGAGCACCAGCGCATCGCCGTGGACTTCGACAAGACGCTGACGAAGGGCGAGGAGTCCTACATCACCCGACGCCCCGAGGAACCCGACGAGGAGATGGTCGAGTGGGTGAACTACCAGTACCGGCAGGGTCACACCATCATCGTCTGGACCGCCCGGCCCTGGGAGGCCGCACAGGAGACGGTCGCTCGCCTCACCGAGTGGGGCATCGACTGGCACGGCCTGCGGATGGAGAAGGGTCACGCGGACGTGTACGTCGACGACAAGGGGTCGACCCCTTCCGAACAGCTCGGAGACCACGGCTTCGACGGCGACGGCGACCTCGACGACGGCGAGGGGTTAGTCGACAAGGACAAAGACGGCGACGCCAACGACGCCGGAAGCCAGTAGGGGAAGAGGGGAGAGCGCCTCAGATGACGTTGCCCGCGGCCATGACGAACAGCGCGACCGAGATGATGGCGAAGAGGACGCCGACGAAGTTCTTGATGGTGCTCGTCTCCAGGGCGTTCGACACGTAGGGGGCAATTTGCCCGCCGAGGACGGTGGCCGGGACGGTGAAGACGACCATGTTCCACGGCGTCGTCGCCAGACTGAGCGAGTGGCCGCCGACGAGTCCGCCGCCGAAGACGTGGACGAGGGAGGCGAGGATGGCCGTGAGGGCGACGACGATGTGGTTCGTGCCGATGGCGACGCGGACGGGCACCTTCGTTCCCAGCATCGAGATGATGCCGAGTTCGCCGACGCCGAATCCGGCGAGCCCTTGGAACAGACCGCCGACGCTGTAATTGGCGAACCGGCGGGTGTAGCCGCCGCGCGTGTAACTGTAGTCGTCGCCGTCCCGGTCGACGCGCGTCACGTTTCCGTCGGCGTCGGTGGCGACGCCGGCGGGACCGAGTTTCTCCGCGTCGTTCGGCAGGTCCGGGTCGACGGGGCCGCCGTCGGCGACGGCTTCGTCGCTACTGCCGGACTCGTCGTGCCCGAGGTCCGCGCGGAACAGCAGGTACGACGCCGCCAAGAGCGCCAGTCCGAGCAGCGAGTGGAACACCACCTCGGGGATGACGAACGACAGGAGGGCGCCGGCGACGACGAACGGGACGGCGCCCCCGACGAGCGTCAGCGCCAGTCGGCGGTCGACGAGGCCGTACTGGATGAACGCGATGGACGAACTCGACAGGCCGAACGCCTCGCTGATGAGACCCACCTTGACGATGGTCTCGGGTTCGAGGGGCGCGGCGAACAGCGGGAAGATGAAGATGAGAAACGGCACGAACAGCGCCGACCCGCTGATACCGACGGTGTTGACGATGGTGGCGCCGAGCAGGAACGCCGGGAACAGCCACCAGAACTCCAGCCAGTAGTCGACGCCGACGCTCCCCCCCGTGGGCGCGGCGAGGAGGACGGTAGTGACGAACACCACCGGCGCGAGGAGTACGAACACGTGTTGGTACTTGAGGAGCGTCTTCTGTAGGGGGTCCGAAGTGTCAGAACTCATCGTTGGAAGTCAGTGGTCGGCGCCGTCGGCGGTTCGCGCCGAGGGATGTTGAGAACGGACGGAGTCGTCGCTGGTCGCCGTAGTGCTGTCGTCGCGCATTCAGGAGAATCCTCCCGTGGGGAACGGAACGCGGCGGTCGAGTTCGGCGCGGCCGTGGGCCGTGTCGCAGAGCATCGTGACCCGCCCGTAGCGACGAATCGGTAAAAAGTCTTGAGGTTCCACCGCCCCTTAGAGACCTAGTGACAAAGGGATACTCGAAGCGGCGGGCGGCCCTTCCGGTCGGTCTCCGCCGAGGGTAACCGCCCCGATACTGAGGCGAGCATCGTCGACGGGGGCGTTCACAGCGCGCCCCCGCTCGGCCTGCGAGACTATTATTCACATGGATGGCCACTGATTTTAACAGGGTCAAGGCACAACGTGCTGGCACATCGAAACTATGTTCCGTAGAAAGTTCGTCAAAGCGGCAGGTGCGACGATGGTCGGCGGTCTCCTCGCGGGATGTTCCGGAAGTTCCGGCGGGGGCACGGAAACGGGTACCGCCACCGGCACGGAGACAGGTACCGAGATGACCACGAGCGAGGGCATGGGTAACGAGTCCGGCACCGGTACCGGGGACGGCGACGCCCTCGACATCGACGGCGAGATTCTGGACGACTCCCCGGCCGGTCTGGAGGTCACCGACCGCGAACTCTACCAAAACGAGAGCGCCGTCGGCCTCCAAGGTACGGTCTCGAACACGGGCGACGTGCCCTACGAGAACGTGCAGGTTCAGGTCACGCTTCAGGACGACCAGGGCGAGGTGCTCTACGAGTTCATCGACGAGGCCGAGACGGAGGCGACCCAGACGCTCGCCGCCGGGTCGGAGTGGCAGTTCGACGTGGTGTTCGAGGAGGCGAACATGGAAGAGGTGTCGAGTTACACCATCGAACTCGACGGCGACGAAGCGGAGTCGCCCGGCGACGAGACCGTCGGTAACGGCACCGGCACCGGGACGTCGATGAACGAGAGTTCGTAAGGTCGCAGAGCGGTTCGGAAGCGGTGCGAACGGCTCGGACGCCCGGTTTTCGGCCGTCCGGCGCTTTTCTATCGGGTTATCGGCAGTTCGACCCGGAGCGGCGCGACCGTCTCGCGACCGCTTCGCCTGTCTCAGGAGTCCTCGGGCGGGGCGAGGCCGTCGTCGTCCAACGGGTCCGCCTCGGGTTCGACGCCCTCGTCCGCCTCGAACGCGTCGAACTCCTCTCTGATTCCCCGCATCCGGTCGCGGATGTCGGCCGCGAGTTCGAACTCGAGGTTGTCCGCGGCCTCCTGCATCCGGTCTTCGAGGTACTCGAGGCGTTCGCGCGCCTCCTCTTCGTTCGCCGGTTGCTCCGAGGACGAACGCGAGGAGTCGGAGTCGCTGCCCGGGAGGTTCGTCTCGCCGACCTCCTTTTCGATGGTCGTCGGTTCGTGCCCGTGTTCCTCGTTGAACTCGGTCTGAATCTCGCGGCGTCGCTGCGTCTCCTCTATCGCCGAGGCCATCGAGTCGGTCGTCTCGTCGGCGTAGAGGACGACCTCGCCCTCGACGTTGCGCGCCGCCCGACCCATCGTCTGGATGAGCGTCGTCTCCGAACGGAGGAAGCCCTCCTGGTCGGCGTCGAGGATGGCGACGAGCGATACCTCGGGGATGTCCAACCCCTCGCGCAGGAGGTTGATGCCGACCAGCACGTCGATGTTCCCGAGTCGCAGGTCGCGGATGAGTTCGTGGCGCTCTAGCGTGTCAGTCTCGTCGTGCATGTACGCCACGTCGACGCCGGCCTCTTCGAGGTACTCGGTGAGGTCCTCGGCCATCCGCTTGGTGAGCGTCGTCACCAGCGTCCGCTCGTCGCGTTCGATTCTGTTTTGGATGCGGTCCATCAGGTCGTCCACCTGCCCAGTCGCATCGGAGATTTCGACTTTCGGGTCGACGAGGTGCGTCGGGCGGACGATCTGTTCGGCTATCTGCTCGGAGTGCTCGCGTTCGTAGTCGCCGGGCGTCGCGGAGACGTACAGCGTCTGGTCGGTCTTCTCCTCGAACTCCTCGAACGTCAGCGGGCGGTTGTCGTACGCCGTCGGGAGGCGGAAGCCGTTCTCGACCAGCGAGTCCTTCCGCGCCTTGTCGCCGGCGAACTGCCCCCGTATCTGCGGCAAGGTCTGGTGGGACTCGTCGATGACGGTGAGGAAGTCGTCGGGGAAGTAATCGAGGAGCGTGTACGGCGGGTCGCCCGGGTCGCGGTTCGACATGTGGACCGAGTAGTTCTCGATGCCCGAGCAGTAGCCCGTCTCCTGCAGCATCTCGATGTCGAACGTCGTCCGCTCCTCGATTCGCTGGGCCGCCACGAGGTCACCCTGTCGCTCGAAGTAGCCGACTCGGTCCTCCATCAGGTCCTCTATCTCCGTGATCGCCTGCTCTAACTGGTCCTCCGGGATGGAGTAGTGCTCCGCCGGGTGGACGATGACGGCCGGTTCGTCGGATTCGACTTCCCCTTTGAACGGGTCGAGTTTCTGCATCCGGTCTATCTCGTCGCCCCAGAACTCGATGCGGACGGCGTAGCGGCCGTACATCGGGAACACCTCGACGGTGTCGCCGCGGACGCGGAACGTCCCCTGCTGGAAGTCGACGTCGTTGCGCTCGTAGTTCAGGTCGACCAGTCGGGCGAGCAGGTCGTCGCGGTCCATCCGGTCGCCCACCTCCAGACGGAGCGACATGTCGGTGTAGTTGTTCGGGTCGCCGAGACCGTAGATGGCCGAGACGGACGCGACGACGATGACGTCGTCGCGCGTGAGGAGCGACCGGGTGGCCGAGTGGCGCAGGCGGTCTATCTCCTCGTTTATCGACATGTCCTTGTCGATGTAGGTGTCCGTCTGCTCGACGTACGCCTCCGGTTGGTAGTAGTCGTAGTAGGAGACGAAGTACTCCACCGCGTTGTCGGGGAAGAGGTTCTTGAACTCCTCGTACAACTGCGCGGCGAGCGTCTTGTTGTGGGCGATAACGAGCGTGGGCTTCTGTATCTCCTCGACGGTCCAGGAGACGGTGTTCGTCTTGCCCGACCCGGTGACGCCGAGGAGCGTCTGTTTCTCCATGCCCTCGCGGAACCCGCGCGCCAACTGCTCGATGGCCTCGGGTTGGTCGCCGGCCGGGTCGAACGGGGCGTCGACGCGGAATCGGCGGTCCGCGCCGGGACGGTCCGGGGTCAGTGCGCCGCCGGTGCCGGACGAATCACTCATTGTCAGTTCGAGGAGACGGAGGCACTTTAGCCGCGCGGTCGTTCTTCCCTCAGACGGCCCGCAACAGCGTCGAACGGGGGTACAGGGAGGGACAGGGAAAAGTCTCTCGCCGGTATAATTAATCAAAGCCAGCCCTACGAATTTAATGTATGAGTCTGTTTGAATCATCGCAGTCGAACGCCGCAACGCAGAACAACCAGCAGAACCAGCAGAGCCAGATAGAGGAGGCGAAGGGTACGGACCTCTTCCTCTTCGCGTCGCTGGCGTCCATCGCGTTCTCGCTGTACGAGTACTACGTGCAGGGTAACGCGGAGCGAGGCCTGTTCGTCGGCCAGTGGCCGCAGACGATACTCGCGATGGCGCTGTACCTCCGTCAGCGTCGCCAGAACAACTGAACGGCGCCCGTCGACTTCGACGAACGCCGCTCGACCGCCCGCTTTTTTACTCGGTCCCGTCGACGGTCAGCACATGGTAGACGAACTCACAGCGGCGAGCGAGGAACTCCGGTCGGCCGCGGAGATGGCCGACGGCGAGACGAGCGAGCGACTCACCGAACAGGCCGACGCGCTGGCCGAACTCGCCGAGTCGGAACCGGACCACGGCCGACTCGACCGGCATATGAATATCCTCGCGGAGATAGCGAGCGAGACGGACGGCGAGGTGAGCGACCGGACGACGGCCGCCCGCGACCACGTCTTCGAGTACCGCAAGGGCGTCGAGGGCGTCTGAGAACGACTCCCGAACCCCCCTGTTTCAGGTGGAAAACGGTGATGTTTCTTATGAGTCAGATGTACGGAACTGAGTGACACGACCCGAGCGACGCCGTCACCGGAACGATGCCGAGCGTTCGATGCGGTGCAGTGGAAGCGGAGGGGGCGGCGGTGCGCGGCGGAGGCGGTACGGTGCGGCGCGGAAAGGCGACGTGTCGTACCGCGAGGCGAGCGAAGCGAGCCCTCGCGGAATCTTTTTGGTCCAGCTTTTTGCGAGGAGCGGTCGCGCGGAGCGCGACCGACGAAGCAAAAAGGTGGGTGTTAACAGACGTTCTTCGGCTTCACGCCCATCGATTCTAAGGTTTCGACGTAGTCCTCGTAGGCCGCCTCGACGACGGCGTCGGCCGCCTCACCCGCGGCATCCCAGTCGTCGTCGCCCTCACACACCTCGTCCAAGAGGTCGATAACTCGGTCGCGTTCGTCCTCGACGGCCGAACGGAGCGTGCGGAACTCGTCGGCCGCCTTCGGGTCGGCGTCGCCGATGAAGAAGCCGACCATCTGCCCGACGTACTCGGAGACGACGAGGTAGCGCCCCACGAGACCGCCGACGCGGCCCGGCGTCTCGTCCTCGAACGCGAGGCGGTCGTACAGGTCGGGGTCGTCGCGGGGTTCGTAGCCGTCGGGTTCGAGCGACTCGGCGTGGTCGCGCGTCTCTTCGGCGAGGTCCGCGAAGACGGGCGCGGCGTCGCCGTGTTCGGCCATCGCCCAATCGTCGAGCAGGTCGGCGACGGCGTGCTGGTCGGCCGCCGCGGCGGCGCGGACCGACGCGGCCTCCATCTCGCCGCCGGTCAACGCGTACAGCGCCTTCGAGGAACCGAGGCGGGAGAACGCCGTCTCGTGGTCGTCGCGGAGTCGGTCTGCGAGGTCGTCTCCGTTCATGCGACGCGATAAGGTACCTCGCCGCTTGTAGCCATCGGACCGCGCGCGACCCGAATTCCACAGCGTTATGACGGCTCGCTGAGATGTACGCCCGTGAACGTCTCCACGGCCCTCCGCGCCGGCGTTCGGATGCTCTCGGAGTACTCCGCGTCGGTCCTGCCGGTGTACCTCCTCGCGACCGGTCTGGTCGGCGTCGCTCGCGTCCCGATGGTGCTCACCCTCCTCGCCGCCTTTGCCCTCGTCTCGCTCGACGGCCGCCTCGGCCGGGTGCTCGATATCGCCGGCGAGATAGACGTCGGAGCGATGGAGGGCGGCGGAATCGAGGGCGGGACGGTCGGTCCGGACGCGATTCCCCCCGAACTCGGCGACGCCGTCGTGAACCTCTTTTCGTCGGAGGTGCTGGCGCTGTTCGGCCTCGGTCTGCTGGGGTCGCTCCTCCTCTCGTTCGTCGTCTCGCCGATAGCGAGCGCCGCGAGCGTCCACGGCGTCTTCGGACCGCTCCGCAGCGACGACGCCGTCCGCTCGGCCCTCCTCGGCGCCCGCGACGACTGGCTCAGCTTCCTCGGGGTTCAGCTCCTGCTCCTCGCCGCGCTGGCGGCGTCCGTCGTTCCGTTCGCCCTCTTCGGCCTGCTCGGCGTCACACTCTTTCACGGCGCCGGCGTCGCCGGCATCCTCGGGATACTCGCCGGCGCTCTGCTGTCGGGGCTGCTGGCGCTCGCCGTCCTCCTGCTGTTCGCCTTCGCGGAGCAGGCCGTCGTCGTCGACGGTCTGGGGGCGGTCGCGGCGGTCCGTCGGAGCGCGGGGTTCCCGTTCCGCCGTCCGACCGACTTCGTCGGCTACGTCGCCGTCGCCCTCGGCGCGCTCATCCTGACGGGCGGCGTCGCGCTCGTCGCGTCGGTCGGCGGCGCGGCGCGGGTGAGTTCGCTCCTCGGCGCCGTCCTCGTGCCGCCGGTGCTCGACGGCTTCAAGACCGCGCTGTACGCCGAGCGTGACCTGCCGCGGCGGGAGACGCCGCCGATGGGCGACCGGTTCCGCGCGGCCTACGGCGGCGGTCTGCGAGCGCTGGGCGGGTTCGTCCGCGAGCACCCGCTGGCGAACGCCGTCTCGGCCGTCTGCTTCGCCGGCGGCCTGGCGGGCGGGTGGGCCGCCACGTCGCCGTACGTCGTCGAAGTTCCGATAGAGGGGGAGATAGCCGCGGTGTTCGGGTCGTTCCCGCTCGCGACGTTCGTCAACCTCGCGGTGAACAACTGGCTCGTCGCGGCGGACGCGGCGTACGGCGGCGTCGCCTTCGGCGTCTCTTCGGTTACGAGCCTCGTCTTCAACGGCCTCATCGTCGGTGCGCTCGGCGGGGTATTCGACTCGGGGCTGTTCGCCGCGCTCGTCGTCCCGCACGGTATCATCGAGGTGCCGGCGCTCGTCTTCGGCGGCGGCGTCGGCGTCTGGTTGGGCGGCGTCGGTCTCCGCGTCGCCCGCGGCCGGACGGGCGCCGACGGCCTCGCGGCGGCGGTTCGCCGCGCCTACCGCGTGCTCCTCGGTCTCGTTCCGCTGTTCGTCGTCGCCGCGTTCGTCGAGGCGTTCCTCACGCCTCGAATCGCGTCGCTGCTGGTCGGGTAGTCTCCGACTCGACCCGCGCGCGAGGCGGTCGAACTCGAACCCCGAACCGGGCCGAGTGACCGCGTCCGGTGAAATTCTTCGACAAGAGTTTTTGTGCTCGGGACGTTTTCCCACGGTAAGGCGAATGACCACGCTGCAGGGGAACGACGGGGACGAGGAGACAACTCCCGGACGGACTCGTGGGGAGTCCGAGAACGGGCGTGCGATTCGGCGGTCGACAGGACCGGGTCCCACCGACCACGACCACGACGGCGGGCACCGAGCGCTCGTCTACGAGGACCGCGGCGAGCAGTTCGACGCCGTCGCGCCGTTCCTCCGCCGCGGTCTCGAACGAGGAGAGCGGTGCCTCTACGTCGCGGACGACGACTCTCCGGACGCCGTTCTCGCCGAACTGCGGGACCGAGGTATCGACGCCGACGCCGCGCTCGACTCCGGCGCGCTGACCGTGGTGACGCCGCCGGAGTCGCGTCGGCCCGGCGGGAAGTTCGACCGAGAGGCGATGCTCGAATTCTGGCGGGATAATATCGCGGACGCCGAATCCGACGGTCACGAGGGCCTCCGGGCGGCGGCGGAGATGACGCTGGCGCTCGACGGCGAGTCGACTCCGGAAGGGCTGGTCGAGTACGAGGCGACACTCGACTCCCTCGCCGCCGCCGACCAGTGCGCCCTCCTCTGTCAGTACGACCGGACGCGGTTCCCCGACGGCGTCATCGACGAAATCATCGAGACGCATCCGCTGATCGCTCAGGGCGAGACCGTCTCGGAGAACGTCTACTACACGCCGCCCGAGGAGGTGCTCGGCCCCGACCGACCGGGCGACAGGGTCGACCGACGGCTCCGAACGCTGCGGGAGCAGGCGGAGTCGAAAGTAGCCCTGCGCGACCACGAACGCGACCTGCACGCCCTCTACGAGGTCGTCGCGGACGCCGAAGGGGCCTTCGAGGAGAAGCTCTCGGCCCTGCTCGAGTTGGGCTGTGAGCGCTTCGACATGGAGATGGGAGCGCTCGCGCGGGTCGACGCCGAGACCGACCGGTTCGAGGTCGAGGCGACGAACGGCGACCACCCCGACCTCGTCCCGGGGAGCGAGTACCCGCTCTCGGAGACGTACTGCCGGGCGGCCGTAGCCGAGGGCGGCACCTGCGCCATCACCGACACCGGACCGTTCGAAGACGACCTCTGCTACGAGCGGTTCGGCGTCCGGACGTACCTCGGAACGTACCTCCCGTTCGACGACGCCGACGACCGGACGTTCTGGTTCGTCAGCCGACGGCCGCGCGAGGAGATTTCGACGGCCGACGAGGCGTTCCACCACCTCATGGGCCAGTGGGTCCGCTACGAACTCGAAAAGCGACGGCAGAGCGACCAGTTCGTCGCGCTGGACGACCTCAACCGGACCGCCCGAGCCATCAACGGGGAACTCGCCGAGCAGTCGACCCGCGAGGAGGTCGAACGCGTGGTGTGCGACCGACTCGCGGAGTCGGACTCGTACGCGTTCGCGTGGTTCGGCGCCGTCGAGGGCAGCGACGTGGTGCCGACGACCCGCGCGACCGACCGGGACGCCGCCGGACTGGCGGAACTCGGGACGGGCGGCCTCGCGGCCCGCGCGGCCCGGACGGGCGAACCGCAGGTCCTCCGCGACACCGAGGCGAGGCGCGATTCCGAACCGTGGCGGGAACTGGCCGGGCGGGGAATCACCGGCGTGGCGTCGATTCCGGTCGCCTACGAGGACGAACGTTACGGCGTGCTGACCCTCTACACGACCCGAGAACGCGCGTTCGACGCGAAGGAGCGGAACATCCTCTCGCAACTCGGCGAGATAATCGGACTGGCCGTCGCGGTCATCGACCACGAACGGGAACTGGCGCACGAGCGCGAGCGACTGGAGTTTTTCAACCGCCTCGTCCGACACAACCTGCTGAACGGCCTCAACGTGGTCAGCGCGCGCGCCGAACTCCTCGACGACGCGGTCGATTCCGAGATGGCCCCCCACGTGAGGACGGTTCGGGAGCGGACGGACGAGATGGTCGACCTCGTCGAGCAGATTCGGTCGCTGATGCGGGCGGTCGTGGAGACCGAAGTGGAGGACCTGGAGGCGACCGACCTCGAAGACGCGTTAGTCGGGAAGGTCGAACAGACCCGGCGGACGTTCGAGGAGGCGGAGTTCGTCCTCGGAGACGGCGTCGCGGACGCCGGTGCGGTGCTGGCGGACGACCTGCTGGGGGAGGCGTTCGAGAACCTCCTCGACAACGCCGTCCGGCACAACGACAAGGAGACCCCACGCGTGGTCGTCAGCGTCGAGACGAGCGCCGAGGAGACGACGGTCCGCATCGCGGACAACGGTCCCGGCATCGACGAAGGGGTGAACGAGCGACTGTTCGAGAAGGGGGAGAAGGGCCTCGACAGCGGCGGGAGCGGGTTCGGACTCCACCTCGCGCGGGAGATAGTCGAGTCCTACGGCGGGGCGATTCGGGCCGAGAGTCGGAGCCCCGAGGGCACGGTGTTCTCGGTGTCGCTGCCGCGAGCGGCGGCCGACTGAGCGAACCGCCGTCGCACCGTCACCGTCGTCCCGTCGAACGGGGAGTCGGGACTCGCGGGCCTCGGTGTCGAACAAAAAGATCCGGAGTCGAGGCGTCGGTTCGGGCGACGTCGGCCGTCAGTCGCCCGACGGAAGCGGGAGCGAGTTTCCGCGCGACAGGCGCGCGGCGGTCACTCGCCGCTCAGTTGCCTTTCTCGATGGGCGCGCCGACGAGGTTGCCCCACTCGGTCCACGAGCCGTCGTAGTTGACGACCTCGTCGTAGCCGAGCAGTTCGTGGAGCGCGAACCACGCGATGGAGGAGCGCTCGCCGATGCGGCAGTAGGCGACGGTGGTCTCGGAGCCGTCGATGCCCTGGTCGGCGTACAGTTCTTCGAGTTCCTCGGCGGACTTGAACGTCCCGTCGTCGTTGACCGTCGCGGCCCACGAGATGTTCTCCGCACCGGGGATGTGGCCGCCGCGCTGGGCCGTCTCCTGCAGTCCCGGGGGCGCGAGAATCTCGCCGGAGAACTCCTCGGGCGAGCGGACGTCCACGAGGGGGAGGCCCTCGCCGATGGCGTGGTCCACGTCGTCGCGGTACGCGCGGATGGACTCGTACGGTCCCTTCGCCGAGTAGTCGACGGCGTCGAAGTCGGGTTCCTCCTCGCTGAGCGGGTAGTCGTTGTCAAGCCAGTAGTCGCGGCCGCCGTTCATCAGACGGACGTCGTCGTGGCCGTAGTACTTGAACTGCCAGTAGGTGTACGCCGCGAACCAGTTGGAGTTGTCGCCGTACAGGACGACGGTGGAGTCCTCGGAGATGCCGTGGCTCCCGAGGAGGTCCTCGAAGTCCTCCTTGTCGAGGATGTCGCGGGTCGTCTGGTCCTGCAGTTGCGTCTCCCAGTTGAAGCCGATTGCGCCGGGCGCGTGGCCCTCGTCGTAGGCCTCCGTGTCCACGTCCACTTCCACGAGTCGATACTCCGAGTCGTCAGATTGGAACTCGTCGAGGTGGTCGTCCACCCAGTCCGCCGAGACGAGCACGTCCTTCGCGTAGCCGTCGGATGTCATTACGTCCCCCTCTACACGCGCCGGTGGCTTAATTCTCGTATCTACGGCGCGTACTGCCCATCATCACACGACAAGGAGTATGTTGCCGGTAGATTCGGAGTCGCTCCGAGAGACAGTCCGCGGAAGAGAAACGTGGCCGGTGGCTTCAGTGAGTATCGGCAATACCGTCCGTATTCTCTGACGCCCGGCGAACGACACCCCGACCGGACGGCTTGAAGGCGCCGCCGCGGCAACGCAGACGTATGTACGAGCACATCGTCGTCTCCCCCGACTGGGTCGCCGCGCGACTCGGGGCGGAGGGCGACGGGAGCGCGGACGGGGCGGACAGCACGGCCGGTACGGACGGCGCGGAGGACGCAAGCGACGGAGCGAGTGAGAACGGAGACGAGGACGGGGTTCGCCTCGTGGACGTGCGCGACGCCTGGGAGTTCGACGGCATCGGTCACCTTCCCGGCGCGGTGAGCGTCCCGTTCGACGAGTTCCGGTCCTCCGAAGGCGAAGAGGGGATGCTCCCCGGCGAGGAGGCGTGGGAGTCGCTGCTGTCGGCGGCGGGCGTCGGACCCGACGACCACCTCGTCGCCTACGACGACACGCACGGCGTGTTCGCCGCGCGGTTTCTGGTCACCGCGGAGTTGTACGGCCACCCGACGGACCGCCTCCACCTGCTCGACGGCGACTACAGCGCGTGGAACAGAGAGCGCGAGACGACGACGGAAGTCGAGGAACCGCCGGAGACGGACTACGAGGTGCGCGACCCCGAGCGTTCGCCGCTGGTCGGCTACGAGGCCGTTCTGGAGAGTCTGGACGAGGACGGCACCGTCGTCGTCGACACCCGCGAGGACTGGGAGTACGAGGAGAGCCACCTCCCCGGCGCGGTGAACCTCGACTGGCGCGAACTCGTCGACGACGAGACGCGCGGACTGAAATCCCCCGAGGAACTGGAGTCCGTTTTGGGGGAGGTCGGAATCGGCCCCGACAAGCGCGTCGTCCTCTACTGCAACACGGCGCGGCGCATCAGCCACACGTACGTCGTCCTGCGGTCTCTGGGTTACGAAAACGTGGCGTTCTACGAGGGGAGCCTCACCGAGTGGGAGGCGCGGGGCGGCCCGACGGAGACGGAGACGGAAGCCAACTAACCGACGCCGAACGCGCGAACCGCGGCTACTCGGCGCCCTCGACCGACTCCGGGTGGAGTTCCGTCGACAGCAGCGATGCCGTCTCCACGAACAGTCCGACCGCGAGGGGGCCGGCGACGATGCCGACGGCGCCGAGCGTCAGCGCGCCGCCGAAGAAGCCGACGAAGTAGAGGCTGCCCGGGATGTCGGCCGTCTTGCGGGCCAAGCGCGGGCGGATGAGCACGTCCGGGAGCCACGCGATCACCGCGCCGCCGACGACGACGACGAGAATCGCCTGCGTCACCTCCCCGATGAGGAGGTGGTACGCCGCCAGTCCGGCGAGGAGGAAACTGGGGCCGAGAATGGGGATGAACTGGAGGATGGCGGCGACGGTTGAGAGCGTGACGAACGGTTCGTACCCGAGGAGGAGAAACACCGGGAGCGCGAGGGCGAAGGTCCCGGCGGCCGTCGCCGCCTGCAGGACATAGATGGCGAACAGCGTCTCGCGCACGCGGCGGTTCATCGCGCGGGCGACGCCCTGATAGGAGGTGGGAACGAGTGCGAGGACGGCGCGGCGGGCGTCCTCGCCGTGGACGAGCAGCGAGTAGACGACGAAGACGAACAGCGTCACCTTGACGAAGAGAACGGGCGTCGCGACCGCCAGAAGGCCCGCCAGCGTCCGGAAGAAGCCGAGAACCACCGGAACCAGTTCTTCGAGCGTGAGGCGGTAGACCATGCCGAACAGTTCGACGACGACTTCGTCGGGGAGACGACGGACGAGTGCGACGAGCGAGTCGTACCGGAGGTAGACGACGACGACGAGAGGAAGGAACACGAGCGACGCCGCGAGGAACGCGGCGGCCGTGGCGAGTCCGCTGGCGACGCGGAGCGACCGGCCGCGGCGGACCAGCGCCTGTCGGAGAGGCCAGAGGACGTACGCGACGGTGACGGAGAAGAACACCGTCCCGAGCACCGAGCGGAGGAGGAACGCGGCGGCGACGCCCGCGAGGATGAACAGCCCGCCGAACACGTGCCGACGTTCGAGAGTCACGACTGGAGGTGGAGGGGAACGCACAAAGTCGTTCCTCCCTGAGATTCAGGCGCACGGAGGCGACGGAACGGTCCGAGCGAGAACGGAGACGGGGCGAGAACGCGCCCGGTTCGACCCGGGATGGCACGCGTTAAGTATGACCAGGTGAAACTACCCGGTAATGGACCGACGAAGCTTCCTCGCTACGGCGGGTGCGGGCGGCGTCGCGGCGCTCGCCGGATGCGCCGGCGGCGACGGAACGGCGACGGAAGGTGACGGGACGGGGACAGGTAGCGAAACCGGAACCCAATCGCAGGGGACGACGACGGGTACCGCGAACGGGGAGATGCCGGAGTTGGTCGTCGGCACGTACGGCGCGTTCGTCGACGCGCCGAGCACGAGTCCCGGACCGTGGCTGAAACAGGCGTTCGAGTCGGAGTTCGACGCGACGCTCCGCTACGAGACGCCCGACAGCGAGGTGAACTACTACATCGAACGCGCCCTGCGGAACGTCGATATCCCGGCGGACCTCTACGTCGGCCTCGACGTGAACATGCTCATCCGCATCGACGAGAACCTCGACTCGGGCCTGTTCGCGCCCGTCGACGGCCTCGACCGGCGCGACACGGTCAAAGAGTCACTGGAGTTCGACCCGCGGGGCCGCGCCGTCCCGTACGACACGGGGTACATCTGTATCGTCTACGACGAGACGTTCGGCGACGGCGGGTTCACCGCGCCGGAGACGTTCGACGGCCTCCTGCGCGACCAGTACGCGGGCGACCTGCTGACGCAGAACCCCGTCTCAAGCGCCACGGGCAAGGCGTTCCTCCTCCATACGATCAAAGCAAAGGGCGAGGACGGCTACCTCGACTACTGGGGGAACCTCCAAGAGAACGGCGTGCGCGTCCTCGAGGACTGGACCGCCTCCTACACCGCCTATTCGAACGGCGAGGCGCCGATGGTCGTCTCCTACTCCACCGACCAGGTGTACGCCAACGAGGAGGGGGAGAATTTAGCGAAGCACCAGTTGCGCTTCCCGAACGGGCAGGGCTACGCCAACCCCGAGGGGATGGCGATGTTCGAGGGCACCGACCGACCCGAACTCGCGCGGACGTTCATGGACTTCGTACTCAGACCCGAGGTGCAGGCGGAGATAGCCGTCCGCAACGTCCAGTACCCCGCGACGACGACGGCCGAGTTACCCGAGTCGTTCGCGCAATACGCGCAGGAACCGCCGGAGGCGGTCACGTTCAACTACGATACGCTCCGAGACAACCTCAGTGAGTGGACCAGCGCGTGGGAACGGCAGTTCGTCGGGAATTAGCGTGCGCCGCGCCGTCGCCGCCCTCCGACGGTGGGGCGAACGCCGCGCGCTGACCGTCGTCGCCGCGGTGACGGCGCTTGTCCTCGGTCTGCTCTTCTACTACCCCGTCGGCACCGTCTTCGTCGACGCCGTTTACGTGGGAGGCGAGTGGACGCTCGGTCCACTCGTCGACGTACTCACCGACCCCTTTTATCGACAGATATTCCGGTTCACGGCCTACCAGGCGCTCCTCTCCACCGCCGCCTCCGTCGCCCTCGGCCTCCCCGGCGCGTGGGTGCTCTCGCGGTTCGACTTCCGGGGGAGAGAGACGCTCCGCTCGCTGACCATCCTCCCGTTCGTCATGCCCTCCATCATGGTCGCCATCGGCTTCGTCGCCACGTTCGGCCGGACGGGGACGCTGAACCGACTGCTGGAGGCGCTCGGACTGACCGAGGTGACGCTGTTGTACTCGCTGCCCGCCATCGTCGTCGCGCACGCCTTCTACAACGCGCCGCTGGTGACGCGGGTGACGACGGCGGCGTGGGAGAGCGTCGACGCCTCGGCGGTGGAGACGGCGCGGACGCTCGGCGCGTCGCCCCGGCGCGCCTTCCGCGACGTGGTGCTGCCGCAACTCCTCCCGGCGATAGCCGTCGGCGCGACGCTCACCTTCATCTTCACGTTCGCCTCGTTCCCCATCGTCCTCGCTCTGGGCGGGGTGCAACTGGCCACCGTCGAGGTGTTCATCTACTCGCGCGTCCAGAACCTCGCGTTCGCGGAGGCGGCGTCGCTGGCGGTGGTTGAGACGGCTCTCTCGCTCGGCCTGACGTACGCCTACCTCCGGTACGAGGCGCGGATGTCGTCGAGCGGTCGGGGAGCGCGCCCGCAGCGCCGCCGCCCCCTATGGCCCGCATCGTGGACGCGGCGCGCCGCCGCGACGCGACTCGCGGTGGCCGGCTACGGCGCCGTCGTCGCCCTCGTGTTCGTCGCCCCCGTCGCGTCGATGCTCCTCGAAAGCGTCACCGGTCCGCAAGGCGAGTTCACGCTCGACCACTATCTCTTCTTGCTCGAACGCCAGCGGACCGGGACGAGCTATCAGGTCAGACCCCTCACGGCGGTGCGCAACTCGCTCGTCTTCGGCCTCGGGACGCTCGCGCTCGCACTGCCGATGGGCGTCGTGACGAGCGTGCTGACGACGCGCGACTTCCGGGGGCGGAAGGTGCTCGACGCGCTCTTGATGGCGCCGCTGACCGTCTCGGGCATCGTCGTGGGGTTGGGGATGCTCCGCGGCCTCGTCTTCGGCACCGTCGTCTTCGGAACCCGCGTGCAGGTGACCGGCGCGCTGGCCGTCGTCGCCGCGCACGCCGTCGGCGCGTACCCGTTCGTGACGCGGACCGTCGCCCCCCTGCTCGGCGGCCTCGACCCCCGACTCGTCGAGTCCGCGCGGACGCTCGGCGCGAGTCGCGTCCGGGCGCTCCTCGATATCGAGTTACCGCTCGTCGCCGCGGGCGTCGTCGCCGGCGCGGCGTTCGCCTTCGCCATCAGCATCGGCGAGTTCGACTCGACGGTCATCCTCGCGGAGGGGTCGAACAGCTACACGATGCCCGTCGCCGTCCAGCGCTACCTCGGGCGACGACTCGGACCGGCGACGGCGATGGGGTGCGTCCTCCTCGTCGTCACCGGCCTCAGCTTCGTCGTCATCGAGCGCTTCGGCGGACGGACCGGCGGCCGAGGCGGGTTCTGAGCGGCGTCGGCCGTCTTCCTACTTTTCCGTCCAGTCCTCCACCGCCGGTCGTTCGGTGAGAGTCGCTAGCATCTCCACCGGAAACGGAGGGGTTCGCGGGGTCCGTGGGGGAAGAGGGGTTGGCAGGGAGACGGCCAGTAGACGTTTTCCCGCCGGGCCGCTACCTGACCTGCCTCGCCGCGGGCGGGGTCCACCCCATGTCTTCCGACAACCGACCCACCGAGCGGGACGAATCGACCGCCGAACGGGACGCCTACTGGTTTCGCACGGCGTCCGGGCCGCCGCGCGACCCCCTCGAAACCGACGTGCGCACGGACGTCGCCGTCGTCGGCGCCGGCATCGCCGGTCTCACGACGGCGCTGGAACTCGCGGAGGCCGGCCGCGACGTCGCCGTCGTCGAACGCGACCGCGTCGGCGAGGGCGTCACCGCCCGATCGTCCGCCAAGGTGACCTCCCTGCACGGCTTCCGGTACGCGGGTCTCGCCGAGGAGTTCGGCGCGGAGACGGCCCGCGGGTACGCCGCGGCGAACGAGGCGGCCATCGACTACGTCGAACGACGGTGCGAGGCCGCCGACGCGGACGTCGGGTTCCGGCGCCTCCCCGCGTACACGTACGTCGAGGACGACTCGAAGCGCGAGACGGTCGAGTCGGAGTTCGAGGCCGCTCAGCGGGCGGGTCTGTCGGCGTCGTTGGTCGAGGACGTGGCCGTCTCCGAGGACGCCGTCGGCGCCGTCCGAGTCGACGACCAGGCGCAGTTCGACCCGCGGGCGTACCTGTTCGCCCTCACCGAAGCGGTCGACGATGCCGGCGGCGTCGTCTTCGAGCGGACGCGGGCGACGGACCTCGATACGGGCGCGCCGCACCGCGTGCGGACCGAACGCGGGAACGTCGTCGCCGACGACGTGGTCGTCGCCAGCCACTTCCCCGTCTTCGACCGCGGGGGCTACTTCGCCCGGCAGACGCCGAAACACTCCCTCGTCGTCGGTGTCCGCGTCGCCGACCCGCCGACGGAGGCACACTTCTACCGCGAGTCCGAACCCTATCTGTCGATTCGGTCGGCGGGCGCCAGCGCCGACGACGAACCCATCGTGCTCGTCGGCGGACAGAACCACCAGACGGGAAAGGACGGGAGCGTCCGCGAGCGCTACGAACGACTCGAACAACAGGCCCGCGAGCACTTCGACGTGGAGTCGGTGGAGTGTCGCTGGTCGACGCAGGATTTCACCCCCATCGACGACCTGCCGTACGTCGGCGAGATGGGTCCCGTCTCCGACGGCGTCTACGTCGCCACCGGGTTCGACGGATGGGGCATGACGAACGGCACCGCCGCGGGGCGAATCATCGCCGACCTGATTCGGGGCGAACCGAACCCCTACGCCGACGTGTTCGACCCGAGCCGATTCACCCCCTCCGCGGCGGGCGACTTCGCGAAGGAGAACGCCGAGGTGGCGAAGGCGTTCGTCGGCGACTGGGTGACGAAACCGCGCGCCGACGAGGTGCGAAACCTCGACGTCGACGAGGCGACGGTGCTCCGCGACGGGAGCGACGTCCGCGGCGTCTACCGCGACGACGACGGCGACGTGCACGCCGTCTCGGCCGTCTGCCCCCATATGGGCTGTCTGGTCGAGTGGAACGACGGCGACCGGACGTGGGACTGCCCATGTCACGGCTCCCGGTTCGACTACGAGGGCGGCGTCGTCGACGGCCCCGCCGTCGAGGACCTGGCGTCGGTACCGGAGTCCAAATCGGACGGGTCGGCGTCGGAATCGGACGACTGAGCGGCGGAGAAGACAACTGTAGCGGCGTTCCGAACCGCTACGGCGCGACGCCGACGGTCAGGAGCGTTCCGAGCGTGCGGTAGCGTTCGACCATCGCCTCGCGCGTCTCCCAGTCGTCGGTCGGGAACGCCTCCGCGGGAGGAATCTCGATGTCCCGGTCCGGGACGTTGTCCTGTTCTGCGACGTGCAGACCGGCCTTCCGGAACGCCTCGCGGTACTCCGGACCGGACCACCGCGTCATCTCGACGGAGATTCGGTCCTGCCACTTGTGAGACGCCTCGTTCTCCTCGTAGTAGTTCACCGCGCAGAAGAACGTCCCGCCGGGCGCGAGGATGCGGGCTATCTCTTCGAGGGTGTGGTGCGGGTCGGCGGCGTAGTAGAACGCCTCCATCGAGAACACGTGGTCGACGCTGTCGTCCGCGAACGGGAGTTCGTCGAAGTCGCCGACGAGGAAGCCGACGTCGCCGAGTTCGGCGTCCGCCTCGTCCGTTCGGTCCCCGCCTCCGTTTCCGTCCCCGTCGTCGACGGTGTACGACCGGGCGTTGCGCGCCATCTCGGGCGCGCCGTCGAGGCCGTACACGCGGCCCGCCCCTTTCGTCTCGCGGAGGGCGCGGCCGGCGTACCCGCTCCCGCATCCGAGGTCCAACACCACGTCGCCGGGTTCGACGGGCATCCGCGCGAGGACGTGCTTGGCAGTGTGCCAGTGGCGGTCCTCCATCCCCTTGTCGCGCCCGTCCGCGGCCCACTCGTCGAACTCGTCTCTGACGCTCATACCACGGCGTCGACGTCCGACGACTAAATCTGTCGGATTTCGGGCCGCGGGGCGGAAGAAAAGGTCGGGTCGCTTATACGGGGGCATCGCCAGCATCCGAGTATGGTCGGAGTACGCCGTCGGTTCGCGCTCGCGGACACGGCCCAACAGGTCGTCGGGGGGTTCCTGCTCGCGGGGCCGTTCGTCGTCACCGAAGAGGTGTGGAGTCTCGCGCGGAGCATGTCGGCCGTGCAGGGAGTGCTCACCGCCGTCATCGTCCTCACCGTGGGCTACGGCGCGTTGTACAAAGCCGACGACAGGGACCCCGACAGAGAGAAGGACGTCCTCGGGATTCCCGTCCGGTTCGTCTCGCTCATCCTCGTCTCCTACCTCTCGGTGTTCATCCTCGCCCTGGCGTTCGACGCGCCGGGGACGTTCCTCAGTGACATGGCCGCCAGCGACGGGACCACGTTTCTCGGGTTCCAGCGGGAGATGTTGGTGACGACGCTGAAGGCGACGAGCATCGGCGCGGTGTTCAGCGTCATCGGCGCCGCGACGGCCGACACCGTTTTTTGAGGCGGCGCGCGTCGGGCGGCGCGAGGATTCACGGCGGTTCTCCGGACGGCTTCTCCGTCCGGGAATCGACGGATGGGAGGGAGACTGACCCGCAGTCTTAAGGTCGCTCGGTCGGAGTTTCGGACATGGATTACACCCTCGCCATCGAGAACGCCCCGGAGACGATTCCGGGTGGCACAGGCATTCTTCTCCTGCATCCGAGCATCGGCGAGACGGACCGTATCGACACCGGCTTCCTGAAAACCGACACCGACCACTTCCTCGTCGTCTCCACCCGGACGACGGCCCGCGAGGTAGAGCAGAAGCTCGAACACTACGACGTCGATGAGTCCCGCGCGGTCATTCTCGACACGCTCTCGGTCGAACGCGGCTACTCCCGACGGAGTTCCGAGAACGTCCACTACGTCTCCTCGCCCGACGACCTGGACGGCATCGTCGAACAGACGCGGAACTTCCTCGAATCCCACGAGGGGAAACTCCGCGTCAGCGTCGACTCCGTGACGGAGATGGCGTACTACGCCGACGTCGACGGCGCCTTCGAGGCCACGGAGCGACTGCTCGACCTGCTGGACGAACACGACGCCGTGGGCCTGTTCCACCTCTCGAACGAGGTGCACGACGAGGAGACCATCGAGCGCTTCCGCGACCTGTTCGAGGGCGTCGTCGAACTCGACGTCGACGGCGGCGTCAGCTGCGAGTTCTGAGGCGGACGCGGCGAGCGCGGGGAACGGTCGCGACGGGAGCGACTGTGACGAGAGCGGCCGTGACGAGGCGGCGCGTCACTCCTCGACGGTCTCTCCGTCCCCCTCGTCCAGCCGCTCGAACGTTTTCGTCGCCCAGCGGACGCCGTAGCTCGGACCGTACTCGACGTACGCCGCGGTGTCGAGGGCGGCGAACGGCGCGGGCAGGTCGAGGCCGTGCTTGACGGCCGAGCAGGCGTACTCGGTCGCCTCCGCGAAGGAGGTGCCCCCGCGAGCGACGGCGCGGGGGAGGGTGTCGAGGCGGCCGGTCAACCGCTCGCCGGCGTCGACCCACGCGTCGTGCAGTCGGGGGTGTCGCTCCTCCCAGGAGGCGAAGGCGTCCCGGGTCTGAAGACCCAGCCACGCCTCGTACAGCGCCGCGGCGATCTGATAGACGTCGTTCGGGGGGAGGGGGACGGCGGTGTCGAGTTCGCGGTAGTGCTCGCCGAAGAAGGGGAGGAAGTGCTCGGGCGCGTCGGTGCCCAGTTGGACGAACGCCTCCGCGAACAGGAAATCGAGGAAGTCGGTCGGCGTCCCCTCGGCGCGCTTTTTTGCGATGACGGCCGGCGGGACGGTCTGCCGCGTCCAGACGACGGTGCCGTCGCCGGGCATCCCGATGGTGAAATCGCGGCCGGCGTAGCGGACGAGCAGCGCCGGCGCGTCGTCCGGGAGCCACTCGGCGGGGTAGGATTTCGGGTCGAGCGAGTCGGTGACGAGGCCGAGGTCCTCCGCGGCGGCCGGCGGAATCGTCTCGAAGTCGGCGTCGGCCGAGAGGACGAGCGAGTCCGGAGCGTGTTCGTCGCGGACGGCGGCCACGTCCTCGGCGAGGTCGCGAGATTCGAACATGGTCCTCGTTCGAGCCCCGAACCCTTCAGGAGTGCGCTCGGCCGCGTCCGGCGGGCGCGCTCGACACGCTCGGCGTGCTCGATGGCCGTCTCCGCTATCCGAACGCGAGGATAGCGAGAAGCGCGATGGCGAGAACCCCGGAGATGCCGACTGTACCGATGACGATCTTCGTCGCTTGGCTCATGGTGTCACGCTGAGAGCGCTGGCGCTTAAAGGCTTCAATATCGGCTAACGTGGTCTCGTTCGGTACCGGCGAGCGGAGGAGAGAGGACGGAGAGGCGAGGACGAGGAGAGCGAGAGGGGGTTCGGCGGCGGTCAGTCCGACGCCGACCCGACGTTCGACTCCCGCGCGACTCGGAGCCACTTCCCGCTGTGGTAGCGCGCGGCGTTGACGACGCCGCGGGCGTACATGTCCGCGACGATGGCCGCGTAGACGGCCGGCAGCCCCCAGCCGAGACCGGGGGCGAACGTGACTCCGAGCAGCGTGAGGCCGAACCCGACCGGGAGGGCCGCCGCGGCGATAGGGAGGCGGACGACGTACGTACCGAGGAGCGCGCCGTAGAACGGCCAGCGCGTGTCGCCCGCGCCGCGGAGGGCGCCACGCATCGTCCGCGAGACGCTGAACCCGGCGACCCCGAGACCGAACACGCGCACGAACGTCGCGGTGAGGGCCACGTCGCCCGCGCGGAACAACTGCGCCAGCCACTCGGCCCCGGCGAACAGCACGGCCGCGACGAGCAGTTGCGTCACCAAGGCGATGCGGAGCGTCTGCCAGCCGAACGCCGTCGCCTCGGCCTCGTCACCGCCGCCGACGGCCTGTCCGACGAGCGTCGAGGCGGCGGTGGAGTACCCCCACGCGGGCATGAGCGCCAAGAGCATCACGCGGCGACCGATGGCGTACGCCGCGACCACGTCGGTGCCGAGGACGCCGAGGACGAACAGGAACGGGAAGCGCCCGAACGTCCGCGAGAGGCGAGTTCCCGCGAGCGGAAGCCCGACGCGAACGATTTCGGCCGCGATGCCCCAGTCCCACTGTTTGCCACCCAGACGGAGCGCGATTTCGCGTCGCCCGGAGACGAGAAGCGCGAAGAAGATGACCGCGCTCAGGCCGTTGGCGGCGACGGTCCCCCAGGCGGCCCCTTCGACGCCGAGACGCGGCGCGCCGAGTAGCCCGAAGATGAGGACGGCGTTGAGCACGACGTTCGTCGGCACGGTGAGGACGCGGACGTACATCGGCGTCCGCGTGTCGCCGACGCCGGCGAGGGCGCGGGCGGCGATCATGCTCCAGAAGCGGAAGGCGACCGAGAGCATGACGATGCGGAGGTACGCGCTCCCGAGTCGTATCGCGGCCGGGTCGTTCGTCAGCAGGTCGACCAGCGGCCTCGCGTACGTCCACCCGGCGGCGGTGATGGGGAGCGAGACGAGCAGGGCCAGCCACAGCGACTGCTTGACGGCGAAGTCGGCCGCGTCGTAGTCCTCCGCGCCGACGAACCGCGAGACGACGCTGATGGTGCCGCTGGTCAGCGCGAGAGCGAGGCCGAACGGGATGAAGTAGTACTGGAATCCGAGTTCGAGGCCCGCGACGGCGGACTCGCCCAAGGCGATGCTCACCATCAGGAAGTCGGCGATTCTGAGCAGCGTCCGCATCCCGCCGGTGACCATCACAGGCACCGCGAGGTCGAACGCCCGCGACCCCTTCTCGCGGTCGACGAGGCCGAGTCGGGCCAACAGCGCGGGAAAGCGCATGAGCGCATCGTGGGCGCGACGCTGGAGCGACGAGGACACGTCGGAGAGTCGGACGAACTCCGTGTAGCCGTTCACCAACCGGCGGATAGGACCGGTACCGGCCCGGTCGGAGACTCAATGGAGACCGGCGAGCGGGGAGTTCGACCGGAAACGAAGGGGTTCGGGGCGGGCGGGAGCGAATTTCGGGACAAACTCGGGCCGAACGGGTGATTCGGGACGAGCGGGTGAGACCGCCGGTGAGGTGGAAGAGAGACCGGTGCGAGAAGCGGCAGCGAAGTGGAGAGCGAACGGGACGCTCGTCAGCGGTCGTCGTCGCGGGGCCCCCACGTGTCGGGGACTTCGATGACGTAGCGGCCGTCCTCGCGCAGCGAGATGATGTACTCGGGACGGTCGTACAGTTCCATCAGGTTGAGTTCGTACTCGCCGGGGGCGACGATTTTGATGCTCTCGAACTGCTCGTTCAACTCCTCGCGGAGTTCGTCGAGGTCGGGTCGGTCGTCGCTCTGCGGTTCGATGACGCGCCCGTTCGCGTCCGTCGGTCGGTCGGCCTCGGAGGCGGCGCGAATCTCGTCGGGCGAGACGACGTCGGACCGGGCGCTCGCCTGCGCGTCGTCTTCGGCTTCCTCGTCGGGAGCGGTGCGACCGGTCGATGGGTTCGGGCTCTGGTTCGTCGCCTCCGTCGGTTCGGATGGGCTGTCGGCCCGGTCTGCGGAGTCGGGTTGGCGTTCCGCGGACGAAGGCGGCGCGTCGTCCGTCCTCGCCTCCGTTTCGGGTTCTGTTTCGGCCTCCGTCGACGACCGACGCTCCGGGGGACGGCGCTGCGCGTCGCCGGTCCGCCGGCGGTTTTCGCGGAGGGTGGTCTCGTCCGTCTCGTCTTCGACTTCGCTGGCGAAACCGCGGGAGTTCGCCCACTCGCGGAGGGACTGTCCGCGGCGCCGGGCGGCATCGACGTCGTTGGGGCGGTCCGACCGGGTCTCTGTTTCACGGGTGGGGTCGGGTCGGTCGTCCGCCGTCTCGGCCGCCCGGGAGGCGGCGCGCCGCCACGTGTTCGACCCGGACGTCTCGTCCGCGGCGTCGGCGTTGGTCGCGTTTGCGTTCGTGTCTGCGTCCGCGGTCCGGCCCGACGACGGTGCGGAGTCCGACGACGGTGCCGAATCGGGCGACGTGCCGCCCGACGGCGATGTCGCATTGGACGGCGGCGTCGAATCTGACGGCGGCGGTCCGTCGGACGGCGACGCCTCTCGGCGGTCGGTCGTTTCGGCGTCGTCGTCGCGTCCGCCCTTCGAGGGGCTGAACTGGAACTTGTTGCCGCCGCAGTTAGGGCATCCCGACAGCATCTCCTTCGAGCCGTCGGCGAACACCCTCCCGCAGTTCGTACATTGGTGGGGCATGTGTGTCCGTTCTCGTGGTCTGGTGTGGGTTGGGTCGGTGGTCCGCGTTCGGTGCGGGGTGGCGTTGCGCGGCGCCGCGTTACTTCCGGGAGACGAGGGCGCTGATGAGGTTCTCGTCTTTGTGCAGCGTCTGAATCTGGTTCGCCGGGCCGATGACGGTCAGCTTCTTCGTCTCCTCTTTGCCCATCAGTCGGCCGAGGAACCCCTGTCCGCCTTGGGACTGCGGGTACGTCTCGATTTCGATGCCGTTGAACTCGTCGGGGCTTATCTCCGTCATCGTGACTTCGATGAGCTTCGACTCCTCGTCGGGTGAGAGTCCCTCCTCCAGAATGACGATGTTGCCGTCGCGGACGCCGTCGAGGATGAGACGGATCTTCTCCATGCTCGCGAGCCCTTCCATGCGGGCTCCGCTGATGAGGTCGATCTGCACCCCGTCGTCGCCGGGTGTGACTTCAGGCATGATACTCACCCGAAGTATTCCGCTATCTTGTCGTATACTTCGTCCATATTGTTACCTTCCAGCGCGGAGAGCGGCACCGTCTCGTGCTGCGGGAACGCGTTCGAGATCCGCTGGACGTTCGAGTCCTCCAAGTCGGTCTTGTTCGCGAAGATGAGGACGGGGAGGTCCTGACTCTCGATGATGCCGATGAGCATCGTGTTGACCTGCGTGAACGGGTCCTCGGTGCTGTCGAGCACGTAGACGACGCCGTCGACGTCCTCGCGAAGCCAGTGCATGGCCTCGGCGACGCCCTCGGTGGCCTCGCGGGACCGGCGGACGGCGTCGTCCTTCTCCATGTCGTGTTCGAGGAACTCCTTGTAGTCGACTTTGGTCGTCACGCCCGGCGTGTCGACGATGTCGATGGTGACCTTCCTCCCGTTGCGTTCTATCTCCACGTTCTCCTTCCTACGCGCGCGGCGCGTCTCGTGAGGGACGTGGCTCTCGGGACCGACGGCGTCACCGGTCCAATCTCGGGCGATACGGTTTGCGAGAGTCGTCTTCCCGGCGTTCGGCGGTCCGTAGATGCCGATTCGTCTCGGCTCTGCGTCCGAGAACATCCGGTCGACGACCCGTGAGATGCTGTCTCGTAATCCTGTAAGCAGTCCCATCCTGTCCTCCCGCACCTCCCGAATCCGTCGTGGAGGGGCGTATGCAGGTACCACATTTCTGCGCTTACTTAAGTACTACGTCAGACACCGGTCACGTTCACGTCCGCTTTATCCGGCCGAGACCCGATTAACGACCGGGTAGGCGGCCGGACGAAACCGACCGACTGAGTGGCGTTCCGACGGAGAAATATCTGAATTGGAGATATACTCGGAAGAGATATAGTGTGGTGGTTTGTCACGGTTGTCGTGACAGGACGGGGAAGGTAGTAGATGAAGTCCACCGAGTGACAGTCTCCTCGCTTCCGGGCTCAACCGACCGGCGGCCTTCCGACATCCGGCCACCCCCTCCGTTTCAAGTCGAGTCGAACGGGCAGGACGACTTGACGGAAGGAAGAGGCTCGCAACCGCTGGCTTCGCCGAACAGGGGGTACGAATACGCCGGCGAATCGCTCGGGTGACCGACATCCCGTTCGTTCCCCCCGGTGACCTCAACCCCCACCCCTTCGTTTCGAGTGGAACTCGCCGAGACCCCCACCCCCTGCACCCCGTGACGGCCGTCTACCTAGTTTAGTACGTATAGAAAGCTAGTGTAACTATTTCCTTTCTCTCTACTACGGGTATTGTTTCTAGTGTAGTATAGTAAAATCACCGGTTTTACAGACTGCCCGCGGACCCCTCCCCCCGCCTTCGTGGCGTTCCACCTGAAACGAAGGGGTGGGGGAGGGTGACCCCGCCCCTGTTTCGGGTCTACGACCTCTCTTTTCGACCGTAACTCCCGCCCACGGGCTCTACAGGCGATCTCTGCCGATTCGATTCACCGGAAACGCCCCCGTTTTGCGACCGCGACCCCTTCGCTTCCGGTCGACCGTCAACTAGTATCGATACCATCGACCTATTACAACTAGAAGAGAACGGGCCGCTTCTCGTTCTTCGTCTCGCAACCGTGCGACGGATAGACAACTTTTTTGTAGCACGTCTTCGTCTGGTTCGTCTGCATCATCTGGACGCTCCGCTTTCGGTTCTGAGGTCGAACGCCGCGGATACCACGGCGTTCGGCCCGCTTCGACCCGTTTTCGGAGCGGTTTCCAGTCGAAATGAGGGGGTTATCCACGTATGAATGACGACACACCGACACGAGACGAGGACGAGGCGTCGGATTCGGCGGACCGGTCGGAGGGCGACGCGACGGCCGCCACCGGGGGCGACGGCCGACCCGCCGAAGAGAGTTCGGAGGCCACGGGCGCGGATGCGGACCCGAACGCGGACGCCGACGTCGACTCCGCTGGTGGCGGTGACCACGAAGAGGACGAGGCGCGAACCGGCGCCGAGCGGAGTGCCGACGGAACCGTCGCCGGAGCGTCCGACGGTGCTACCGCCGAGGCCTCCGACGGTACCGCCGACGGTGCCGCTGACGAGGTCACGGCCGAGGATATCGATATCCGCGAGAGCATCGGTCCGAACGGGTCGACAGCCGACGTTTCCGGCGCCGACGGGCCGGACGTCGACGGCGCGGACGTGGGGGACGCGACCCTCGGTGACACCGACGGGACGGGAAGTGCGGCGGGCGACGAGACGGACACCGACGTGAGCCTCGACGAAGTCGTTCTCGAGGAGGACGACGGCGACAGTCGCGGCCTGTTCGACGACCTGCTCTCGGGGGAACCCATCTTCGAGAACAAGGAGGTACTCCGACCCTCCTACACCCCGCACGAACTCCCCCACCGCACGGAACAGATCAACCAGATGGCGACGATTCTGGTCTCGGCGCTCCGCGGGGAGACGCCGTCGAACATCCTCATCTACGGAAAGACCGGGACGGGAAAGACGGCCAGCGCGAAGTTCGTGAGCCAGGAACTCGAATCGACCTCCCAGAAGTACGACGTCCCCTGCGAGGTGGAGTACATCAACTGCGAGGTGACGGACACCCAGTACCGCGTCCTCGCGCAGTTGGCGAACAAGTTCATCGAGAAGAACTTCACTGTGATAGAGAACGAACTCGACCGCCTCGAAGACCTCCGCGCACGTGCGGGAGACGCCCCGAACCCGCTCTCTGATACCGAGTTCGACTCGCTCGACGCCGTCGAGGAGCAAATCGACCAGTTGGAGACCGACCGCGAGGAGATGGAGACGGTGCCGATGACGGGGTGGCCGACCGACCGCGTCTACTCGACGTTCTTCGACGCCGTCGACTACAACGAACGCGTCGTCGTCATCATGCTCGACGAGATAGACAAACTCGTCGAGAAGTCCGGCGACGACACGCTGTACAACCTCTCACGGATGAACTCCGAGTTGGACAACTCGCGCATCTCCATCATGGGCATCTCGAACGACCTGAAGTTCACCGACTTTCTGGACCCGCGGGTCAAATCGAGTCTGGGCGAAGAGGAGATCGTCTTCCCGCCCTACGACGCGAACCAACTGCGCGACATCCTCCAGCACCGCGCCGACGTGGCGTTCAAAGAGGGGGCACTCACCGACGACGTGATTCCCCTCTGTGCGGCCTTCGCCGCGCAGGAACACGGCGACGCCCGCCGCGCACTCGACCTTCTCAGGACCGCGGGCGAACTGGCCGAACGCGGACAGGCCGACACAGTCGAGGAGGCGCACGTCCGGCAGGCGCAGGACAAGATCGAACTCGACAGAGTGGTCGAAGTCGTCCGCACCCTTCCCACCCAGTCCAAAATCGTCCTCTTCGCCATCATCCTCCTGGAGAAGAACGGCGTCCACAACATCAACACGGGCGAGGTGTTCAACATCTACAAGCGCCTCTGCGAGGAGATAGACGCTGATATCCTCACCCAACGGCGCGTCACCGACCTCATCTCCGAACTCGACATGCTCGGCATCGTCAACGCCGTCGTCGTCTCGAAGGGCCGCTACGGCCGCACCAAGGAGATTTCGCTGTCGGTCCCCATCGACGAGACGGAGGCGGTTCTCCTCTCGGACTCCCGACTCGGCGACATCGAGAACGCGCAACCGTTCGTCCAGGCGCGCTTCGACAACTGAGCGACGCCTCCCCTTCTCGATTTCTCTCCGCTCCTCGCCTCTTCTCTCGACCCCTTCTGTTCGAGTCGAAACGCTCCCGTCCCGTCTCGTAGCCGCCTCTACGCGGCGCCCGCGGCTCTGTTCGTGGAGTCGAAACCGGGGGGTCCGCTCGTCGGAATCGAGTCCGCCGTCGTCGCGTTCGCGCTTACACTCGTGTCCACGTCCGCGTTCGCATTCGTATTCGCCTCCGCGCTCACGACCGTCGAACCCTCCGCCTCGGCGACCCCGGGCGTCGGGAGTATCGCTCCCGCCAGTTGGAGTCGAACGTATCCGAGGAAGGGGACGCGGAGTCTCGCGATTCCCTGTATCCACTCCGCGCGGACCGGTTCGGCGATGCGGCTGGCTTGGTCGTACCGCGCGTTCGCGTCGCCCTTGGTGATGAACCCGGCGTGCGGCGCGGGGCAGTAGGCCAACTCCTCGCAATCGTCGGCGGAGACGTACTCGGGGTTCGCCCTGTCGTACCAGTTCTCGCCCTCTTCGACGTAGAAGTGTGCTCGGTGGATGATGGGCGACCCGACCCTCGAGGGCGGGTCGTAGACGACGACGGACCCGGCCCCGCCGAACGACTGGTAACCCTCCCCGCTGCCGACGTCGACGGTGACGACGCCGGTGTCCTCGAGCGCGTAGTCGGGACTGAAGCGGTCGGGTTCGGTGATGAACACGAGGTCGCCGCGGTGCATGTGCGGTTCCATGCTTCCGCTCTCGACGGCGACCATCGGCGGCCAGACGCCGGCGATGGCGAACAGGAGGAGGCCGAGAACGAGGACGGCGGAGACGCTCACCAGCAGTTCGCGGACGAACAGAAGGGGACCGTCCTGGGCGTTCAACAGTCGATGGAGGGGCGAGTCCGACGACTCGGCACTCGACGCGTCGGGGTTCGGGCGAGGCGCGTCGTCGGGAACGCCCGTATCGCCCTGGTCGTCGTTCATCTACCCCTGCGTTCTCCGCCGTCAAGTTTCAACGTTCTGGGATTCGGTCCCGGATTTTCAGTACGCTTTTCTCCGACGTCGCCGTTCGACCGGTGTGCCTCTGGAGACGCCGGCCCGCATCGTTCGCGAACTCGCGCGCCACGGTTACAACGCCGAACGGGAGGCCGTGACGCTCATCGCGGGCGCCGCCGACCCCGGAACGACGCTCGCGCGCGCCGTCGAACGCGCCGGCCCCGACGCCTTCCGCGTCACCGCCGAGGACGTCCGCGCGGTGCTCGACGCCGGTCCGAACGCGACGGACGCCCCCGTCTCCGACCCCGCGGCGGCCGACTCGAAGACGCCTGCCGATTCGACAGCGGCCGACTCCGCGCCCACCGACTCCGCGTCTACCAACTCCGCGACGCCCGACCCGACGACGACGGACGGCGGCGCGGCGGCGGAGCGACCCGCGGATGACGCCGATTCTCCCGATTCCGCCCCCGCTCCAGACCCCTTTGCTTCGAGTGGAGAAACGGACGACGGAGACTCGACCGGATCGAAATCGGCTGCACCCGAAACAGAGGGGAACTGGCCCGGACGTAGTCAGGACACGTCGCTCCGGTCGCTCGACGTCGCCAACGACATGACCGGACAGAGCACCGGGACGGGCGAGTACGGCGACTTCGTGAAGGTGTTCAAGGACCGCTACGAGAAACTCTCCCGACAGCTCCGCGGCCGGGTGAACCACCGGCCCGCCGAGGCCATCCAGTCGATGTCCGGCGGCAGCGACGCGGCGATGGTCGGCCTCGTCAACGACATCCGGTCGACGGCCAGCGGTCACTGGCTGGTCGAACTGGAGGATACGACGGGGACGTTCCCCTGTCTCGTGATGAAGGACCGCGAGTTCGCCGCGGCGGTGGACGAACTCCTCTTGGACGAGTGCATCGCCGTCGAGGGCACCCTGGCCGACGACGCGGGCATCATGTTCGTCGACTCGATGCACTCCCCGGACGTGCCGCGGACGTACAAACCGAGCACCGCCGACAGACACGTGCAGGCGGCGCTCATCTCCGACGTGCACGTCGGGAGCCAGGAGTTCATGACCGAGGCGTGGCAGCGGTTCACCTCGTGGCTCCACACCGAGGAGGCCGAGCACGTGGAGTATCTCCTCATTGCAGGCGACATGGTGGAGGGTGTCGGCGTCTACCCGAACCAGGACGAGGAGTTGGACATCGTCGACATCTACGACCAGTACGAGCAGTTCTCCGAGCACCTGAAGGAGGTTCCGGGGGATATCGAGATAGTGATGATTCCGGGGAACCACGACGCCGTCCGCCTCGCCGAACCCCAACCCGGGTTCGACGAGAACCTCCGCGACATCATGTCCGTCCACGACGCGCGCATCACGAGCAACCCCTCGACGGTGACGCTGGAGGGCGTGAAGGTGCTCATGTACCACGGCGTCTCCTTGGACGAGGTCATCGCCGAACTCCCGGCGGAGTCGGCCAGTTACGACGAACCCCACAAGGCGATGTATCAGTTGTTGAAAAAGCGCCACGTCGCCCCGCAGTACGGCGGTCACACCCGCCTCGCCCCCGAGGAGAAGGACTACCTCGTCATGGAGGAGGTGCCCGACGTGTTCCACACGGGCCACGTCCACAAACTCGGTTGGGGGAAGTACCACAACGTCCTCGCCGTCAACTCCGGGTGCTGGCAGGCCCAGACCGACTTCCAGAAGTCCGTCAACATCGACCCCGACGCGGGCTACGCGCCCATCCTCGATTTAGATACCCTGGATATGACGGTCCGGAAGTTCTCGTAGTCCGCCGTCCTCGTCCGTCGAACCGGATTCGAGGCTCGTACGACCCTCGGTAGCACACGTACTGTGCGCGGGCGCGACACGTCCGCCGCCCGTTCTTCAGCGTCCGGACGCAATCACGCCCGATGACCGACTCGGACACGCTCTTCGACCCCGTGACGCTGAACGACCTCGAACTGGACGGCCGCGTCGGCCTCGCGCCGATGACGCGGGTCAGCGCGACGGACGACGGCCGCGCGACCGACGAGATGGCCCGCTACTACTCGAAGTTCGCCGACGGGGGGTTCTCCTTTCTCATCACCGAGGGTACCTACACCGACGACGCCTACAGTCAGGGCTACCTGAACCAACCCGGACTCGTCACTGACGAACAGGTCGAGGCGTGGCGCGGCGTCGTCGACGCCGTTCACGACGCCGACGCACCCATCTTCGCGCAGTTGATGCACGCCGGCGCGCAGGCGCAGGGCAACCCGCATGTCGACGACGGCGAGACCATCGCCCCCTCCGACGTCCAACCCGAGGGTGAGATGGCCGAGGCGTACGGCGGGAGCGGGGAGTACTACGTCCCGAACAGGGCGACGAAAGAGCAACTCGACGACGCCCGCGAGGGGTTCGTCGAGGCGGCGAAGAACGCCCGAAAGGCGGGCTTCGAAGGCGTGGAGATACACGCCGCGAACGGCTACCTGCTCAACGAGTTCCTCGCGGCGGACGCGAACCGCCGCGACGACGAGTACGGCGGCGACCCGGCGGCGCGCGCTCGCTACCCCGCGAGCGTCGTCGAGGCCGTCGCCGAGGAACTGCCCGAGGGGTTCGTCGTCGGCGTCCGCGTCTCCCAGACGAAAGTGAGCGACGCAGAGTACGAGTGGGCCGAGGGCGAGGACGCCGCCGAGGCGTTCTTCGGCGCCTTCTCCGAGGCGGGCGCGGACTACCTCCACGTCACCGACCCCGACGTCACGGCGCCGGCGTTCGACGACGGGGGGCCGACGCTGGCGGAACACGCCGTCGAGTACGGCGACGCGCCCGTCGTCGCCAACGGCGGCCTCACCGACCCCGAGGACGCCCGCGAGGCGGTCGAGGCGGGGTCCGACCTCGTGACGCTGGCGACGGGGGCGCTGGCGAACCCCGATTGGCCGCACCGCGTCCGGTCGGGCGCCGACGTCGAGGACCTCGACGCGTTCGACCCCGAGTCGTTCCTCGCTCCCAGCGCGTCGATAGCCGACCACGAGGTGCCGTCCGAGGCGAGCGCCGACGACTGAATCCCGTCAGGGCTCCATCCCGAACCGCACCGTCTCCTCGTTCATGAACCGCGGGCCGGGACCGAGGCGTTCGAACCCCGCGCGCTCGGCCGCCTCGTGGTGGTCGGTGGCGGACGCCAGCGCGAGATACTCGACGTTCAGCCGCTCGTTCGAGGCGAAGCGGACGGGTTCGCCCAGCAGTCGTTCGACGGCCTCGGCGGACCCGCCGAGTTGGGTGACGTGGACGGTGCTGTCGCGGACGTCGAACGCGACGAATCCGAGGAGTTCCGCATCCGCGGCGTCGGTGTCGGCGTTCGGGTCGGACGCCTCGCGCCGCCGTTCGGCCACGCGGACGGTCCGGTCGTGGACGACGTTCCGCATCACGTCTGTCGGGACGTCGGCGATGGCGGCCAGTGATTCTGCGTCCGTTTCCAGCGCGTCTCGTACCTCCGCGTCCATACCGCATGGTACCACGCCGCAGTGATAAAGGCCGCTGTCGGCCGAAGGCGCCGCGGTTTGCACGTGACCCGCCGCGGTTTGCACGCTTTCGACGCCCGCGAAATCGCCGATTGGTCGGTCGGCCCGGACTGTCGGCGTCGGCAACGGTTGAAGCGGGAGACACAGTTATACGCGGCCCCACGCTACCCCCGCGCATGCCACAGCACCAGTCTCAGTCTCTGCGGGCGAATCGGCCGGGGGTCGGGCCGTGCGAGTAGTCGCGAAGTTCGGGGGAACCTCGCTCGGAAGCGGCGACCGCATCAACCGCGCCGCCGACTCCGTCGCCGCCGCCGTCGAACAGGGCCACGAGATAGCCGTCGTCGCCTCCGCGATGGGTAACACGACGGACGACCTTCTGGACGAGATTCAGTTCGAGGCCGACGACCGCGACCGAGCCGAAATCGTCTCGATGGGCGAACGGACGAGCGTCCGGATGCTGAAGGCGGCCTTGACCGCCCGCGGCGTGAACGCCCTGTTCGTCGAACCCGGTTCCGACGACTGGCCGGTCATCACGAACGACCTCGGCGAGGTGGACGTCGAGGAGACGAAGCGACGCGCCGCGAAACTCGCCGCCGACATGGACGGCGTCGTCCCCGTCATCACGGGTTTCCTCGCGCAGAACCACGACGGCGAGATAACGACGCTCGGCCGCGGCGGGTCGGACACGACGGCCGTGATGATGGGCCGCTACATGGACGCCGACGAAGTCGTCATCGTCACCGACGTCGAGGGCGTCATGACGGGCGACCCGCACGTCGTCGAGGGGGCGCGGAACGTCGGGCGCATCACCGTCGACGAACTCCGGAATCTCTCCTTCCGCGGGGCGGAGGTGGTCGCGCCGTCGGCGCTCTCCTACAAGGACGACACTCTCGGCGTCCGCGTCGTCCACTACCAGCACGGGAACCTCCTGACGGGCGGGACGCTCATCGAGGGCGAGTTCCACAACCTCATCGACATGCAGGAGAATCCCCTCGCGTGCGTCACCGTCGCGGGGCGCTCCATCCGAAACCGGCCGGGCATCCTCGCCGACCTCTCGCAGGCGCTTCGTGACCGCGACGTGAACGTCGACGCCGTCGCCAGCGGGATGGACTCGGTCACCTTCTACATCGACGAGGACCGCGCCGAGGAGGCCGAGAACCTCCTGCACTCGAAGGTCGTCGACGAGAAGTCCCTCTCCTCGGTCACCGTCGAGGACGGCATCGCCGTCATCCGCGTGACGGGCGGCGAACTCCCCAACCGGCCGGGCGTCATGCTCGACATCGTCCAACCCATCTCCGAGGCCGGAATCAACATCCACGACGTCATCACCTCCGCCACCTCCGTCGCCATCTTCGTCGCGTGGGACGACCGCGAGGAGACGCTCAGCATCGTCCAAGACGAGTTCTGAGCGTCGAAGCCGCGCCCGCTTTTCGACCACTTTCGACACCGCCACCCGCCGACGCACGACTCCGTTCATCGTCGTCCCATCCCGGCCGTCGAAGTTTCGAACTGGCACTCGTCCGCCGATTTCCGTCGGGAACCACCTTCACGGCGGGCGGCGTGTTCTCCGTATGCGCTCCTACAAAGCGAAGATGGTCGAACCCATCACCCTTCCCTCGCGCGAGAGACGCGAGGAGGCCCTCGACGCGGCCGGGTACAACGCCTTCAACCTCGACGCCGACGACGTGTTCGTCGACTTGCTGACTGACTCGGGAACCGGGACGATGAGCGCCGAGCAGTGGGGGGCGCTGATGCGCGGCGACGAGGCGTACGCCGGGAGTCGAAGCTTTCGCGAACTCCGCGAGGCCGTCCGCGAGGTGATGGGATTCGAGCACGTCGTCCCCACACACCAGGGGCGAGGGGCTGAGAACGTCGTCTACGGCGTTCTCGTCGAGGAGGGCGACGCGGTGCCGAACAACGCACACTTCGACACGACGCGCGCCCACGTCGCTAATCAGGGTGCGGACCCCGTTGACTGCCCGCACGAACTCGCCCGCGACCCGGACGCTGACCACCCGTTCAAGGGGAACTTCGACGTGGACGCGGGGTGGGAGTTAGTCGAGGACGTGGGCGCCGAATCGATTCCGGTCGTCGTCCTCACCGTGACGAACAACTCCGTCGCTGGGCAACCCGTCAGCGTCGCCAACACGCGGGAGGTGGCCGCCTTCGCCGACGAGATAGATGCGACGTTCGTGATAGACGCCTGCCGGTTCGCCGAAAACGCCCACTTCGTCCGGGAGCGAGAGGCCGAGTTCGCGGACGCGACGGTCGCCGAAATCGCCCGCGAACAACTCTCCTACGCCGATGCGGTGACGATGTCCGGCAAGAAGGACGCCCTCGTCAACATCGGCGGGTTCGCCGCGATGGACGACCCCGACCTGTTCGAGGCGGCCAAGCAACGGTGCATCCTCTACGAGGGCTTTCCCACCTACGGCGGCCTCGCCGGGCGCGACGTGGCGGCGATGGCCGTCGGCCTCCGAGAGGCCGTCGAACCCCCCTACGTGAGAGAGCGGGTCGAACAGGTGGCCGAACTGGGTCGCCTCCTGACCGACGCCGGCGTCCCCGTCTACGAACCGACCGGCGGCCACGCCGTCTACGTCGACGCCGAGTCCGTCCTCCCGCACGTCCCGAAAGAGCGGTTCCCCGGACAGGAACTCGTCTGCGCGCTCTATCTCGAAGGCGGCGTCCGCGGCGTCGAACTCGGCGGGTTCGCGTTCCCCGGCACCGACCGTCCTGACCTCGTCAGATTAGCCCTCCCGCGTCGGACGTACTCGCGCGAACATCTCGAACACGTCGCGGAGACGGCCGCTGCGGTGCGGGAGTCCGCGGAGTGCTACGAGGGATTGCGGATAGTCGAGGAACCGCCGATGCGCGAACTGCGGCACTTCTCGGCGCGTCTGGAACCCGCCGCCGCGTCCCCATCGGCCGACTGAGTCCGCCGCGTCGCTCGCGTTCCACTCCCCGCCGCCGACCCTCAGGAGACCGAACTGACGCTCTCCAGCACGAACAGCGTGATGAGGAGTCGGCCGACGGTCCCGACGAACGCCGCCGCCGCGAACTTCGTCCGTTCGAGGTTGAGCACGGCGAACGCGTACAGTAGAAGCGTGTCGGGGAACACGGGGACCATCAGCGTCCCGGCCAGTCCGACGTAGCCGTGCCGCCGGACCAGTTCGACGACGCGGCGCTTCGACCACCCCACGGGGTCGAAGCCGACCGAGCGGAGCGCTTTGGTCACCGGCCCGTACCGGGTGGCCCGGTTACCGAGCGACAGGGCGACGACGCTTCCGAGCGCCTTGCCGAGGCTGCTCACGACGATGACGAGCGCGATTTCCACCGGCGTCGGGACGCCGAGTTTCAGCGTTCCCTCCACCGCCGGAACCAACACCGCCTCGCCCGGAAGCGGCAGGACGACGGCGATGAGCACCGAGTAGACGAAGATGAGGAGCAGTCCGCCCCACCCGCTCGCCGCCCGAACCGCTTCGGCGACGACGCCGTCCCCGAACCCGGGGAGGGCGAGTCCGGCGGCTACGACCGAGACGAGTGATAGAGACATGATGTCTTCCGGCGTTCGGCGCGGCGTCGCGCGAACGCCGCTGAGACCACGTTAACGCCGATGGGGTAATCCCTGTCGGCCGCGCGGCGTCGGCTACCGGCCGACTACCGTCCGTCGTACAGTCGCGTCCCGATGCGTTCGGGCAACCCAGCCTCGTTCACCGCCTCGACGACCGCCTCGATGTCGTAGTCGACGCGGCGTTCCTTGACTGTCAGGTCCTCTAAATCCAGTAGCGCGTACGCCGCGCGGTGGTCGCCGTCGCGGGGTTGCCCGACGCTCCCCGGATTCATCACGATGCCCTCCTCGAACACGCGGTGGTCCTGCACGTGGGTGTGCCCGAGGACGAGGACGTCCTCCTCCTCGATGAAGTCGGCGTCGAACTCCTCGGGGTAGGTGTACTTGTCCCGTTCCCACGGGTGGTCGTGGACGAGTTTGATGCGTCCGTCAAACTCGGTCCGCTCGTCGGGTAACTCCGAGAGCCACCGCATCGCGTCGTCGTCGAGCACATTCCGGGTGTACTCGACGCCCGCGGCGGCCATCCCGTTGAACCGGAACGCCGTCCCGGAGGCGACGGCCCTGTCGTGGTTGCCCATCACCGTCGGCACGTCCCGGTCGCGGAGTTCGGCGACGCACTCGGCGGGCCAGGGGTTGTAACCCACCACGTCGCCGGCGCAGACGATTCCGTTCACCTCGGGCATATCCGAGAGGACGGCGTCGAGTGCGACCCGGTTCCCGTGCACGTCCGAGATGACGGCGACTCGCATACGCCGACCTACGGGAGGAAGCCTGAAAAACGACCCGCGGACTCGCATTGCTACCCCCGCCGTTCCTACTCCCGCACGGGTCGCGCCTACAGGCGGTGAGCGAGGACGGGTACGTGAACGCTTATCCGCCGCTCGCGGGAACTCTCACCGACACCAATGAGCGTCCTCCAGTCCGTCCTGCGCGAAGTCAGAGCGCTGTGGGGCGGCGGCCGGGGGACGTCGCTCGTCGTCATCGCGGGCGGGTGGGGAACGCTGCTCGGCGCGCGCATGATCTATCCCGTTCTACTGCCGTACCTGCGGGACGCCTTCGACATCAGCCTCACCGTCGCCGGCCTCCTCGTGACGGTTCTGTGGCTCGGGTCGGCCGTCGGGCAACTTCCGGGCGGCCTCCTCGCCGACCGCTACAGCGAGCGGTCGGTGATGAGCGTCGGCACCGTCGTCGTCGCGGCGGCCTTAGTCCTCGTCGCCGTCGCCCCGACGGCGTTCGTCCTGTTCGCCGCGACGGCCCTGGTCGGACTCGGCCAGTCGCTGTACCCCATCGCGCGCATCACGATGCTCTCGGAGATATATCCGGACCGCATCGGGAGCGCCCTCGGCGTGACGATGGCGACGGGCGACCTCGGACAGACGGTCCTCCCGCCCGTCGCGGGGGTGCTCGCGGCGGCTATCGCCTGGCAGGCGGGTCTGCTGTTCGTCGTTCCTCTGCTCCTCGTGGCCGGACTCGTCGTCCGGGTGACGCTCCCGGCCGGCGCCGACGATGACGCCGCGTCCGCGGACCCGCTCCCGACCGAGAGCCTGCGCGACGTGCTCGCCGAGCTTCGAGACTCGAATCTCGGGTTCGTCTCGTTCATCCTCTTCCTCTACATCCTCATCTGGCAGTCGTTCACGGGGCTGTATCCCACCTACCTCGTCGAGCAGAAGGGGCTGTCCTCCGCCGCCGCGGGCACGCTGTTCAGCGCGTTCTTCGCGTTCGGCGTCGTCGTCAAACCGGTCGCGGGTGCGGCGTACGACCGCATCGGGATGCGGAAGACGCTCGTCGCCGTCCTCGTCGGACCGGTCGCGGGGCTGGCGCTGCTGCCGGTCGTCGAGGGGTTCTGGCCGCTCGCCGCCCTCACCGCCGTCGTGAGCACGATGCTCGGGTCGGGCGCCGTCACGCAGTCGTTCCTCTCGGACGCCTTCTCCGAGGAGGTCCGCGGCACCGGCCTCGGCGTCGTCAGGACGACGGTGGCGACGCTCGGCGCGGCGGGACCGGTGCTGTTCGGCGGACTGGCCGACCGCGGCTACTTCGACGAGGGATACGTTCTCCTGGCCGCGGTGCTCGCCGTCGTCGTCCTCCTCACGCTCCGACTCCCGAAATCGCCGTCCGCGTCGCCGTCAGGGTGACCGGCGCCGGCGACCGCGGCGACTCACCCGTCGCTCACTCGCCGTTGTGGAAGCCGATGTCCACCGCTCCGTCGTCGTAGGTGACGCCCGCGGCGCAGACGGCGTGTTCGTACGCCATCCCGTAGGCCCGTTCTGCGATGTCGGCGGGCGACCCGCTTCCGTCGAAGGTGACCGGCGCGGGGTCGTCCTCCTCGTAGGTGGCGACGAGAAGCGGGTCCTCCTCGACGGGGCGGACGAGGAGGGCGTCCTTTCGGACGATACCGACGTACGATTGCTCCCCGACAACGCCCGCGATTCGCGGCGTGTCGTAGTCGTCCTTCTCGTAGTCGAGTGCCAGCAGCGACGCTGCGAGGGCGTCGCGGGCCGGGTAGCCGATGTCGAGTTTCTCCGCGATGGGGTCGACGTGCGACCCGTTGCCGACGACGACGCCGTCACCGCCCTCGCGGACGCAGTTGTAGGAGATGTAGGGGTTGTCGCTCTCGGGGGCGTCCGGCGTCGGTGCGACGGTCAGAGTGCCGTCGCGTTCGACGACCCGGCGGTTGGGAAACGACCGGGAGGAGACGCGATACGCTCCGAAGTCGGGACCGACGACGATGAACCGTCCGACGTACATACACGAGAGTGCATAGACGGGAGCTAAATAGATGGTGATTTGTGCACGTTCTTCCGCCCGAGAACGGACGACCGGGTCGCCGCGCCCCGCTCAGACCGACCGGGAGGAGAGGGGTTCGACGCGGAACACGTACTCGTCGTAGGCGCCCTCGAGGTTCACCGGACTCTCTTCTTCGGTGTGTTCCCGGCAGAGGTACGCTTCGGCTTCGACGGCCCCGTACCCGGTGTCCTCCTGATAGCGTTCGAGGACGACGAACGCCGCCGGTTCCTCGCACCCGCGGCGGTGACACGTGGGGACGTCGTCGTCCGCCCCCTCGACGTCCTCCTCGGAGCGCGGCGGTTCGGGTTCGTCGGCGCGCTCGCGGGATTCGGCGACGTCTCGCTCCTGCTGGCGGGTCTCCGCGTCGCGGGCCTGCTTCTCTCGCCCTTTCTTGGTGTCTGCCATACCGTCCACAGGCGGATGAGAGGGATAACCCTGTGGTCGGGTGGGCCGTCGATTCCTGTTCGATGCGCCGCCTCATCTCGAACGCGCGTCGGGGAGACTTCTTCGCTCTGTGTCCCTGCTACTCAGCCACACGGACGCGTATCGCGCGTCCCGCCCAACCGACCGCAGAGAGTGGAAAACAGCCGGGAGAACCGCGCGATAGGAAGCCGACAGACAAAAGAGGTAGGTGCCTGTTCTACGACTACCAACTAATGCTTGACAGGCTTCGTCACCCGCTCGTCGCCGTCGTCCTTACGCTGTTGTTGACGGTTCCCTGGATCGGACTGTTCTTCTCGTACGGGGGGTACGGCACCGTCCACCCCGGCGAGAACATCGCGCCCGCGACGGCCGTCGTCATCGCCGGACTCGCTATCCTGGGAGCGTCGTTCCTCCTCGCGTGGGCCGCGGAGACCGCCGAGAAGGACGTTCCGCAGGCGTTCGCCATCGCCGTGCTGGCCGTCCTCGCCGTCGCCCCCGAGTACGCCGTCGACGCCCTCTACGCCTGGCAGGCCGGCGCCGGGTCCGCCCAGGCGGGTAACCTCGCCGTCGCGAACATGACCGGCGCCAACCGCATCCTCATCGGTCTCGGCTGGTCCGGCATCGCTCTGTTCACCGTCTTCCGCGCGAAGAGCGGTTCCGACCCGGCGGTCGAACACCGTTCGGGCTTCCTCGCGGACGTGGTCAGCCTCGACCGCGGCATCGCCACCGAGATAACGTTCCTCCTCGCGGCCACGGCGTTCGCCTTCTTCGTCCCCCTCAGCGGCGGTATCGGTCCCGTCGACACGCTGTTTCTCGTCGGTCTCTACGTGCTCTACCTCTTCGTCATCATCCGCGGCGGCGTCGACGAACACGAGGAGAACGTCGGCGTCCCGGCGTACTTCCAGGCGAAATCGAAGGGCGTGCGAATCGCAGCCGTCCTCATCGGATTCGCCTTCTCCGGCGCCATCATCTTCACCGCGGTCCATCCGTTCGCCGAGGGGTTGGAGACGCTCGGCCTCCAGTACGGCATCCCCGAGTTCTTCATGATCCAGTGGCTGGCGCCGCTGGCTTCTGAGAGCCCCGAACTCATCGTCGTCGCCTATCTCGTGAACAAAGCGCGCTCGACGGCGGGATTCAACGCCTTGATCTCCTCGAAACTGAACCAGTGGACGCTGCTCATCGGGACGCTCGCCGTCGTCTACTCCATCTCCGCGGGCGCGGTCGGGACGCTGCCGTTCGACTCGAAGCAGGCCGCCGAAATCTGGATCACCGCCGCCCAGAGCCTCTTCGCCATCGCCATCCTGACCAACTTCGAGATAAGCACGCGAGAGGCGGTGACGCTTCTCGCCCTGTTCGTCACGCAGGTGCTCGCGGAGTTCTACGTCATCCAGACCGTCCCGGAACCGGCCGCGACGGAACTCAGCATGATGATTCTCTACGCCTACACCGCCGTCTACCTCGTTCTCGGGTTCGCGCTCTTCTTCAAGCGGCGCGAGAGCCTCCACGAACTCCTCGGTCGCACGCTCTCGAACGCTCGCGACGCCGTCGGCGGCGGCGGACAGGCCGAACACGCGGACTGAACCCGGTCACACTCTCGGCCGTCCGCCCTCGCGACGTCGCGCGGCCGGACGAGCGGTCAGTCGCCGACGGGACGCCGTTCTCTCACTCGCCTCTCGAACGAGGCGTTATACGATGTCGCTGTCGGCGCTGATAACGTATCGGCTGATACGTTGCATGTCGATGTCCGGGAACTGCACGCGGAAGTTCCACGACTCGCCGGGGGCGAGTCGCTGGACGTCTTCTTCCTCTTCGACGGTGTTTCTGAAGTCGAACAGCTCCTGGTCCTCGGCGTCGTAGAGCGTGACCGACACCTCGACCGACTCGATATCCTCCTCCCCGGCGTTCTCGACCGTCCCGGTGACGTACGTCGTCGACTCCTCGCGCGTCAGTTCGTGGCTCGTGATTTCGAGGTTGGGGTCCTGCTGGTCGGTCTCGCCCGTGATGTCGTCCAGCGAACCCGATCCGGTTTCGGTTCCGGTTCCCGCCGTGCTCGCGGCGAGGTCGACCGTGTAGGCCGTGACCGCGCTCAGGTCGTCCGCTTCCTCGAACAGCACGTCGAAGTCCCAGGATTCGCCCGCCTGAAGCGTGACCGTGTCCGCTTGCTCGGTCTCGTCGAAGAACTCGTAGAGGACGTCCCCTTGGTCGTCTTGAAGCGTCACCTGCGCTTGGACGTATCGGTAGCCCTCCTCGCTGGTGTTTTCGACGGTCCCTCGAAGTCCGACGGCGCTCTGTTCCGCGTACAGGTTGTGCGACGCGACTTCGAGACCCTCGGGGGTGTCTCCGACCTCTCCGGTGACGTCGCCGAGACCGCTCTCGGTTCCGTCAGCCGTCGACTCCGTGGTTTCCGTCTCGGTTTCGGTCGCAGTTTCCGTCGCGGTCTCTCCGCCGCTGGTCGTCCCGCCGGCCGCTTCCGTCGCTTCGCTCTGCTCGCCGCCCATACAACCGGCGGCGAGACCGGCTACGCCCGACGCGCCCGCCGCTTTGAGAAATTTTCGTCTGAACATCTATGCTATAATATCGCTGACGTATGTAAATGTCTTTTGGCATTATTTACTTGATTAAAATACATTCTCAAGTGGTAGTATGTACTCGACGTCGATGAGAAACGCGATTCGTTCGCCAGGTGGAGAGGGACCGAACGGGTCGAACCGTCCGCGTCGCCCCCGTCCCGAATATCCGCTCACTCGCGACGGGAGTTAATTAGACGATGATCGGACAGAAATACTATTGCGCTTCCGACAAATCACGACTCATGTATCTAGTTTTGGACGACCTCGTCCGATCGATCATCGCGTACAAGGACCTCGTGGTTCCGTTCTTCTTCGGTCTCTTCTTCCTCGGCACGTTCGCGGCGGCGTTCTTCTACCGACACCGGTACGTTCGCTCGAGCTATCTGGCGGTGTTTTTCGCCTGTCTCCTCTTGGTCAACCTCTCGCCGTCGGGGTACGAAATCCGACCGATGGAGGACCTCCACAAGTTCACGGGTATTCCGTCCGAGGAGAAGGTGAACTACCTCATCTACGTCGAGGACTCCGCAGGGCGGGAGATTCGGCTCGACCGGCGCGTCGTTCCGACCGTCAGCCCGAACGACGACGTCGCTCGCGCGCTCGCGTACTGTTCGCGGGAGGAATCGGAGGCCGCGGGGCGGTATCTGTTGCACAGGTCCCACGAGTACCGCGAGCGAATCGAAGCGGGTGCTCCGTCGCTCGTAGAGCGGGTGGACTTCCCGCGGCACCAACAGGACTACCGCTGGACCGAGAGCGAACTGGACGGATACGGTGAGTTCGTCACGCTGAAAGTCTACGCACTCCACCTCCACTTCGAGGAGGGGGGCTACGAGCTAACCTCCACCGAGCGCGAACTGGCCTTCGAGGTCAGCCTTCCGGCGAACGCGACGGCGTCCGACGTCGAGTACACCTTCGAGGAGCGGTGCCTATGAGAGTCCCCGAACTGTTCGTGAACTACGTCCGCAACCCGCGGCGTGACTCGCCCATCAACGTCGGCGTCGCGCGGGTCATCTTCGGGACGTACCTCCTCTGGAACTTCGGTTCGATGGACTTCGGCGCCATCGACGAGTGGCACCTGATGCCCGGAGCGGGGGAGTATCTGCTCTTTCAGCCGCCGGTCGTCCAGCAGTACCTCCCGGTCGAGAAGGCCGTGCTGGTGGTGTTTCTGCTGGCGTTCCTCGTCGGGTACAGACAGCGACTCACGGCGCTGGTGAGCGCGCTGTTGGTGGCGCACCTGGCGACGGTGATGAACGCTTACGTCGACTCCGGTCGGGTGAACTCGATGTTCATCGCCGGCTTCTTCCTGATTTTCTTCGGGCTCTACGCGGAGACCGACCGGCTGAACGTCGACACCGTTCGGCGCGCGCTCTCCGAGAGCATCGACGACCTGAACGAGACGCTCCGCTCGCCGAACACCGGCGAGCACAGCATGCGCATCCTCCAGTTAGTGCTGCTGACGATCGCAATCCTCTACTTCGGGTCCGCGTGGACGAAACTCGTCTTCGGGTCCGACCTCTCCTTGGATTGGATCAGCGCGACCGCGCTGGGACGGTGGGCGACGTCCGCCCTGGTCTACTGGGACCCGCCGACGCAACTCGGCGAGTTCATGCTCCGGTATCCGCTTCTCCTGACGGGCGCCGCGCTGGGAACCATCGTTTTCGAACTCGGATTGCTCGTCGCCGTGCTGGTCGGGTTGCCCATCACACCCCTCCTCCTCGGAACGCTCGGGATGCACACGGTCATCGCCCTCTCGCTCGGCCCGTTCTTCTTCGACCAGTACGTCTTCCTCGCGCTCCTCCTCCCGTGGGACTCGCTCTTCCGATACCTCGGCCCCGACGAGGACGAGACGATCGACCTCGTGTACGACGAGCACTGCTACTTCTGCGCGCGGAGTCTCTACTCGTTCAAACTGCTCGACTTCACGAACGCGGTTCGGTTCCACTCGCAGTACACCGTCCCCGACCGGTACCGCGGGCGGGAGGACGTGAGCTTCGAGGACGCGATGTACGCGTTCGACGGCGAGGACGCCTACGCCGGCTACGACGCGTTTCGACGGCTCGCGAAACAGTTCCCCGTCCTCGTTCCGCTCTCGTGGGTGATGAGCCTCGGCCCGGTCGCCCGCGTCGGCCGCCGAGTCTACCGCTACGTCGCCGAGAACCGGTCGCGTCACTTCACCTGCGCGGTGGACGCAGACGCCGACACGTCCGCGACGGAGGAGTAGACGCCCCCGAGGTCGCGACGACAGCGTTCGAGGGCGTGCGACGGACCGATCCCCGTTCGGCGTGTCTAATATCGGGGACGACCAGAACTCTCCCGACATATGATTCTGAATAGCCTACTCTTTCCCTGAAAAGACGAAAAGTGAATTCAAAAGGCGAAACCTGTCGACAAAAATCCGCTGTAAGAAACCGTATCTAGATATGAGTGCGCGATACGCTCGAAAGTGGCGACGAGATAGTATCGTATCCAGCCGGAAATGTATCGAGTTTCGCACCTCGGAGACCCGGACGGTCACCCTCTCCACCGCAAGATACATGCTCGGTTTCGCCCACGTTATGGTATGCGAACGTGCGTGCTATCCGACGTGGGAGCGCTTACGCTGACAGACCAAGAGAAACCGACCGTCGGCGCCGACGAGGCGTTGGTGCGGGTGGACAGAGTCGGTATCTGTGGTTCGGACATCCACTACTACCTGAACGGCGAGAACGGCGGCAACGTCGTCGACTTCCCGCACGTGTTGGGGCACGAGGCGGCCGGTACGGTCGTTGAGACGGGCGAAGCGGTGACGGGCCTCGCCGCGGACGACAGAGTCGCCATCGAACCGGGAATCCCGTGCGGGGAGTGTTCGTACTGTCGGACCGAGGGTGAGTACCACCTCTGCAAAGAGATGGAGTACATGTCGTCGCCCCCCGTCGACGGTGCGCTCACGGAGTACGTCGCGTGGCCGGCCGACCTCCTCTACGCGCTTCCGGACGGCGTCTCGCTTCGCGAGGGAGCGCTCGTCGAACCGCTGAGCGTGGCGATGCACGCCTGCGAGCGCGGGAACGTCTCGGAAGGGGACAGCGTTCTCGTCACCGGGGGCGGCCCCATCGGCCAACTCGTCTCCGAAGTCGCCATGTGGCGGGGCGCCGAGACGACCATCCTGACGGACGTCGTCCCGGAGAAACTGGAGTTGGCGGAGCGGCGCGGCGTCGACTACGCCGTCAACGTCGAATCCGACGACCCGATTCGCGTCGTCCGCGAGGAGGTCAACCCCGACGGCGTCGACGTGGTCTTGGAGAGTTCCGGCGCCGAGACCGCCATCCGAACGACGACCGAGGCGGTCAGACGCGGCGGCACGGTCGTCTTCGTGGGCATCCCGATAGACGCGTCCGTCCCCACCGACGTGAACGGCATGATCGGCGAGGAGTACGAACTGAAGGGGTCGTTCCGGTTCAGCGGCACCTACCCCGACGCCATCGAGGGAATCGACGCGGGAGCGTTGAACGTAGACGACATCGTGAGCTTCGAGTATCCGCTCTCCGACGCACAGACTGCGTTCGACCGCGCGGCCGAACCGGCCGGCGTGAAAGGCGTCGTCCGAGTCAGCGACGACTCATAGCGAGCTTCGGTCGTACCCGCCGTCGACGGTGAGTATCTCGCCCGTCGTGAACGAGGCGGCGTCGCTCGCGAGGTAGACCGCCGCGCCCGCGATGTCGTCGGGTTCGGCGACCCGTTCGAGCGGCGTCCGCTCGTCGATCTCCTCCCGCAAGTCGGTCCCCTCCGCGAACGCGTCGCCGGCGAGCGGCGTGTCGACGAAACCGGGTTCGATGGCGTTGACGCGAACCTCCGGTCCGAGGTCGGCGGCCGCCGCCCGCGTGAGGCCGTTCACGCCGCTCTTCGAGGCGCAGTAGGCGGGACGCTCCTCCCGTGCTTGGTTCGCCGACATCGAGGAGATGTTCACGATGCTGCCGGACGACATGTTCCGGCCGAACACCTGACACGCCCGGAACACGCCCGTGAGGTTGACGTCGATGTCGCGCTCCCAGTCTTCCATCGTCATCTCCGTGACCGGGGCCTTCGCCACCGACCCCGCGGAGTTGACCAACACGTCGATGTCGCCGATCGCGTCCGACGCCGTTTCGTAGAGATTCTCTATCGAGTCCTCGTCGCGGACGTCGCACGTCACGGACGCCGTCTCCGCGCCGCGGGACGAGAGTTCCTCGGCGACATCCTCGACCGCCTCGGTCCGTCGACTCGTCGCAACAACGTCGGCGCCGCTCTCGGCGAACTGCAGTGCGATAGCGCGTCCGATGCCGCTGGTCCCGCCGATGACGACCGCGGACCGATTCGAGAGCGTGACGGTGGAGTCTGATGCTTCGCTCATACGGTGCTATCAACCGAACGAGGAATGGTTACTCTTTCGGTCCCACCCCTTGGACGCAACCCGATGGTCGAGGGTCGATTGGAAATCAACAAGGCGCGATGCTTTTCGGACTAAGGCGCGGTCTTAGCGTTCGGCGCATGGATTCGTTGGTAGTAGACGTACTCCGGCCGCGCTCCCGTCTGCTTCCTTCCCGGTCTCAAAGGTGGAATCGTTCGGACGGCATCCTCTACTACGGGTGCCTCCGATATCGCTCTCGCCCGCAACGGCGAGAACTCGAACGACGAACTGGCTCGTTACTCGATGCCGACGCCTCCCCGGACGAGTCCGATTTTCATCGGATTCAGATTACAGGCGTACGCTTGTAATGAAAGCGCACTGGCGTATCGTTCGACGCGACGGGAAGATCAAAATCGAACAGTGATTCACGTGAAACACCGCGTCGAAATAGAGGCTCTGCTTGGGATATGAGTATAGAATAATGAGAAATAGAACCATTCGTTTCAATTTATTACGGTAAAGCGAGAAGTTAAATTCGAAATCCTAAATAGAGGTTCATAAGCTCCATATATGGTCTCTCTTTAGGGTAAGACAAACCAAATAGCGCAGAGAACGGATGGATACGACGATTGCACATCTCAAGCGGTGGCGCCTAAGATGGCAGCTATTTCGGGAACGAAGAGGAAACGTTCGTCCACTGATACGCCGGACCCGGACACCGAACGTAGTGGTCTTTCTTTCGATCCGTTACTCGAACGCCGATTCGAGCGGCGGAACGACCTGCTTCTTCCGGGACATCACCCCGGGAAGGAACGCCTCCCGGTCCGAGAACGTCGCGCCGAGTCCCGATTCGACCGTCGCGATTTCGTCGCCGGCTACGAGGACCGTCGACTCCTCTTCGAGCAGGTCGGTCACGAGCAGCAACAACGCGTCGTACCCTCGTTCGGAGACGACATCGTCCATCGCGTCGAAGACCGCCTCGCGTCGGTCCAGGACGACGCTGGGTTCCACCGTTTCGACCTGTCCGATGCCGACGCGACCGGACCCGAACTCGAACTCCTTGAAGTCGCCCAGCACCATCTCGCGAGGGATCTTCTCGCCGAGTTTGCTCTTGTGTGCGAGGAGCTTTTGGCCGTACTCCTCGACGTCGACGCCGGCCGTCTCGGCCAGTCGTTCGGCGACCGTCCGGTCGCGCTCGGTCGTCGTCGGCGAGCGCAGAACGACCGTGTCGCTGAGCAGTCCGCTCAGGAGGAGACCGGCGGTTCGCGCGTCGATTGTCACGCCGGCCTCGTCGAACAGACCGACCAGAATCGTCGCCGTCGACCCCACCGGCTCGTTCCGGAACGGGATCGGAGCGCTCGTCTCCACGTCGCCGATACGGTGGTGATCGACGATTTCGACGATTTCGGCCTCTCGCGCTCCAGATACAGTCTGACTGTACTCGTTGTGGTCGACGAGGATTACCTGCGTCCCCGCCGCGTCTTCGAGAAGGGCGGGTGGCTCGACGTCCCAGTAGTCCAGTACGAACTCCGTCTCCGGGTTCGGGTTCCCGGCTCTGGCCGGGGAGACGCCCTCTTCGCCTTGTTCCCGTTTCAACTCGGCGTACGCCAGCGCGGCGCAGACGGTGTCTGTGTCCGGTTTTCGGTGTCCGATGACGTACGTTTGCTCCGGCATGCTCGCGTCGACACGGCGGCGACTTAAGAAACGACTGCCCGAGTGGACGGGTGATATCCGTACGGACTCTCGAGGGCCGGACGTACGAAATCTGATATAGTTTCGCGGCAAGTTCGCCGTACACCCCTCTGTGCGAGCATCTCACCGCTACGAGGCATCCGAATCCGCTATCCGGCGGAGTACATCTACATCCCCCTCCGGAAGGAAGACGTGTCTTCGGGGTGTAGAACTGGCCTCGGTGACGACGCGTTCGGTCGGTACGCTATCGACATCGAACTGCTCCCAGACAACCTCGAATCCGTCGATAAACGGGCTCTCAACCGGGTTTGTGAACAGCACTGGCTGAGAGGGTTCGTCCCTCTCGTCGGAAGTAACGCTTCTACAGACGCTGAAAACCCGGTACACTCCGATGAATCGGGGGTGTATCGTAGGAATTCGATTTCGAGCGCCGGTGCAGACCGATTCGTCTTTCATCTGTGTAATCTCTACGTCTCCCTGAACGGTCGCGAGAATCGATGAGAGACCGAAATCGACGTAGACGAAATCACCGTTTCACGTCGAAACGGACACACGGCCGAATCGACGCGACGTACCCGCTACATCCGTCACAGCGGGACACACCCCGGGAAATTCGGGGGTGTAGGCCGATTTCGGTCCTACTCTTCAGTGTCTAAGAGTTGATATGTCAGCGTCGGCCCCATCGTTTCCACTCCACGCTTTCCTCGGAATGCCCGAAAGAGGGGGGGCAGCGCTCTGTCGATATCTCTCAGCTCAAATCTCGATTCTGGGCGCGCGTCTCAGCCGTCGCGGTAGCCGCGCTCAATTTAAGTCGGGCCGCGTTCGGTTGCGTTTCGGGCAAACGTGCCGACGTCGACTGAGAGGCCGCGGCGTCGAACTATCAGTCGAGTCCGATAGCTGTTCACATGATTCGACAGCCGCCGTCGTGCCGTTTCGCAACATTGATACGCTATCGGGAGGTAGGTGTGAATGTCCCGTTGGTACGAGCCGGCGGATGACTGCCGACATACATGTCAGTCCCATGGGGTAGTGGCCAATCCTGTTGCCTTCTGGGGGCAACGACCCAGGTTCGAATCCTGGTGGGACTATTCTTCAATTTCACGCCTTCGAGCACCTCTGCTACCCGCTCGGCTTCTGCGAGTAGATAGAGCGGAACGAACGTCTGTCGGATTACTCACACTGACTGCTACACGACAGTTCGCCACAGGCCTCGGTTGCGTCGTCCGAAAACGCGTGTTCGAGGCGCCCAAATCACCGTGAGAACCGTCGTTACAGACGGTCGACGCCCGGGTCGATGCTCACGCCGTTGCTCCCGTAGGCGTTGATCTCGCGGCCGAGCGTCTCGATGGTTTCGACGTCCTCGTCGTCGAGTTCGAGGTCGACCGAATCGAGGTTCTCGCGGAGGTGCGATTCGGTCTCCGCGCCCGCGATGGGCGTGACGCCGTCGAGTCGCTGACTCCACGCGAGCGCAACCGAACTCGTGCTCGCGTCGTGTTTCTCCGCGATCGGTTCGAGTTCGGGAATCATCTCCGTTCGACCGCCGAGCAGCGGTCCGTACGCGAGGGTTTCGACGCCGTGCTCGCGGTGGAACTCGCGCGAGCGTTCCTGTTGGAGGAGCGGGTGGAGTTCGATCTGGTTCGCGGCGACCGTCGGGTCGGCGTGCTCTAAAGCCGTATCGAGAATCTCCGGCGAGAAGTTGCTCACGCCGATGTTCGAGACGGTCCCCTCCGCGACGAGTTCGTTGTACGCCCGGAGCGTCTCCTCGGGGTCGTAGTCGCCCAGCGGCCAGTGGACGTACAGTAAGTCGATGGTGTCGACGCCGAGTCGGTCGAGGCTTCCCTCGACCGCCTCGTGTACGTCGTCGTAGCCGAGTTTGTCGTACCAGATTTTCGTCGCCAGCGTGAACTCTTTGCGGTCGACGTCCGCGCGTTCGATGGCGTCGCCGACTTCCGACTCGTTCCCGTAAAACTGGGCCGTGTCGACGTACTCGTAGCCCATCTCGATACCGGTCGTCAGGAGGTCGACGTCGGTGATTCCGAGCGTGCCGAACCCGACGGGCGGGAGGTCCAGAGTCATACCCGTAGCCAGGTCGCTCACGCGAGTAGAAGTTACGGCGGTGGGGACACAAAACACGACAGCGAACAACTCACTCCGAACGAGTGACAAGACTGATGCCGACCGACTCGAAAGCGGCGACCGATGGGCTCCTACACGCGACGCGCCGCCCTCCGGTCGCTTCCCGCGCTCGCAGTCGGGCTGTCCGGGTGCAGTGCGCTCTCGGACGACGAGGACGACCTACCGCTCCCGACGGCGTGGGTCGCGGGACTGCGGGAGACGACGACCGGCATTCGACCGATCGAGGGAGTGGTCGTCTTCGCCTCCCGGAGTCCGTTCTCGAACGACCCGATGCTCAGCGCCGTCGACGCGGACGTCGGGGAGACGACGTGGTCCGTCTCCGGTCCCGATGAGCGGTGTTCGCCGGCCGCGACGGACGGGCGCCGCGTCTATGTCTTCTCGAAGACGGGCGCGGTCTTCGCGTTCGAGCACGAAACGGGCGCGCCGGTCTGGGAGGCGTCGATTCCGGCGGTGAACCGGGCCGACCCGGGGGTCGTGCAGTTCGCGCCGGTCGTCGCCGGCGAGACGGTCGTCGTGCCCGTCTCCGGAACGGAGGACGACGTCCCCGACAGACTCGTCGGGTTCGCGCGTTCGGACGGAGCCGAGCGGTTCAGCGTTGACCTCCCGGCCTCTCTCGCCGGCGCTCCGGCGAGCCACGGGGAAGGGGTCGTCTTCGCACTGTTGGACGGGACGCTCCGCCGCGTCGGGACCGACGGCACCGGCATCGACGCTTGGCGCCTTGACGTCGGCGCCGCGATGTCGGACGTCGCCGTCGACGACGGGACGGTCTACGTCGGAAGCGCGACCGAGTCGGTGCTGGCGGTCGACGTGGCGACCGGCGAGATACGGTGGCGAGCGGACCTCGAAAACACCGTTTTCACCCGACCGCTCGTCGCCGACGGGCGCGTGTTCGTCGGCGCGGCGGACTACTACCTGTACGCGTTCGACGCCGACTCCGGGGAACGGCGCTGGCGGACGGAGACGCCGAACGCCGTCACCGCCGGACCGACGACCGTCGACGGCAAGTTGGTGACGCTGTCGGGCGGCGACGCCCGCGTCCGCGGGGCGAGCGGCACCGTCCCCTTCGCGCCGACGGTCCTCTCGGTCCACGACACCGACGGGACGCAGATTACGGAACAGCGATTCGAGGGGTACCAGAGCGGCGGACAACTAAGTTGGGCGGCGGCCATCGGCGAGGGCGTCTACCTGGGTCAGGAGTGGCAGGTGGCCCGACTCGCCCCGGAGGTACTGGATGCGGCGTGAGCGTGCGGGCGGCGATAGGTGTCGGGACGTTTCGCGTCGGCGCGCGTTGGGCGGCATCGCGGCGCTCGGAAGCCTCGCGCTCGCGGGGTGTAGCTCCCTTCCTCGACTCGGCGGCGTCGACCCGGAGTGGCGACGCGAGTTCGCGGACGCCAGCGCCGCGAGTCCGCTCGCCGTCTCGGCGGCGCACGTTCTCGTCGGCGCGCAGGACAAGGCGCTGTACGGACTCTGTCTCGACGACGGGGAGACCGCGTTCCGGTACGAAACGGGCGGCCCCGTCGAAGCGCGTCCCGCGGCGTCCGGCGACGGCGGCCCGTTCCACGTCCACAGCACCGACGGCGACGTCTACACCGTCGACGCGGCCGGCGACTTGCGGTGGCGCGAGGAGGGACTGCACGAACGCGGGACGATAGCCAGCAACGGGTCGCTGCTCGCACGTCTCGACCGCCACACGGGCGACGTCCGGGGGTTCGATGCCGAGTCCGGAGCGAGGCGGTTCGGCCGTGCGGTCGCCGGCTACCGGCTGACGGGGTTGCTCGACGAGACGTTCGTCTTCCGCGAGGCGGTGAGCGAGGACCGAACGCGCCTCGTCGCACTCTCGACGGACGACGGGCGCCCGCTGTGGCGAACGGACGCGAGCGAGTGGTATCCCGGCCTCGCGGTCGACGAGCGTCTGGCCGTCTCCGTCCACGAGTCGACCGTTCGGGCGTACGACCCCCGGACCGGCGCCGTCCGGTGGGAATCGACGGTCGACGCGGACTCCTACCGGGACCCGACGCTCGGTCCGCAGGTGTACCTCCGGAACGAACGGTCGGATTCGAGCGACGAACTGATCGCTCTCGACCGACGCGACGGGTCGGTCGCGTGGCGGCACACCGCCGGGTACGACATCCGACAGGTGACGCCGGCGAACGATGCCGTGTTCGTCGGAAGCCGCGTCGACGACCCCGACGGCGGGATACTCGGCCGTGTCGACCGATTCGACTCGGACGGTGTGCGCCGCTGGCGAACGGTGACGGAGGCGCCGGACGTTGAAGAACTCCACGTCAGCGTCGACGCCGTCGTCGTCTCCGGCGGGCGCCAGGCGGTGGTACTCGACCGCGCGTCCGGCGGGACGCGTTGGTCGCACGAACCCGAGTCGTACAGTCGGTTAGACATTTCGGCGACCGACGACCGACTCTACGTGTCGTATCTCGACGACGGCGCGGTCGCGCGCTTCGGACTGTGAGCGTTCGCCGACGGGTAATCGACCGAGAGACCGCCGGTGCTTCCGGCCCTGACTTGATTCTCGACGCTCGATACAATTCCATATGCGAATAACATCTCTACGCCGGCATATAGAATTCAATATACGGCAGATATAGGTTCTAATTTCGCAGATGGATGTATATACATGTTTGAACGAAACTAAAAAGACGAATAGATCGACTATACACACATAAATTAGAAGAGTAGGTTCGAAACCGACTATTTTACTCTGACTTGGCAGGAGGTGTGACGCGTCGAAGAGTCGATGCCGATACGAGGAGAAGCGTATTCCATGGTTCGTCGCCTCTCCGGTGGGTATCCTCTCCGTAGTAGTTTCCTCCGTCCGCATGTAATCTGAGGTGCTCTCTCCTCGATTCAGGTAGCGCAACGCCCCGACCCCGGTTTTTATATCGTCGCCTCCGACAATGCTGGTATGGCTGAGCAGACCACAGACGCCGACGCCGGCGTCGACAGCGACGTTCGTGTGGGCGTCCGGACGCGTACGCTCTCGGAGTCACGCCTTCGATACATCCGTCAGTTGGGTGCGACGGACGTCTTCGTCGACCACGCCGATACCGACGAGGAACCCGACGAGTTCAACGACCGGGACGGCGCGGCGACGGTCGCGGTGGGGCGCGATTCGATTCCGTCGGTCGAGCGGTTGGCGGCGGCCCGCGAACGCGTCGAGTCGCAAGGGCTGTCTCTCACCGGCATCCAGTCGCTTCCGTACTCCCTATACGGCGACATCATGTTCGACCGCGAGGGGAAAGAGGAGGCCCTCGAACAGATACGAACGCTGCTTCGCAACCTCGGCGAGGCCGGCATCCCGATTCTGGGCTACCAGTGGAACCCTCGGGGCGTCGTTCCCATGCGGACGACGCCGGCCGAACTGCGCGGCGGGGCGGAGGGCACCGCGTTCGACCTCGAGGAGGTCGAGGACCCGGACGCGCTCGCACCCGGTCTCGACCGGGCGTACACCGAGGCGGAGTTCTGGGAGAACTACGAGGCGTTCCTGCGGGAAATCGTCCCCGTCGCCGAGGAGGCGGGCGTGCGGATGGCGCTGCACCCGGTGGACCCGCCCGTCCTCGAATCGATGGGCGGCATCCCCCGTCTGTTCCGCAACGTCGAGAACTTCGAGCGCGCGATGGAGACGGTTCCGAGCGACAACCACGGCCTGAAGCTCTGTCTCGGCTGCTTCTCGCAGATGGGCGAGGACGTCAACGACGTGCTGCGCCGGTTCGCCGAGAAAGATCAGATCGTGTTCATCCACTTCCGAGACGTCGTCGGGACCGTCCCGAAGTTCAACGAGACGTTCGTCGACGAGGGGAACTTCGACACCGCCGGAGCGATTCGGACCTTACACGACGTCGGGTTCGAGGGGGCAGTCATCCCCGACCACGTCCCGAAGATGGAGGGTGACGACGACTGGCGCCACCGCGCGCGCGGGTTCACTGTCGGATACCTCCGAGGCGTCATCGACACCGTCCGGTCGTCCTGAGCGCCGACAGCGCCGTGTTCGCGATTTCGGTCGGGAATCCCGATTCGTCGGATGACGTGCTCTCGCACCGTCGCTTCGCGTTGAACGCGACGTATCTCCCTCGAAGCGGTCCGATCAATCGAGTTCAGCGGTCGTCCCGCTAGCCTTCTCTCGTCCCCCGCTTCGGCGTCTGCGACGAACGCCGCAGCAACTCACTCGAGAACACTTTTCAGGCCCACTGCGAGAGCATTACGCTTATAGTACTGTTCTCATCATGGCTCTCTATCGTCAATCCGCTACGATTGGAAGTAGGGTGGAACTGTGAGGTTCGCGGACCCGTTCAAAAGGAAACCCGGCACCGAGTTCTACGCTCGTGACGGGTTCGTCCTCGAACGTCGTTTCAAAGATGTGGACACTGCGGTCCGCGGTTTCGACGTGCAGTTCGGGGTTCATCCCGAGGACACCGGCGTCGGAAAACGAGAATTGGGTACCGCCACCGAGAGCCGTACGATAATCGAGATTTGACTCTAAAAAGCATCTCTTCGATTCAAAATCCGGCTATTCGCCGCTCATTTTTTCCTCGGGCGCGCCCTGAGAATCCGAAATAGCCGTTCTCTCATCCCTTCGTCCGCTGTATTGACGGAGAACTTGAGAACAGTTGCACAGGTGCAGGTTTATATCAACTAAAACAGAGCCAAAAGACGAATATACGATTCTCTAGTTGTCTTCTATAATTCTAAGTAGGCCATATAGAGATGAAAACGCTAAGTCTGCGTCGACCTATCGATTTGTACGTCTCGAAGTGAACTTTTCGCTCGGATTCGCGCGTCTCTCGGACAGTAGGCTCCCACCGGTCGATTCGGTCCCGGAGGTTCGTGCTCCGCACGTCGGTGATAGGGCGCAAGGGGGCCTGGTCGGTGGTATCGCCGTGCTAGTATCCGCTACTGGCGACGAGTACTCCACCACCCGTCGCTCTCCTCCGCCGCCGTATCGGCCGGCCCCTCGATTCGAATCACTTTAGTGGCTCTCGCCGCTACTCGGTAACCCAGTCGTCCGAGCGGCACCGTCGCTCGGAATTTCATCTCGACGTTCCGTCGCCGTTCAGTCCTGCGTTTTCCAGTCGAAACAATGGGGTTCGACGCGTCGAAAAACGGTTCGAATCTCCACACGAAACGGAGGGGTTCCTGAGCTACTTCTCGACGTTCAGCAGCGCGACGCGTTCGCGGACGAGCGACCCGACGTCGCCGTCGACGGTCGCGAGTTCGGCGTCGCCCACGTCGAAGAACTCGCGCAGGCGGTCGTCTCCGACCCGCCCGAGCGTCGGTTCGTCGCCCAGCATCTCGCGTAGCCGGGTCGCCGCCGCCGCCTCGTCGCCGCCGTCGACGAGGGCGACGGCGGGTGTCTCGCCCGCCGAGACGCCCATCGTCAGCGCGTCGTCTATCTGCCGGCGGCCCGCGGCGTACAGGAGAATCTCGACGGCCCTGTCGCGGGCGACGTTCTCCCCGCGGTCGATGGCGCGGTCCGCCAGTTCGACCGCCCGGCGGAGGTGCTCCTCGTCCGCGACGTACCGCGCGTCGAACACCTGCACCGTCGCGCCCGTCTCCTCGGCCACCTCGCCGACGGCGGCGACGAACGCGTCGACGCTCTCCACGTCGGCGACGCCCTCGACGAATCTCACCCGAAATCACCCAGGCTGGCCTGCTCCTGCGGGTCGTCCGCGTCGCCGCTTCCGTCGCCGCCGCGGTCGGTCCGGTCGCTCGCTCGCTCGAACGTCGCCTCGGGCACGTCGGCCTCGTCCTCGTCGACGTCGTCCATCGACGGGTCGCGCCGCCCGGCGGCTTCGAGGACGTTTTCGGCCGTCTTGCGCCGCCCTCGCAGGGCGGCGAGAACGACGGACTTGTCGGCCTCTCTGAGGTCGTTCCGCGTCTCGATGCCGGCCTCGAATAAGCGGCGGGCGCGCTTGCGACCGACGCCGCGGACGCCCGCCAAATCGAGCAGTTCGTCGCGGACGCCGTACTCGACGCGCTTTTTCGCCTCGCGGACGGCCACGGTCGAGGACAGGTCCAACTCCCCGGCGAGTCGCTCGGCCGCGCCGAGCAACCACTGCGCCGTCTCGACTTTCCCCCGGATGTCGCCGGGTCCGACGCCGTAGCGTTCGGTGATGCGGTCCTCGTCCACCTCGCCCGCCCAGTCTTCGAGCAGTCGGGCGGTTTTGAGGGCGGACAGCCACTCCTCGAAGCGCACGTCCTCGTACTCCGAGGGGACGTTTCCGAGCAGTTCGGGTTCGCGCTCGTAGCACTCCTCGGTGTACGTCTCGCGGTCGCCCGATTTGAGGTAGAGTTGGTACATGTCGGGCGTGCGCGAGACGAGGTGGAACAGTCCGAGCGCCGTGGGGTAGGTACGCTCGGTCTCGACGGGTTCCGTACTCGTCGCGTCTGCTTCGTCCCCATCCCCGTCCTCGCTCTCGCTCTCACCCTCGCCGTCCGCCGCCGAGGCCATCTCGCTGGCCCGCCGGAACCCGGCGGACTCCTCGCTCTCGGCGTCGCTCGCCGCGCGTCGAGCGTCCGCGTCGGAGACGCCCGCCAGTTCGCGGAGTTTCTCCTCGCGGTGGTCGGCGCCCCAGCGCAGGCCGTCGAGTATCTCGGCGGCGCTCATGGGGTCGAGGTAGAGTCGGGAGACGGTGTGTCCGATGCTCGTCGCGGAGATGTTCTCTCCGTCCATCTCGACGAATCCGTTCACTTCGAGGTACTGCAGCACCGTGTCGGTCACCCGTTCCAACCGTCCGGGTTCGTCGGTCTGCGTCGCGTACAGCGTCCGGTCGAGGAACTCCAACAGTCCGTCGCGCGTATGTGCGAATCCGGAGGCGACGGTGGCGAGCAGGTGCGTCCGAAGGGCGGGTTCGGCGGCGAGTTTCGAGCGGACCGGTTCGGCGTCGGCCCAGATGTAGCGCTCGAACAGTTCGTCGCGCGTCTCCGAGTCCTTCGCCAGGAGGACGGCCTCGCCGTAGGGGTCGAGTCCGGGCCGGCCCGCCCGCCCCATCATCTGGTGGACTTCGAGCACGTCCAGCGGTTTCATGCCGCCGAACTCGCCGTCGTAGCGCTGCCAGTCGCGGACGATGACGCGCCGACTCGGCGTGTTGACGCCCGCCGCGAGCGTCGGCGTCGCCGAGACGGTCTTTACTAATCGATCGCGAAACGCTTCCTCGACCAACCGGCGGTGCTCGGCGGCCAGACCGGCGTGGTGGAACGCGGCCCCCTTCGCCACGCAGTTCGCTAACGTGTCGCTCGTTTCGGCGTCGGAGACGTCGCGTATCTCCCCCGCCAGTTCGGCCAACTCGCTTCGCTCCTCGCCCGTGAGGTACTCGGCGGTCACGTTCTTCAGGCGCTTTGCGGCCGCCTCGGCGTTCCGCCGGGAGTTGACGAACACGAGCGAGGAGCCCTCCTCGTCGAGGGTGTCGGCGACGAGCGCCGACGTCTGTCTGTCGCCCTTCCCGACCGGAACCTCTCTTTGGGACCCGTCGTCGAACGAGATGGCGTTGCCGTAGTGGACGCCCATCTTCAGGTCGATGGGCCGCCACTCCGACTGCACGAGCGTCGCGTCCAACCATTCGGCCACCTCCTCGGCGTTGCCCACCGTCGCCGAGAGGGCGACGACTTGGAGGCCGGCGTTTATCTTCCGCAGTTTGCCCAGCATGACTTCCAGCGTCGGGCCGCGGTGGCCGTCGTTTACGAGGTGCACCTCGTCGGCGACGACGCAGGAGAGGTTGCTCACCCATCCCGCGTTGTTGCGGATGAGCGAGTCCACCTTCTCCGAAGTGGCGACGATGATGTCTCTGGAGGCAAGCCACTCGCCGCTGGACTCGTAGTTGCCCGTCGAGACGCCCACGTCGATACCGAACTCCTCCCAGCGCTCGAACTCGGCCTTCTTCTCGGAGGCGAGGGCGCGGAGCGGCACGATGTACAGCGCCTTCCCGCCCCGTTGCACGCTCGACAGCATCGCTAACTCGGCGATAAACGTCTTCCCGGACGCGGTCGGAACGGAGGCGAGAACGCTCTCGCCCTCCGTCACGCCCGCCTCCACCGCCTCGGCCTGCGGGGGGTACAGTTCCTCGATACCCTCCGACTGCAGTCGTTCGGGCACCCCCTCCGGCAGGCCCGGCACGTCCTCCGGTCTCATTGGCGCGGAGTAAGCCGTCACCCGGTTTAAATGGTCGGACCCGGCACCGAGGCCGGCGGCGCCGGTCCCGTGGCGTCGTCACCGCTTTGTACGCCCTGGCCGAACGACCGGCATGAAGATTCGCTACGACCGCGACACCTGCATCGGCATGTTCCAGTGCGTCGACGAGTGGGACGCCTTCGAGAAGGACCTCGACGACGGCAAGGCCGACCTGGCGGGCGCCGAGGAGGTCGAAGACGGTATCTTCGAGGTCGAAGTCCCGGAAGACGAGGAGTTCGACGCCGAGTTCTCCGCGCGGGTCTGCCCCGTCGACGCCATCGAACTGTACGACGACGACGGCGAACAAGTCGTCTAGCCGACACCGTCTCCGCCGTCGCCGACGACGGCCCGAACGCGGTGACGACGCGGTATCTCCGGTTCCGATACCCTGACATTCGCTAATCTATTGTCTGTTCTCTTATCTGAGGGGTTTGCACAATCGTTATATACGTCTGAGGAGATGTGACGGCCGAGAGCATATGACCCAAGACACCCGCGGCCATCGCGTCGTCGAATGGGCAGATCTCGTCGGCGAGTCCGTCCCGGACGGCGTCGCCGACGCGACGGAACGACGGACACGCGACCCGGGAAGTGACCGCGACGCCGACCGACGGTGACGGCCGACGGCGATACCCGCCGACGGGCACCGCCTACGACCGAAGATACACTTTCACCCCGGTTCGCTAAGCCTTAACCCGCATCGCGCCCAAGCGAGGCCCAATGGCGGCCGCCGACGACCCCTCGCACGTCGATCACCCTCTCCTGAGTCCGTCGTTCATCGAACGACGTCTGTACCAACTCCGATTGGCGAGCGCCGCCCGCGAGGCGGACACGCTCGTCTGCCTCCCGACGGGTCTCGGCAAGACGACGGTCAGCCTCCTCGTCACGGCGGAGCGACTCAACGAAGTCGGCGGCAAGGCCCTGTTTCTCGCGCCGACGAAACCGCTCGTCCAACAGCACGCCGACTTCTACCGCGAGGCGCTGACGATACCGGACGACGAGATAGTCGTCTTCACGGGCGACGTGCGCCCGGACGACCGGGCGGCGCTGTGGGAGGACGCCCGCATCGTCATCGCCACGCCGCAAGTCGTGGAGAACGACCTCATCGGCAACCGCATCTCCCTGCGCGACGTGACGCACCTCACGTTCGACGAGTGCCACCGCGGCACGGGCGACTACGCTTACGTCTACATCGCGGAGCGCTACCACGCTGACGCCGAGCACCCCCTCGTCACGGGAATGAGCGCCTCGCCCGGCGGCGACGAGGAGTCCATCCTCGAAGTCTGTGAGAACCTCGGCCTCTCCGAAGTCGAGGTGATGACCGAAGAGGACGCCGACGTCGACGAGTACACCTACGACACCGACGTGGAGTGGGAGCGCATCGACCTGCCCGACGACATCCTGGCGATTCGGGACGCGCTCAACGACGTCATCAAGGACAGACTGGAGAAACTGAAGTCGCTCGGCGTGACGAACACGACGAGTCCGGACGTCTCGCAGAAGCAGTTGAACGGGATGCGCGCGGAGTTGCAGAAGCTGATAAACAACGACAAGTCGGAGGGCTACAAGGGGATGTCCACGCACGCGGAGGTGATGAAGCTCCGGCGGGCGGTCGAACTGGTCGAGACGCAGTCCGTCGAATCGGTCCGGCGCTACTTCGAACGGCAGCGCAACGCCGCCCGGTCGTCGGGGGCGTCGAAGGCGAGTCAGCGACTCGTCTCCGAACCCAAGGTGCGAGAGGCGATGCGGAAGGCCGAGTCGTTCGACGAACTCCACCCCAAGTTCTCCCGCACGCGAATCCTCCTCGCGCAGACGCTCGGCATCGAGGGCGGCCAGCGCGTCATCGTCTTCACCGAATCGCGCGACACGGCCGAGGCGCTCACCGATTTCCTCTCGGCGTCGTTCGACGTCCGGCGGTTCGTCGGTCAGGGCGACAAGGACGGCTCCGACGGGATGACCCAGAAGGAGCAACAGGAGACGCTGAACGAGTTCCGGAACGGCGAGTTCGAGGTGCTCGTCTCCACCTCCGTTGCCGAGGAGGGGTTGGACGTGCCCGAAGTCGACCTGGTCCTCTTTTTCGAACCCGTGCCGACGGCGATTCGCTCCATCCAGCGGAAGGGGCGGACCGGCCGGCAGGCCGAGGGGCGCGTCGTCGTTCTGATGGCCGAGGACACGCGCGACGAGGCGTACTTCTGGATCTCCCGGCGTCGCGAAAAGGAGATGGAGTCCGAACTGCGCGACCTGAAGGGCGTCGCCGACGAGGTGGAGGCGGAACTCGACGACTCCCAGAAGGGGTTGGACGCGTTCGGCGGCGCGTCCGGCGATTCGGCCGCGTCCGCCGGCGAGGCGACGAACGGCGAGGCGCACGCCGCGGCCGCGTCGACGAACGGCGGCGTCGAAAGCGCGGACGCCGCATCCGCCGAAACCGACGGCCAGTCCGGACTCACGGAGTTCTCCGCGACGGACGAGGAGTTAGCGCGGGCCGAAGACGACGGCGATGAAAGCGACGATGCCGACACCGACGCGAACGATTCGGAGGGAACCGTCGCCACCGCCGGGCGCGACGACGACGTGGTCGAAATCGTCGTCGACCAGCGTGAACTCGACTCCTCCATCGCGAAGGACCTCTCGACGCGCGACGGCGTCGAGACACGACTGGAAACGCTCGCGGTGGGCGACTACGTGCTCTCGGACCGCGTCGCCGTCGAGCGCAAGTCCGTCTCCGACTTCCTCGACACGCTCACCGGCGGCGACCGGTCGCTGTTCGAGCAGGTGGGCGACCTCTCGCGGGCGTACGCGCGGCCGCTTCTGATTCTGGAGGGCGAGGGACTCTACGAGGAGCGGAACATCCATCCCGGCGCCATCCGCGGCGCCCTCGCCTCCCTCGCCGTCGACTTCGACGTGAGCGTCCTGCAGACGCGCGACGAGGCGGACACGGCCGAACTGCTGTTGACCGTCGCCTCCCGCGAGCAGACCGAACGGGAGCGGTCGGTGAGCGTCCACGGCGGGAAGAGCACGAAGACGCTCGGCGAACAGCAGGAGTACGTCGTCTCCGCCATCGCCGACATCGGCCCCGTCACCGCGCGCACCCTCCTCGAGACGTTCGGCACCGTCGAGGCGGTGATGACCGCCCGCGAGGACGACCTACTGGAGGTGTCCGGTATCGGAGAGGTAACCGCCGAACGAATCCGCGACGTGGTCGGATCGGAGTACGAATAGTTCGACGAAGCGCACGTTCGAGACACGTTCGGTGGACGGACTGTCCGTTTTCTGAGCTGTCGGAGCAATTACTATTACCTCACAGCGCGTATACAGGACGTATGAGCGCCGAACTTCCCCCCGGTGCGGTGCGGGCGTTCTACGGGACCCCGCAACACGAGACGCGACCGCCCTGCGACCCGGAGGAAGCGCGCGTCGTTACCGCGCCGTCCCCGCCGAGCGACCGCGAACTGCGCTCGTACGCGAAGCAGTCGAGCGCTGAGCGGAGACGCGCCCTGGCCGAGGCGCTCCGCCGGCGCGCCGAACGGGAGCGCAGCGAGGAGGCCTCGCCCGCGTCGCCTCCCGGCCCGCGCGGCGTCATGGTGCGATGGTGACGGACACGCCCTCGTCGCGAACCACGATGTCGGCGGCGCTCCGGGAATAGCGCGCTCGACGGCGCCGGAGCCGCGTCGCCCGTCACCATGCGGTCGAACTCCTCGTCCTTCGACTAAACCGAGTACCTCCCGGTCGACTTCGTTACCGGGTACGTGACGCCATCTCCAGAGCCGAGGGCTTCGGTCGCGAGTCGAGTGCAGCGTCGACGTCGGCGTCGGCGCCGGATTCGGACGTCGGAGTCGACGAAGTAGACGACGGGGAGGCCGGCCTCGAACCGGGCGATACGCTCAGCGGTGAACGCCACGGGGCGGTCGCTGCGGCCGGACGTCGACGGGCGCGAGAACAACACGTGCGCGCCTCTCAGAGCGACCGAGAAAGGGTGCAGTCCGTCTACCGGTCCAGCGCGTCCAGCGCCTCGGCCGCCTCGCGGGCCGCTTCGAGGTGCGCCGTCGCCTGTTGGGGCTCCTCCGTCGCGGTCGACCGTCGCGCGTGCTCCGTTATCGCCTGCAGGAGCGACTCGCGCGCGCCCTGCATCGACCCGTCTGACGCGCTCGCCGCGCTGACAGCTTCTCCCGCGGAGTTATCCGACTCGCTCGCCGACGCGGTCGACGGCTTCCCGGCGACCGCTTCGGGTCCGGATTCGGTCGACGTCGTCCGCTCGGGCGCGGCGGACTCGCGGCTCGGTTCTGCGGCCTGCGCGTTCACCGCGCCCGTGCCGGACGCGCCGCCCGCGTCGGCGACTTCCGACGGCACGTCCCGTTCGGGTTCCGGCGTCGGCACCGACTGCCTCGCCTGGTCGGTCGCCTCGCCGTCCTCCGTCGCTCCCGAGGCGGCCTCGGCCGGGGCCTCGCCGGCCTCCCCGTTAGCCACCTCCGCGGCGGCGGCGTCGGCCGTCTCGGCCGCCGCGTTCGCCTGCTTGTTCTGGCAGTTCGGACAGAACTCCGTCCCCTGATAGCGGAAGATGGGCGTTCCGCACTGGTTGCAGTGTTTGTTCGTCATCGTCGCCCCCTGCAGGAGGAGTTCGCTCATCCGCTGGGTCTCCTCGCGTCGCTCCGTGTCCTTCTCGTACTTCTCGCGGAGGCGCTGTCGCTCCGCCTCCTTGTCGAAGTCGCTCATACCTCGACGGAGGGGACGTGCGTCGAAAAACCCACCGGGACCCGACGACTCGGTCGACCCGGCGGACCGTGTCCCACCCCCGTCTCGCCACCGTTTTCGACAGACGACGAACACTAATACGACGATAGAGCGTCGGAGGAGCCGGTTCCGAAGCGTTTAATCGGAATCCGACGCGTCGTTTACGTGGTATGACGAAAGTTAGCGTGGTCGGTGCGGCCGGGACGGTCGGCGCAGCCGCCGGATACAATCTCGCGCTTCGGGACGTCGTCGACGAACTCGTCTTCGTCGACATCCCGGACATGGAGGACAAGACGATCGGGCAGGCGGCCGACACGAACCACGGCATCGCCTACGACTCGAACACGGAGGTGTATCAGGGCGGCTACGAGGACACGGCGGGGTCCGACGTTGTCGTCATCACGGCCGGAATCCCGCGGCAGGAGGGACAGACCCGAATCGACCTCGCGGGCGACAACGCGCCCATCATGGCCGACATCGGCTCGTCTCTGGCCGAGCATAACGACGACTTCGTCTCGGTCACCACCTCGAACCCGGTGGACCTCCTGAACCGCCACCTGTACGAGGCGGGCGACCGCGACCGACACAAAGTGGTCGGCTTCGGCGGCCGACTCGACTCCGCGCGGTTCCGCTACGTCCTCAGCCAGCGCTTCGACACGCCCGTGAAGAACGTCGAGGCGACCATCCTCGGCGAACACGGCGATGCGCAGGTGCCCGCGTTCTCGAAGGTGCGCGTCGACGGCGCCGACCCCGAGTTCACCGCCGACGAACGCGAGGAGATCCTCTCGGACCTCCAGGAATCCGCCATGGACGTCATCTCGCGCAAGGGCGCGACGCAGTGGGGCCCCGCGACGGGCGTCGCCCACATGGTCGAGGCTATCCTCGACGACACCGGCGAGGTGCTGCCGGGGTCGCTCGTCCTCGACGGCGAGTACGGCTACGAGGACACCGCCTTCGGCGTTCCGGTCAGACTCGGCTCGGACGGCATCGAGGAGGTCGTCGAGTGGGACCTCGACGATTACGAGCAGGACCTCATGGACGACGCCGCCGAGAAACTGAGCGACCAGTACGACGAGATCTCGTAATCGACGCCCGCGCTGGCGCCGACGCCGACGTCGACGCGCCTCGGACGCGACGGCGGTACGACCACCATTCCTTTTTGCGCTCACCCGGCGAACGATGAGTCATGCCTCCCGAACCGGTTCGGACGCGCCGCGTCGGCGTTTTTCTCGCCGTCGCCTTCGGCCTCGCGTGGGCCACCGCGGCCGTCATCTACGCCACCGGCGGCCTCGCGAGCAGTCCGGTCGTCGTTCCCGGTCTCGGTCTCACGCTCGCGTCCCTCCTCCTGCCGACGGCGTACATGTTCGCGCCGGCCGTCGGCAACGTCGTCGCGCGACTCCTCACGGGTCAGGGTCGGTCGGACCTCCGCGTCCGCCCGCGGCTTTCGGGGTCGCTTCGCGTCTACGCCGCCGCGTGGGTCGCCCCCGCCCTCCTCACGCTTCTCGGCGCGGCGCTGTACTTCGCGGTCTTCCCCGGCCAGTTCGACCCCGCGCTGTCGGCGTATCGGTCGGCGCTGGAGGCCGCCGCGGGCGGCGTGCCGGTCGACCCGTGGACGCTCGTCGGCGTTCAGGTCGTCGCTGCGCTCACGGTCGCGCCGCTTATCAACGCGATATTCGCCTTCGGCGAGGAGTTCGGCTGGCGGGCCTACCTGCTGCCGAACCTCCTGCCCCTCGGCGCGACGCGTGCGACGCTCCTCGTCGGCGTCGTCTGGGGCGTCTGGCACTGGCCCGTCATCGTCATGGGGTACAACTACGGCTTCGATTACGTCGGCGCGCCGTGGACGGGCTTTCTCGCCATGTGCGTGTTCACCGTCGCCACCGGCGTCTTCCTCGCGTGGGCGACGCTCCGGACCGACAGCGTCTGGCCCGCGGCGATAGGCCACGGCGCGATAAACGCCGTGGCAGGACTCGGAACGCTGTTCGTTCTCGGCCGTCCCCACTCGCTGCTCGGCCCCGCGCCGGTCGGCGTGCTCGCGGCGCTCCCGTGGCTGGCGCTCGCGGCGTGGTTGCTCGCTCGGGCCGACGTGTTCGCGTCGTGAACGCCGGACGCTTCCGTTCGTGCCGGTCGCGGAACTGCACGGCAGTCACGCGGACGCTCGCCGCCGCGTATGGTGCGAATAACGGCGACCGAGACTGTCTCTATCGGCAGGTATTCGAGGTTCGGGCGCCATCCGCGTCGCCGCCGAAAAGACGAGCGAGACGAAACGGTACGGTCCGCGTACCGCGAGTGAGAACCCCGTTAACCGCGGTTAACTCCCGGTTACGGCTCCGGTAGCCCCCGCGTAGTTAGGTCCGAACGGGGGGTCCTGTGCGGTATGAGCGCAGACGTGTACCGATACGACATCGTCGACGGCGTCGCCCTGTTCGACCTCACCGAGTTCTCGGTCGGGGGCGGCGTCCTCCTCGAACGGTTCTTTGACACGGTCACGGCCGTCTACTCGCGCCCCGACGTGGACGCGTCGGTGTTCGTCCTCGCCGACGGCGGCGGAATCAGCAAGTGGTTCTTCGAGCGCTTCGACGCGCTCGCGGCCGAGATAGACGAGTTCGGCATCCGGCGCGTGGCGTTCGTCGGTCCGACGGCCAAGCAGGTTGCGCTCCGCGGGCGCCTCCGCGGCACGAACGCCGTCGTCGAGACGCCCGACACGCCGCAGGACGCGGTGGACTGGGCGCGGGGCCTCGAACCCTGAGTGGAGACTCGGTTCCTACAGCCGCTCTTTGAGCGTCGCCGCCGTCTTCTCGCCGACGCCCGGCACGTCCGTCAGGTCCGACACCGTCGCGCCGCGGACGTTCTCGACGCTGCCGAACCGACGTAAGAGCGCGCGCCGCGTCTTCTCGCCGATGCCCGGCACGTCGTCGAGGACGGTCCGCACGTCGTCGCGGAGCGTCTGGTGGTACTGGACGGCGAAGCGGTGCGACTCGTCGCGGACGCGTTGCAGGACGTGCAGGTGCGGCGAGTCGGCGGGCCAGTCGTGCACCCGGTCGGGCGTGATGACCAACTCGCGGTCCTTCGCGAGGGCGACGACGGGCACGTCCCAGCCGACTTCCTCCAAGGCGTCCGTCGCCGCGCCGAGTTGACCGTCCCCGCCGTCGATGAGCAGCAGGTCGGGGTCCGGCCTGTCGTCCCGCCCTTCGACGGCGCGCTCGGCCCGCCAGCGGATCAGCGCCCGCATGTTGTCGTAGTCGTCGTTTCGTTCTGGTAACTTCTTCCGTCGGTAGTCGGCTTTCACGGCGTCGCCGTCGACGAAGCAGACGTCGCTGCCGACGACGGCCTTTCCCTGCGCGTGGCTCACGTCGAACCCCTCGATGCGGGAAATCCCGGGAAGGCCTAACGCGTCCGAGAGCGCGCCGAGTTCGTCGTTTCGGGCCGGGCCGCGTCGGGCGTTCTTCAGCGCGAGTTCGACCAGTTTAGCCTCGCGGCCGGCGCCCGGAACGCGCACGTTTACGCCCTCGACGCGCAACCACTCCAGCACGTCCTCGTCGTCCGGGCGTTCCGAGAGGAGGACGGCGTCGGGCAACTCGCGTTCGGCGTAGTACTGGGGCAGAAAGGCCGAGAGGACGGCGGCGGAACGCTCGCCGCCTTCGGGGGCGTCGAGGCGGTGGCGGGAGCGGTCGACCAGTTGACCGCGCTTGCTGTGCAGGCGCGCGACGGTGGCCGCGTCGCCCTCGATGGCGACGCCGAGGACGTCGACGGCGCGCTCGTCGGACTGTGAGGAGACCGCCTCCTCGCCCGCGCCGTGGAACGACTCCACCGCTTCGAGTCTGTCGCGGGCGTTGGCGGCGCGCTCGAAGTTCTCCTCTTGGGCGGCCTCCTCCATCGTCCGGCGGAGGGGGTCCGCGAGGACGCCCGTCTCGCCCTCGAAGAAACGGACGACCGACTCTACGTCCGCGAGGTAGTTCTCTTCGGATATCTCGCCGGTACAGGGGGCCGTGCAGAGTCCCATCTCGTAGTCCAGACAGGGGCGGTCGCGGTTGGCGTACTTGTGGTCCGAACAGCCGCGGATGCCGTAGTATTCCCGCAAGGCCTTCACCACGGTTTCGACCCGGCCCTTGTCGGTGTACGGTCCGAACACCGTCGACCCTTCCTCCGGGTCGCGCGTCACGTCGATTCTCGGGACGGAGTGGTCCGTCAGTTGGACGAGCGGGTAGGACTTGTCGTCCTTCAGGCGAACGTTGTACCGCGGTTGGTGCCGCTTGATGAGGTTGGCTTCGAGGAGGAGCGCCTGCGTTTCGGTGTCCGTGACGGCGAAGTCGATGGTCGCAGCGTGGTCGACCATCCGCCGGATGCGCTCGCCACGCGGGTCGGCGTACGACCGGACCCGCGCGCGGATGTCGACGGCCTTGCCGACGTACAGCACGGTGTCGCCGTCGAGGAACTGGTAGACGCCGGGCCCCGTCGGGAGGTCGCTCGCTCGCTCGCGGACGTCGCTCGCATCCATCTACGCGAGGTTACGCCCCGAACGGCTTGAGGTTGACGCGCGGGTTCGGACGCGACGCTCTCGAAGCGCGGCGACCGCGCGGAAAATCGGGTTATTCGCGGCGGCCGCGGCCGCTCGCCGTCGCGTCGTTGGCGGGCGCGACGGCCCGACTAGCGACTAGTTCGTCGGTGCCGGGCCGTCTTCGACTTCCCACGTCTCGGCGTCGAGACGTGTCTCGAAGGCCCGCGCGGCGCGTTCGAGGTCGTGCCCCAGCGGGGTCACGTCATACTCCTCCTCTCCGGTCCGTTCCACCACCCCACCCGCCTCCAGTTTCGGCAGGTGGACGTGACTGAGGGATATCTCGACCTTCCTCGCCGGCGCCTCGGTCGGTCCGGCGCCGCCCGGCCCGTCGGCCGAACGGCGGGCGACGATTCGCCGCGCTAACTCACCGCGGTCCAGCGGTCCCTCCGCTTCCTTCAACGCCGCGAGCGCACGCCGTCGTCGGTCGGTCGATAGCATCTCGTACAGTGTTCCGATATCTTCCCGCCCCATGCTATCTGGACGACTGTTTTGATACAAGTTAATACTTTCTGAGATTACATTTATAATATGACAATTCGGGGCCGAGGGCGTCGCGGGTTACTCACTTCTCGGCGCTGCCCTCGGATCGACTTCGAGACTGTTCGGAAGCCACTTAGTCGACAGCGTCAAGCGTCCGCTGTCCGAGGCGTCGGCATGGGCGACTCCGATTCCGACCCCGACCCTGACTCCGCCGACGCCGGCGAGAGCGTCCGGTGTTGGCTCGTCGAACGGACCTACACCGACCGCGGCCTCATCGACCTCGTGTACGCGACGCCGACGGGCGACAGGGTGCGGCGCAAACAGATTTCGGCGACCATAATGCGCCAGCGCGGCACCGAGGCCACCGCAGCGACGGCGGTGGCGGCCGCGGACCTCGAACCCGTCGACGACGCCGAGACGCGCGAGCGCTACCGAAGCGAGGTCGAACGCGTCCGCGAGCAGTACGCCCCCGACGACGAACTCTAAGCGCGGCTACCGACCCGAAACCTCCCCAGAGCCGCTCCCAATCTCAACGCTGATTTTCGCACCAAACGCTTTATCCCGAGAACGGACTACCCACGCCCATGGCCGCCATCGAACTCGACGGGGTAACGAAACGATTCGAGGAGGGCGGGAGACTCTCGCGCCTCCTCGACTCCGTTCGGAACGCCGAGCGTTCCGACGACGTTACCGCAGTCAGAAACCTCTCGCTGACGGTCGAGGAGGGCGAAGTGTTCGGGTTCCTCGGTCCCAACGGGGCGGGGAAATCGACCACCATCAACATGCTCCTCGACTTTGTCCGCCCCACCGAGGGCGCGATTCGCGTCCTCGGTTTCGACGCCCGCGCCGAGAGCGTCGACGTCCGCGCGCGGACCGGCGTCCTCCCCGAAGGATTCGACGTGTACGACCGCCTCACCGGGCGGCAGCACGTCGAGTTCGCCGCCTCCTCCAAGCGACTCGACGAGAACGAGGCCGAGATAGACGCCGTCCTCGAACGGGTCGGCATCGCCGACGCCGCCGACCGGAAGGCCGGCGGCTACTCGAAGGGGATGCGCCAGCGCCTCGCCCTGGCGATGGCGCTCGTCGGCGACCCGGACCTGCTCGTCCTCGACGAACCCTCCTCCGGCCTCGACCCGGCCGGGGCCAAGGAGATGCGCGACATCGTCGCCGAGGAGGCCGAACGCGGCACGACCGTGTTCTTCTCCAGTCACATTCTCGAACAGGTCGACGCCGTCTGCGACCGCGTCGGCATCATGCGCGAGGGCGAACTCGTCGCCGTCGACAGCGTCGATAGCCTGCGCGAGAAGTCCGACGCCGACGCCACGCTCCGAGTCGAAGTGTCCGGGGACGTCTCGGCGCTGAACGCCGAGGCGGTCACCGCCCTCGACGGCGTCCACTCCGTCACCGTCGACGACGCCGCCGACTCGCTCACCGTCTCCTGCGTCGGCGACGCCAAGATGGCCGTCATCGACGAGTTGGAGTCCCAGGGACTCGACGTGACCGACTTCGAGACGCGCGAGGCGTCGCTCGAAGACCTGTTCCTCTCGTACACCGGCCACGGAGTCGACGGGACCGACGAGACGTCCGACGAGTCGGCCGACGGACAGGAGGCGCGCGCATGACGTGGCAAGCGGTCGCCCGGAAGGAGTTCGACGACTCCGTCCGCTCGCGGTGGCTCCACGGGGCGACGCTCTTTTTCGTCCTGTTCGTCGGCGGCGCGTCGTTCCTCATGTTCGGCGTCCTCCTCCCCCCGCAGTTGAACGACACCTCCAACCTGTTCGGCTTCTTCGCCGACCTCGGGATATTCAGGCTCTCGTTCCCCGGTCTGCTCGCCCTCGTGCTCGGTTTCGTCGCGCTGTCGACGTCGTACGGGTCGATCACTGAAGAGCGGGAGACCGGGACGATTAAACTCGCGCTGTCGCTGCCGAACTCGCGGCGCGACCTGATGGCCGGGAAGTTCCTCGGCCGCGGCGCCGTCGTCGCCGCCTCCCTCCTCGTCGGTTTCCTCGCGGCGTTCGTCGTCTTCCTCGCGACGGGGACGACGATGAGCGTCGAGTCGCTGGCGCCCGTCGTCGCGCTGACGGTGCTCCTCGGTCTCGCGTTCGTCTCCGTCGGTCTCGGCATCTCCGCCGTCGCCGACTCCAACCGCGAGGCGACGCTCGCGACGCTGGGACTGTACCTCATCTTCGGCATCCTCTGGAAGCCCATCGCCGAGGGCATCCCCAAACTCCTCAACTACGCCGCCGAGGAAGCCGGCGCGGGCGCCTTAGCGGACTTCACGCGGGTGAAAATCGGGCTGTTCCTCAAGTATCTCAACCCGCTCCGGACGTACGAGACGCTCGTCGCGCAGGTGTACTACGGACCCGCGCAGGCCCGCCTCACCGGCGCCACGACGGGCGAGGCGTTCGTCGTCGGCAACCAGTTCGCGCCCGCGCAGGGCGGCGTCCCCGTCTACCTCTCGGGAGGCGTGATGCTGCTGATATTCCTCGCCTGGGTCGTCGTCCCCACCGTCGTCGGCTACTACGTCTTCCGCGAACGGGACCTGTAACCGGGTTCGTCGGCCGCCGCGATTTTTTCGACCCGCCTCCTTCACCGCTCCCCCTCGACCGACGGGAGGAGCGACAGCGCTCGGTCGACGAGGTCCGGGTCGTACGTCCAGACGCCGCGGAAGGAGCCGTCGGATTGCTCTTCGGCGACGAGCGTCACCGCCTGCTCGGGTTCCTCCCCGCCGTCGAACACGAAGAACCAGTAGCGGCCGACCTCCGCGGCGGGGTCGGTGTGCAGCGTCGCGTTCGGTTCCGAGAGCGGTTCGACCCCGTCTCCATCCGCGACGTAGACGTGCAGGTCCAGCGCCGTCTCGGCCGCCAACGCGCGGTACAGCTCTCGCTGGGGTGCGAACGCCGCCGCCGACTGGAACCCCGCGTGCAACGCCCCGGTTCCCACTCGCCACGCGCGGTCCTCGAACTCCCGCGTGGTCCGCAGCAGTTGCCGTTTGGTCAGCGACGCGAACACCGTGTCGTCCAGCAGTTCGACGGCGATGGCGCGCGCCTCGGAGTCCTCGGCCGCCGCCCCGCGCCGGTTCCGAGCGACCACGTGCTCGCGGAGGGCGCTGACGGGCATCGCCCCCCGGAACCCCCCCTCGTCCCGGACGACGAGGAACGGTTCGGGTCCCCCCGGCGGCGTCGGCCGGAACTCGACGTCGAGATTTCGGGTGTCCAATCGCTCCGCGAGGTCGCCGGTCTCCGGCGCGTAGTACGTGACGGTCTTGCGGCGCCGCTCGGCGGCCGCCAGTATCGCCCCCAGACCGTCCTCGCCGCTTTCCATACCTACCTCATGCACCCCGGCCCGCGACGGCCCGCTCGTACTGGTAGCTGAACTTGATGAGCACCGTGACCGGCTCCGGCGGCGAGGAGAAGCGTATCGACCCCGTCTCGACGTCGTACTCCACGAGGCCGCTGCCTTCGAGTATCGGGAGGTGACGGTGGTGGAGCGCAATCAGTACCCGCCGGTGGTCGTCGGGGCCGGCGGCGTCGTCGCCGTCTTTCAGTTCCCACCCCACGAGGACGTCGGCCACCTCCCCGAGAGTCGTCTCCGGCCGTTCGAGGAGAAACCAGAGGACGCGCCGCCGCCGTCGGTGCGAAAGCACGCGGAACAGCGCGTCGGGCGAGGGGACGCCCGAGAGGTGCTCCCAGTCGTACCCCTCGTACTCCGCGAGAGCCGAATCATCGTCGATCATGTCTACTCGGTCGGAAGACCAAGTTGTATGTGGGCTGTCAGCACGCTTCAAACCACCGAAACCCGTCGTCTCGTGAGAACTTAGCGTCTCGGTCGGGCGGTCCGGACGGCTACGGCGGGTAGTCGACGCCGCGTTCTTCGAGGAGGGACTCGAACGCCGCCTCGTCCAGTTCCGCCGCGTCGTTCTCGGCGGCGTCGTCGCGCTTGGACTGCCCGGGGTTCTCGCCGACGACGAGGTAGTCCGTGTTCCCCGAGACGCTCCCGGTTGCGTTCGCGCCGTGCGCCTCGACGAGGTCCTGCGCCGCCCCGCGCGTCACCGACAGCGACCCGGTGAAGACGAACGTGAGTCCCGCCAGTTCGTCGCCGCCGTCCCCCGACGTCTCCTCCGCCTCGGGTTCGACCCCGAGTTCGCGCAGTTCCGCGACGGCCTCGCGGTTCGTCTCGGCGTCGAAGAACTCGCGTATCTTCTCGGCGACGGTCGGCCCCACGTCCTCGACCTCCTCTAACTCCTCTTTCGAGGCGTCCATCACGGCGTCGAGGCTGCCGAACGCGCGGGCGAGGTTCCGCGCCGTCGACCCGCCGACTTCGGGCACGCCGAGACCGACGAGGAACGCCGACAGCGACGGCGATTTGGCCGCCTCGATTTCGCGGACGAGGTTGTCCGCGCTGGTGTCGCCCCACCCCTCCAACTCGGCCACCTCCTCGCGTTCGAGTCGGTAGAGGTCCGGAAGCCCCTCGACGAGGCCGGCGTCGACCAACTGCTCGACGCGTTCGCCGCCGAGACCCTCGATGTCCAACGCGCCGCGCATCGCGTAGTGGTCGACGGCGCGCACGAGTTGCGCCTCGCAGGCCAGTCCGCCCGTACAGAACGCCAGCGGTCCCTCGCGTTCGACCGGACTCCCGCAGACGGGACACGCCTCGGGGAACGCGAACGTTCCCTCGGCGCGTTTTTCGACCACCTCCTCCACGTCGGGAATCACGTCGCCCGCGCGCTTGATACGCACCTCGTCGCCGACGTCGACGCCGAGTCGCTCGATTTCCTCGGGGTTGTGCAGCGACGCCCGCGAGACGGTGACGCCGCCCACGTCGACGGGTTCGAGGAGGGCGACGGGTGTCAGGCGGCCCGTCCGGCCCACCTGTACCACCACGTCCGTCACCGTCGTCACCTCCGTTCGGGCGGGGAACTTGTACGCGAACGCCCACCGGACGGAACGACTCGTCGCGCCGAGTTCCTCGCGTTGGTCCCGCCGGTCGACTTTGACGACGGTGCCGTCTATCTCGTAGTTCAGGTCCGCGCGCGCGGCCATCATCTCCTCGCGGTAGTCGATGGCGTCGTCGATTGTCTCGGCGGCCTCCACCTTCCCGTTCGTCCGCAGGCCCCACGCCTCCAATCGGTCGAGCGTCGCCGACTGCGTCTCGGGCACCTCGCTGGCGTCGAGCACGTCGTAGAGGAAACACTCCAGCGGCCGACCGGCGGTGACCGAGGGGTCGAGTTGTCGGAGGGTGCCGACGGCGGCGTTGCGCGGGTTGGCGAACGGCTCTTCACCCTCTTCGACTCGCTCGCGGTTCAGGTCCCGAAACGCGTCTTTCGGCATGTACACCTCGCCGCGGACGGCGAGGAACTCGGGGTGGTCGCCGCGCAGGCGGAGCGGCACGGAGCGAATCGTTCTCACTTGTTCGGTCACGTCGTCGCCCCTGTCACCGTCGCCGCGGGTGGCCGCGCGGACGTACTCGCCGTCCTCGTAGACCACTTCCACGGAGAGGCCGTCGAACTTGGGTTCGCAGACGTACGTCACCTCCCCCACCGCGTCGCGCACCCGCCGGTCGAACTCGCGCACGTCCTCCTCCTCGACGGACTGGTCGATAGAGAGCATCCGCGCGACGTGTTCGACCGTGTCGAGTTCGTCCAGCGGTTCGCCGCCGACGCGTCGCGTCGGACTCGACTCGTCGTCGAGTTCGAAGGCGTCTTCGAGGTCCTGCAACCGAGAGAACAGAGCGTCGTACGTCCGGTCGGCCACGAGGGGGTCGGCGGCGACGTAGTATCTGAAGTCGTGCTCTCTGATCGCTTCTCGGAGCCGTTCGGCCTCTCGTTCGGCCGCCTCGCGCGAGAGCGAGCCGACCGGTTCGAAGTCGGCGTCCGGGTCGGTGAGGTAGGGGTTCGAGGAGTCGGCGTACTTCGGTTCGTCTCCGCGTTCGTCGGCACCCGCCTCGGCCTCGTCGCTCATTGCCTGCCCGTCGGTCCGCCGGCGCGAAAAGTCATCGGAAACGCCCCGGGTCGAGTCGCGCGGACCCGTGTGAACGAACGGTAGCGACGGCGACGTTTGCACGCACCCGCATCGCTTATTCGTGGGGACCACAATCGACCACCTATGACAGAGGACGCGGAGGAGTTTCTCCTCCTCAACCCCGGCCCGGTGCCGGTGACCGACGAGGTGTCGGCGGCGATGGACGAACCCATGGTCTCGCACCGGTCCGCCGACTTCGAGGCGGTCTACGAACGCGCACAGGACGGGTTGGACTACGTGTTCACGCAGTCGACGCTCGACGAGTCGTCGACGGCCCCCGAGTCGGGCGGCACGTCGCTCGTCCTGAACGGGACGGCGACGATGGGCATGGAGTCGGCCGTCGCCAACCTCGCCGGCGGGGACGACGAAGTCGTCTCGCTCGTCAACGGCAAGTTCGGACGCCGCTTCGCCCGTATCGCCGACCGCCACGCCGGCGAGGCGACGCGCGTCGAGGCCGAGTGGGGCACCTCGCTCTCCCTCGACGGCGTGCGCGAGGCCGTCACCGACGACACCGAGGTAGTGACGATGGTCCACAACGAGACGAGCACGGGTATCCTGAACCCCGTCGCCGAGGTGGGCGAGATAGCCGCCGAACACGACGCGACGTTCGTCGTCGACGGCGTCACCTCCATCGGCGGCGACGAGTTCCTGCTAAACGAGTGGAACGTCGACGTCGCCGTCACCGATTCGCAGAAGGCGCTGGCCGCGCCGCCGGGCGTCAGCGCGATGTGGCTGTCGAGCGCGATTGAAGGAAAACTGGACGGCGAGTCCGCGCCGTTCTACGAGGACCTGGAGTGGCACCTCCGCAAGGCGGAGAGCCACCAGACGCCCTTCACGAGCGCCGTCCCCCTGTTCCGCGCGCTGGCCGTCGCCGTCGAGGACATCGTTGAGGAGACGATGCCGACGCGCATCCGCCGGCACCGCCGGCAGGCGGCGGCGTTCCGCGAGGGGTTCGACGCGATGGGACTGGACCTGTTCGCCGACCTGAAGGAGGGCAGCGACTACTCGAACACCGTCACGGCCGTCTCGCTACCCGAGGCGGTGTACGGCGACGACTCCGACGCCTTCTTCGACGGCGTCGCGGAGCGGAACGTCAGCATCTCCGGCGGACAGGCGCACCTCGGCGGAGAGATATTCCGCGTCAGCAACATGGGCGGCCTCCCCGACGACGCCATCCTCCGCGGCGTCCGCACCGTCGGCGAAGCGATGGCCGACGCCGGCGTCGACGTGGACGTCGAGGCTGGTCTGGACGCCGCGCGCGCGGAACTCGACGCGGTGGAATCCGCGCCGGCCGACGACTGACTACGCGAACAGACTGACACCGCCCTCGTTCGCCCACTTTGCGCTCGCCGAACTTTTGTCAGAACAGAACTATTTACTCGCGTGAACAGTTCGCGAACGCGTCTCGCGTCGCTCGGCCGCGGACTCGGTCTGCTCGCGACGCTCGCCGGACTGGCGGGTGCGGTCGGACTCCTCGTCTATCTCGTCCTCCCGTACGTCTCCGTCTCCCCGTCCGGCGTTTCCCTCGTCGACCGCGGCGGATTGGGCGCCGAGAACGCGCCCACCGTGGCGTTCTGGGCCGGGGTCCTCGCCGTCCTCGCGCTCCTCGTCTGGAACGCCGTCGTCGACGAGGCGCTCGGTGCGCTCAGTGCGCTGGCGGTGCTCGTCGCGGCGTTCGCCGTCCTCACGGGGTTCAGTATCGGCGGATTCGTCTCCCCGTTCGCGCTCCTCACCGTCTGCGCGGCGCTCGCGTTCGCGGGCGACCGGATACTCGGCCGCGGCGGGGACGAAGACGACGAGAACGCGGACGCCGCCGGGTGATTACTCCAATCGGCTGCGCGCCCGGTCTCTGACCGAGTCGTCGGGGTCCTCCTCGGCCACCCACCGGAGGAGAAAGCGCGAGCGCGGGTGGTCGAGTCGGCCGAGGGCCGTCACCGCCTCCCAGCGGAGGTCCGCGTTCTCCGCGCCGCCGAACGCCGAGGAGCGGTCGCGCTCGACCCCGCGGGCGTCGACGCCCGCCTCCCGGACGTCGAGGATGGCCTCCAACGCGTCGAACACCTCGTCGCGGTCGTCGCCGATGCGGCCCAGCGCCTCCACGGCCTCGACGCGAACGGCCGGCCGGGGGTCTTCGCGGGCGAGGTGACTGAGGCGGGAGACGCCCGCGGCGGTGCCGAGGCGGGCGCAGGCGCGGCAGGCGCGGCGGCGGACGCCCGCCCGGTCGTCGTCCAACGCGGCGACGACGGTGGGGATGGCCCGCGGGTCGCCGATGCGGCCGAGGGCGTCGACGACGCTTGGCCGACACTCCTCGTCCCGGTCGTAGGCGTCGCACAGGGGGGCGACCGACTCGGGGTGCGCCTGCGACCCGAGCGCCTCTATCGCCGTCGTCCTGACGGCGACGTGCTCGTCGTCCAACCGTTCGAGTAGCCCGCGGACCACGCGCGTCCGCGTCTCCGGGCCGAACGCCCCCTCGCCGTGGTAGTCCGGGGTGCGCGCGCCGAGTTCGACGAAGGCGCCGGCGGCGGCGGCCCTGACGGTCGGGTCGTCGTCCATGAGACGCCGCAGGAGGCCGCCGACGGGCCGTTCGTCGGTGAGCCACCGGACCGCGTCGATGGCCTCGCAGGCGACGGCGGTGTCCGGGTCGTCGAGGGCCTCCACGACCAGCGCCTCGGCGTGGACGCTCCGCGTTCCGCTGAGCACGCGGACCACCGTCTCGCGTACCTCGGGGTCGGTGTCGGTGCGGACGAGACCGGCGAAGTAGTCGAGAGCGCCCGTGGGGTCGACGTCGCGGGCCGCGCGGGCGACGGCGCGGCGCGTGGCGGCGTCGGACTCCGAGCGCACGGCGGCCAACAAGGGGTCCGTCGCCTCGGGGTCGCCGATGGTGGCGAGGGCGCCCGCGACGGCCCGGCGCACGTCGGGGTCGGGGTCGCCCAGTCGGTCGACCAGTCCCGGAACGGCCGCTCGGTCGTCCAACACGTCCAGTGCGCGGACGAGGGCGCGGCGGTCCGCCACCGGCGGGTCGGAACGCAGACAGTCGACGAGGGCGGCCGCGGCGTCGTCGGCCCCGCGCCGGGCGAGTTCCGCGGCGGCGGCGCCGCGGCGCGCGGGGTCGGACAGCGAGTCGCGGAGCGACGCGTCCGACCGGTCGCTCAGCGACGGCGCGTCGGTGACGGCGATGTCGCTCAGGTGGACGCGCGAGGCTCGAAGTCGGAGACGGTCGCCGACGGCGACCGAACCGTCGCTTTCGCCGTTTCCGCTGTTTCCGTCGCCCGTCGCCACCTCGTCGGGGTCGAACGCCACCGTGCCCGCCCCGACGTCCAACAGCGCGTACCGCTCGGGGGCGCGGTCGGCGGGCGTGCGCGCCGACGTCGGCACCGGACCGACCGAGACCACCTCGCCGGCGAAGGCGTGGTCGTGCCAGACGAGGGCGTCCGGGTTGGGTTCGATGTACCGCCCGACGCCGTCGCCGCGGGCGACCGCCTCGACGTCCGAGAGCCAGATTCGGGCCGCGGCCGGCGCGTCGCGCGCGGTGTCGTCGGCAAGCGTGTCGCCGTCGAAGGCGCCGAAGCGAGCGTCGCCGGCGGCGACGACGGCCGTCTGGGCGTACACCGTCCCGCCGTACGCCGTCTCCGGGACGGCGTCGAGCAGGCGGACGGGCAGGCCCCACTCCCCGAACCCCGCGGCGGCGACGCGGACGGCACCGACGCGTTCGCGCACCGGAGCGACGTCCGCCCCCAGCGCCGGGTTCGCTCCCACGGCCACGTCGCAGAACGTCTCGGCCGTCCGCAGTATCTCGGTCACGAACTCCTCGCGGTCGACGGCGACGGCCACGTCCCGGTCCTTGTCTCCGTCCGCGCTCGTATCCGCGTCTATCTCTCCACTCGCCTCCGCTTCGTCGTCCGCGCCCGCCCCCGGCCACCGTTCGGCGTCCGGGACGATTCGGAGCGTCTCGCCCGCGGGGACGAGGCGGTATCGCCCGCCGCCGCCGTAGCACTCGACGGTCGCGGCGGTTCCGGCGAGCACCGACTCCGCGGCGTCGAGCAGTCGGTCGCAGTACCGGCGAAGTCCGTCGCGCCCCCGTACCAGTTCCCGACCGCCGGCCAGCACTCGCACGGCCGCGTCGGGATTCGACTCCCCGCCGCGGAATCGCTCGTACACCGCGGCGTCGTACCCCACCTCGATTCGGGCGTCCGCCGCGCCCGTCTGATTCGACATGAGTCGGAGACGTTCTGCGGAGCGAAAAAACACTTCGGTGCGCCCGACCCCCGCCGCCGGCTACCGTAACCGCAGGTTATATCTCTCACGGGGAATATGCGTGTAGTACATGACACACGGGTTCCACACCCGGAGCCTCCACGCCGGGCAGGAGCCGGATTCGGCCACCGGGTCGCGCGCGCCGCCCATCTACCAAACCACCTCGTACCTGTTCGAGGACGCCGACCGCGCCGCGGACCTCTACTCGCTGGACGCCGAGGGCGACGTCTACTCGCGCATCTCGAACCCGACGACGCGCGTGCTCGAAAACCGGTTGGCGGCGCTCGAATCGGGCGTCGGCGCCGTCGCCACCGCCTCGGGCATGGCCGCCTTCGACGCCGCCGCGAGCATCCTCGCCTCCGTCGGCGACAACGTCGTCGCCTCCGCGGACATGTACGGCGGCACCTCCACGTACCTCACGAAGATGGCCTCGCGCCGCGGCGTCGAGACGCGCGTCGTGGACACCCTCGACTACGACGCCTACGAGGAAGCCGTCGACGAGGACACCGCGTTCGTCCACGTCGAGACCATCGCCAACCCCTCGCTGAAGACGCCGGACTTCGAGCGTCTGGCCGACATCGCCCACGAGGCGCGCGCCCCCTTGGTCGTCGACAACACGTTCGCGACGCCCTACCTGTGCCGCCCCATCGAACACGGCGCCGACATCGTCTGGGAGTCGACGACGAAGTGGATACACGGGTCGGGAACGACGGTCGGTGGCGTCCTCGTCGACGGCGGGACGTTCCCGTGGAAGCGCGCCGACTACGACGAACTCTCCGGGGAGAACCCCGCGTTCGGCGTCGACTTCGTCGAGCGGTTCGGCGACCGAGCGTTCGCGATGGCCGCCCGCCAGCGCTCGCTCCGAACCTTGGGAAATCAGCAGTCGCCGTTCGACGCCTGGCAGACGATTCAGGGCGTCGAGACCCTCCCGCTTCGGATGGAGAAACACTGCGCGAACGCCCGCGCGGTGGCCGAGGCCCTCCGCGACCACGAGGACGTGGCGTGGGTCTCGTATCCGGGCTTCGAGGACCACCCGACGCACGGAAACGCGAGCGAATACCTCCAACACGGATTCGGCGGGATGGTCACCTTCGGCCTCGCGGACGGCTACGAGGCGGCCAAGCGCACCTGCGAGAACACCGACCTCGCCTCCTTCCTCGCCAACATTGGCGACGCGAAGACGCTCCTCATCCACCCCGCCTCCACGACGCACGCGCAGTTGAGCGCCGACGAACAGCGGGCGGCGGGCGTCGGTCCCGACATGCTCCGCCTCTCGGTCGGCATCGAGGACGCAGAAGACATCGTCGCCGACCTGGACGGGTCGATTCGCCGGGCCGCGGAGGCGACACGGTAAGATGCAGACCGACAACGGCACCGTCGATGTGGGCGCGTTCGACTTCGAGTGCGGCGCGGACATTCCTTCTCTCGAAGTCGCCTACGAGTCCTACGGCGAGTTCGATGGCGACAACGCCGTCCTCGTCTGCCACGCCCTCACCGGCAGCCAGAACGTCGCCGGATACGGGACGAACACGGCCGGCCAGGCCCGCGCGTGGTGGAACGACATCGTCGGCGCGGGGAAGGCCATCGACACGAACGACTACTACGTCGTCTGCGCGAACGTCCCCGGGTCCTGCTACGGGACGACCGGCCCCGCCTCGCCCGGTCCGGACGGCGACCCCTACGGCACCGACTTTCCTCCGGTCACGGTCGGCGACTGGACGCGCGCCCAGCGTCTCCTCCTCGACGAACTCGGCGTCGGCCGCCTGCACGCCGTCGTCGGCGGCAGCGTCGGCGGGATGAACGCCCTCGACTGGGCGCAGCGCTACCCGGACGACGTGCGCCACCTCGCCGTCGTCGCCGCCGCCGGCCGCCTCGACCCGCAGTGTCTCGCCCTCGACGCCATCGCCCGGCGCGCCATCACCACCGACCCGGACTGGAACGGCGGCGACTACTACGATTCGGACCCCCCGACGGACGGCCTCGCCCTCGCGCGCCAACTCGGACACGTCATGTACCTCTCGAAGGCGTCGATGGAGCGGAAGTTCGGCCGGCGCGCCGCCGGCCGCGACGCCCAACGGGAGTCGTTCCCGACGGACCCCGCCGCCGCGTACTTCCCCTACCGCGACGTGGAGTCGTACCTCGACTACCAGGCCGAGAAGTTCGTCGAGCGATTCGACGCGAACTCCTACCTCTACCTCACGCGCGCGATGGACGACTACGACCTCGCGGAGGGCTACGAGGACGACGCCGACGCCCTCGCCGCCTTCGAGGGGGACACGCTGCTGCTCTCCTTCACGGGCGATTGGCACTTCACGAGCGAGCAGTCCGAGTCGCTGGCCGAGTCGCTCCGCGACCTCGACGCCCCCGTCGCCCACCACGTCGTCGAGTCCGACCACGGCCACGACGCCTTCCTCGTCGAACCCGAGAAGGTCGGCCCGCCGCTCCGGGACTTCCTCGACGCGGGCGTGGAGGGCCGCGCGATTCACGACACGGAGGAGGAACCCGAGTCGCTGCCGGACGACCGGGATTTCGCGCCGGTGCACTCCTCGCTGTTCAGTCGGTGATTCGCCTCGTCGCTCGACTCGCCGGTCTCGCCGTCGCGGTCGTCGGCGCCGTCCTCGTCGGAGGTGGATTCTTCGCTCGCGTGGCCGGGGGGACGGGGCTCGCGCTTCTCGTCCGCGGCAACCCGCTGAACATCCTCGTCGCCGCCGGACTCTGCGGTCTCGGGTTTCTCGTCGGCGGTCTCGCGGTCGCGGCCGGGCGCGGCCGAGCGCTCGGTATCTCGGTCGGCGGAGTCGTCGCCTTCGCCGCCGTCGCCCTCCTCGCCGTCGGCACGAACTCGACACAGAGTGTCGTCCTCGTCGGCTGTACCGGTCTCTGTCTGCTGTTCGCGGCGGCATCGGTCGGTCGTCGAGACGGAACGTGAACGGGACCCGAAGCGACTTTCCCGTCGCCGAACGACGGCGTTCGTATGTCGTTCGCTCGTCTCTTCGGTCGACTCGGCGGCCTCGTCGCCGCTGCCGTCGGCGCCTTCGTCGCCTACTACGGCCTGCTCGTCGGGTCCGCGACGGTCCCGAGAGGTCTCGATGCGCTCCTCGTGGGCGAGATAAACGTCTTCGTCGTCGTCGGCCTCGCGGGCGCCGTCGTCGCCCTCGTCGGTCTGGCGCTCGTCGCGGGTCGCGGTCGGTCCTGGGCCATCACCGTCGGCACGCTCTTGGTCGCCGTCGCGGCCCTCGGACTCGTCCTGTACGCGTTCTCGCCGCTCGTCGTCGTTATCGCGGGCGTCGTCGGTCTCCTCCTGTTCTTCTCGGGGGCGTCGCTGAACGGGCCGCGGGGCGACGCGACGTAGCGCCGCCCGCCGCGCGCCGCCTCGTTTTAACACCCCGTCACGCGTCCTCACGCGCATGGCGGACGAGACAGACAACGCGGACGACGGAACCGACGGGAACGAAGCGAACGGAACGCAGGGGTTCAGCACGAGGAGCCTCCACGCCGGACAGGAACCGGACGCGGCCACCGGGTCGCGCGCGCCGCCCATCTACCAGACCACCTCCTACGTCTTCGACGACGCCGAGGACGCCGCGGGGCAGTTCGCCCTCGAAAAAGAGGGCTACATCTACTCGCGGCTGATGAACCCCACCGTCGCGATGCTGCAGGAACGCCTCGCCTCACTCGAAGGTGGCGTGGGCGCGGCGGCCACCGCCTCCGGGATGGCGGCGTTCGACCTCGCCACGTTTCTCCTCGCAGAGGCGGGCGACAACATCGTCTCGGCGTCCTCGCTGTACGGCGGGACGTACACCTACCTCACGCACACCGTCGAGCGACGCGGCGTCACGACGAAGTTCGTCGACACGCTGGATTACGACGCCTACGACGAGGCCATCGACGAGGACACCGCGTTCGTCCACGTCGAGACCATCGGCAACCCGGCGCTCGTGACGCCCGACTTCGAGCGTCTCTCGGAGGTAGCGCACGACAACGGCGTCCCTCTGTTCGTCGACAACACGTTCGCCACGCCCTACCTGTGCCGACCGCTCGAACACGGCGCCGACTTGGTGTGGGAGTCGACGACGAAGTGGATACACGGCGCGGGCACGACGGTCGGCGGCGTCCTCGTCGACGGCGGGTCGTTCCCGTGGACCGAACACGCCGAGAAGTACTCCGAGATAGCGAAGCCGAACCCGGCGTACCACGGCGTCGACTTCTCCGAGCGGTTCGGCGAGGCGGCGTTCACCTACGCGGCCATCGCCCGGGGTCTGCGCGATTTGGGTAACGCCCAGTCACCGTTCGACGCTTGGACCACCCTCGAGAAGATAGAGTCGCTCCCGCTGCGGATGGACCGCCACTGCGAGAACGCGATGGCCGTCGCGGAGTTCCTGGAGGACCACGACGCCGTCTCGTGGGTGAACTACCCCGGCCTCGAATCCCACGAGACGCACGAGGAGGCCTCGAAGTATTTGGACGGCGGCTACGGCGGGATGATCACGTTCGGCCTCGCCGAGGGCTATGAGGCCGCCAGAGGGACCGTCAACGAGGTAGAACTCGCCTCGCTCCTCGCCAACGTGGGCGACGCGAAGACGCTCGTCATCCACCCGGCGTCGACGACCCACCAGCAGCTCACGGAAGACGAACAGGCGGCCGCGGGCGTGACGCCCGACATGGTCCGTCTCTCCGTCGGCGTCGAGGACGCCGCGGACATCGTCGCGGACCTCGAACAGGCCATCGAGACGGCGACGGACTGAGAGGGCCCCCGGCTTCCGAAATCGGTCGAACGGGGGAGTAGGCGGTTCGACGCCCCGACCCTCGGTTCGGACGTGGCCGACCCGCTCCTTTCGTACTATCTGTCGCGCCGCGACGGTCGAGCCGGATGATGAGGCTTATCCACCGCACTCACGAACGCTTTTCCGTGGTCGAAATACTCCTCGTCGTCGGTCTGTTGGTCGCCGTCTTCGTCGGCTTCAACATCGGCGGTTCCTCCACCGGCGTCGCCTTCGGCCCGGCCGTCGGCAGCGGCCTCCTCAGCAAACTCGCAGCGGCCGCGCTGATGACCGCGTTCGCCCTGTTCGGCGCGTGGACCGCCGGGCGGGAGGTTATCAAGACGATGGGCGGTCAGATCGTCCCGCAGTCGGAGTTCACGCTCGCGGCGAGCGTCGCCGTCCTCTTCTTCGTCGGCCTCGCGCTTCTCATCTCGAACACGTTCGGCGTCCCCGCCTCCACCTCGATGACCGCCGTCGGCGCCATCGCCGGTCTCGGCGTCGCGACGGGGACGCTCGACGAGGGCGTGATGCTCGAAATCGTCTCGTGGTGGATCGTCGCCCCCGTCATCGCCTTCTGGACCTGCGCCATGGTGGGCCGGTACGTCTACCCGCATCTCGACGCGAAACTCAAACTCGACAGTTCGCCGGGACCGCTCGTCGAGATAGACAGCTACGGCGTCCCGACGCCGAAACTCGGTCCGAACACGACCGTCCGCGAGGCGGCCAGCACTGTCCTCGTCGTCGTCATCGCCTGCTACATGGCCTACTCCGCGGGCGCGTCGAACGCCGCCAACGCCGTCGCCCCCCTCGTCGGCAACGGCGCCCTCGGAATCAACGAGGGTATCCTCCTCGGCGCGGGCGCCATCGGTCTCGGCGCGTTCACCATCGCCCGCAGGACGCTCGACACCGTCGGCAACGACCTCACCGAACTGCCCATCCTCGCGGCGCTCATCGTCGAGACGGTGTCGGCGTCGCTCATCACGTTCCTCTCGTACATCGGCATCCCCGCCAGCCTCGCCGTCTCGGCGACGATGTGCATCGTCGGACTCGGCTGGGGGCGGGCGACCCGCACGGTGACTATCGGCGAGGCCATCGGCGGGAAGTCCCCCGGCATGTCGGTGAACGCGCTGACCGCCGAGACGCGCGAGGACGTGCCGCCGGTCGGCGAGGAATCGGAGACGGACCTCGCCGGGTCAGACCTGTTCGACCCGGGGACGACCGGTCGCGTCATCTTCTTTTGGTTGCTCACGCCGTCGCTGTCGGCCGTCGCCTCCTACGCGCTGTTCTCGGTCACGGCGCTGTGACCGCGATTGGGTTTAGGCGGGCCAAATAACCGAAATTCGGCCGATCCGGGGGTCCGATTTTCGGCGAAGAACAGCAAAGTCTAATGGCGTGCGTCGTGAACCAAGCGGTGATGCCCACGGTAGAATACCTCAACTACGAAGTACTCGACGACAACGGCTGGGAAATCGACGACAACGACCTCTTCGAGAAGGCCGCAGACGCGGACTTCGACGACGAAGACTACGGCTCTCTCGAAGTCAACCAGGGCGAGTACATCCTCGAAGCGGCCGAGGCGCAGGGCTACGACTGGCCCTTCTCGTGCCGCGCGGGCGCCTGCGCGAACTGCGCGGCCATCCTGAAAGAGGGCGAAATCGAGATGGACATGCAGCAGATTCTCTCCGACGAGGAGGTCTCTGACAAGAACGTCCGTCTCACTTGCATCGGGTCGCCGGAGGCAGACGAGGTCAAAATCGTCTACAACGCGAAGCACCTCGACTACCTCCAGAACCGCGTCATCTAAACGCGGACCGTATATCCGACGGATATACGACCGCGAACTGCGGGCGACTCCCGATCCGATTTTTTCACATACTCCGTGCTACCAGCCGTTGCCTCGACTCTCTCCGTTCCCGCGTCCGGGAGAACTGTGGACGGCGCGCGGAACGTCCCGACGAAACCTGCGTGCTCCGATTTCTATCCGGCGCGAACCGTTCGTCAGATGATCTTCTCTCTCGACGATTCACCGCAGTAGACGCACGTCGCGATTCGGTACGGTTTCTTCGCGTAGTGCTTGTTCTCGACTCGGACGTCGTCTCTCGTCTTGCATTGGTGCAACTCGAGGTGGACCGTGTGCTCTCGACGACCGCCGCAGTTCTCGCAGTGTCTGAGTGTAGATTCGGTGACGCCGGACGGGTCGCTGGACTGTCTGCTTGTCATGGATGGGGGACGACGAGCGGTCGAGGGAGCACCGCTCGCCGGCGTACCGTAAGACGATAACTTCGATGATATGTTTACACGCTGCCGTTGAAACCTCTTTTTACATCATCTATGCTTATCGGAAATTAACTGTCCATGACTAGTACGGCGAGCGTACCTTAGCAACTCGATTGCCCTCTTCTCCGAGGGCGACCGCAGCGGGTCCGCACTCCGACGAATCACCGACCGCGACGTCGACCCGGCGGCGAGCGGACGTGACAGAGATATACCGTTCGAACCGCGGCCCGGCGCCGTCGATACGCCGTCTCCGGCCGCCTCCGCAGCACCGTTCGCCGCGGCCGAGTCATTTATCAGATAGCCAGACACATAGATTCGCTAACGCCGCCTACCTCTCGCCCGCCTTCCATGTCCTCAGACGAACCCCTCGCCCTCTACGTCGACCCTGACCGGGACCGCACTGACGCCCTTCGTGCGACCCTCCGGGAGTCGCACCCGAACCTCCGACTCCGGACCGTCGCAACCGTCTCGGCCGCCGAGACGGCGCTCTCGGAGTCGTCGGTCGACTGCGTGGTCGCTCGGTTCGAACTTCCGACCGTCGAATCCTCCGGTGGTCCCCCGCCCGACGACGACGCGCCTCCCGACACCGACGGAGACGCCTCGTTCGCCGCCGACGGCGTCGGCTTCCTCGCGTCCGTCGCCGCGCGGTATCCGTCGGTCACGACGGTCCTGTTCGACGCCGCCCACTCGCCCGAACTCCTCGGTCGGGTCCGCGAGGCCGGCGTCGACGAGTACGTCCCGGACACCGGTCCCGACGGCGCCGCCGTCCTCGGCGACTACGCCGTCGCCGCTCGGACGGCACCATCCGAGCGGACGGACGGAGAAGCCCGGGAGACGCTCGAAACGCTTCTCGGCGTCTCCTCGGACCTCATCCTCTCCATCGACGAGGAGAACGTCATCCGGTTCGTGAACCCGGCCGTCGAGGACATCCTCGGCTACCCGCCGGAGGACCTCGTGGGCGAGTCGTTGGACGTCATCGTGCCCGAGGAGATGGGGGCCCGCCACAGGCGCGGACTGGCCCGCTACCTCGCGACGGGCGAACGCCGCCTCGACTGGGGGGAGGTCGAACTCCCCGCCCTCCACCGCGACGGCCACGAGGTCCAACTGAGCCTCGCGTTCAACGAGTTCCGCTCGGCGAACGGGCGCCGCTTCGTCGGCGTCGCCCGCGACGTCTCCGAACGCAAGCGCCGCGAGCGAGAGCTAGAGCGGTACGAGGCGATGGTTCAGACGGTTCAGGACGGCGTGTACGTCCTCGACGACCGGAGCCGGTTCGTCGCGGTCAACCGGGCGTACACCGAACTGGTCGGGCGGTCCGAGGAGGAACTGCTCGGCGAACCGGCGACGACCGTGTCCGACGAAGAGACCAACGAGGAGGTCGAATCGTTGCTGGCGGAACTGCTCCGGAACGACGAGAACGTCGTCACCTACGAGACGACGGTGCCGACGCCGCACGGCGACGTCCCCACGGAGACGCGCATCTCGCCGTTCCCGCTGGGCGACGGGACGTACGGCCGCGTCGGCGTCGTCCGCGACGTCACCGAACGACAGCGTAGGGAGGCGCAACTCGCTTCGCTCAACGAGACGGCGCAGGCGCTGACGACTGCCGAGACTGCCGAGGAGGTGTGCGAACTGGCCGCCCGGGCGGCCGCGGAGACGCTCGAGTTCCCCCTCTCGAACATCAAACTGTACGACGAGGCGGGCGAACTCGTCGTCACCGCGCGCACCGAGGCCGCCGAGGCGTACGTCGGCGACGGGTCGCTGTTCGGCCCCGACTCCGATATCCCGTGGCAGGTGTACGCCAGCAGCACCAGCGCGGTGTTCGACGACCTGGCCGCCGAGGAGTCCTCGGAGTCGCCGCTCCGGAGCGCCGTCGTCCTCCCCATCGGCAAGTACGGCGTCTTCGTCAGCGGCCGGACGGAGCCGAACGCGTTCTCCGAGACGGACGTCATCCTGGCGAACATCCTCGTCGCGAACGTGCGCGCCGCCTTGGAGCGCACGGACAGAGAGCAGACGCTCCGCGAGCAGAAGGAGGAGTTGGAGGCGCGGACGGCCTCCTTAGAGCGCGTGAACCGAATCAACACCGTCATCCGCGACCTGACGCGGGCGCTCACGGAGGCCACCTCGCGCGAGGAGATAGAGCAGGTCGTCTGCACGCAGTTGGCCAACGCGGACCCCTACCGGTTCGTCTGGATCGGCGAACAGGAGACCGTCGGCGGCGACCTCGTCTCCCGGACGTCCGCCGGCGTCGGCCGCGGCTACCTGGACGAGATAACCGTCACCGCCGACGACAGTCCGACGGGGCGGGGGCCGGCCGGCCGAGCGGTCCGAACGCGCGAACCGCAGGTGCAGAACAACCTCCACACCGACCCGCCCTTCGAACCGTGGCGCGCGAAGGCGCTCCAGCGGGGGTTCCGCGCGTCCATCTCCGTTCCGCTCGTGTACAAAGAGACCATGTACGGCGTGTTGAATCTGTACGCGGGCGAACCCGGCGTCTTCGACGAACTGGAGGTGAACGTGCTGGCGGAACTCGGCAAGACCATCGGCTTCGCCATCAACGCCCTCGAACGACGGAAGGCGCTCGTCAGCGACCGGGCCGTGGAACTGGAGTTCCGCATGGACGGCGTGGACATCGCGCCCGTCACGCTGGCGTCGGAGACGGGGAGCACGTTCGAACTCGACGCGCTGGTCGAACGGGGCGACGGCGAGGTCCGCATCTTCTTCGCCGTCGCCGGCATCGACCCCGACCAGGCGCTCTCCGTCGCCTCGCAGTCGACGACCATCAGCGACCCGAGTCTCATCTCCGAACGCGACGAGGGCCACCTGTTCGAGGCGACGCTCGAAGAGGGCAACTTCTTCGGCTCGCTCCTCGACTACGGCGCGCACCCCACCGGGTTCACCGCGACGCCCGAGAGCGCGACGCTCACCGTCGAACTCCCGCGGACCGGGGATATCCGGGCGTTCCTGGACATGCTTCTCCGGACGTACGAGGGGGTCGAACTCGTCGCCCGCCGCGAACTCGAACGGCCCATCCAGACCGAATCGGAGTTCCGCGCGCGCTACCGCAAGCGGCTCACGGACCGGCAGGAAGAGGTGCTCCGGACGGCGTACTTCGCGGGCTTTTTCGACTGGCCGCGGAAGGCGACCGGAAAACAGGTCGCCGAACTGCTCGACGTCTCGCAACCGACGGTGAACCGACACGTCCGGAAAGGCGAGTACGAACTGTTCTCGCTCGTCTTCGGGGAGGAGCGACCGGACGATGAATCAGTATAGCGGTCGGACCTCCGGGGGGGATATCCGGATACGCCACAGCCCCATAGGGCTAGCCGCGATACTGTATGTCGTCAGAACATGAGTGAGTGTCAAACTATCTGCGTTAGTTCGGAGGGGGACGTCTGTTTCGCCGTGGTCGATGCCGTGTCCGAACTCACGGCCACCGATCCGCTCGAACTCGAACCGCTGGGGACCGTCGTCGACACCGACGCCGTTGAGACGCTGTTCGGTTCGGCCCCGTCCGGGACCGTCCGACACGACGCCGACCTGTCGTTCCGGTACGAGGGCTGCGACGTGACCGTCGAGAACGACGGAACCGTCTCGGCCACGCGCGCGCCGTCGACGGCGGCGGGGTTCGAGTCCGAGCACCCCAGCGCTGCCGCCGACGTGGAGACGGCGGCGGGCGGCCGAGGCGATGCCGACTCGCGGTAATCCGACCGACCGTCCCGCCGGCGAACCGGCGTCGACGGAGTTCCGCGTCGGGCGCGTCACCGTCGGCAGGTGGACGCTGATGCGGTATCCGGACGACGAAGCCCCCGACGAGAGCCGTCGCCGGGACGACGAAGTTGCCGAGGAGTGTCACCGCTCGGACGCCGACGCGAACGGGAAACTGTGCGCCGCCTGTGGGGAGGCGGTCGACCCGACGCGCCGCCATCCGGCCGCCGTCGCGCCGGCGGACCCCTCGACGGTCTACCTGTTCTGCAGCGCGGTCTGCAGGACAGCGTGGATAGACGACGGCGAGCATGGCCGACGCGACGGCTAACGGGGAACAGCGCGTTTCGACCACGACCACGACCACGACCGCACACCTGATACATGTCCACCAACACCGATTCGAAACGGGGGAGCACCGACCGCTACAGATACATCCAGTACACCGACGACGGCGGCACTCTCACCGTCATCCAAGACACCGAGAACCACCACGCGTGGATTCAGTCGACGCTGCACGTCCCCGTCGAACCGTGACGGCGACGGCGTGAGCCGCTCCCCGAACGTCGAAGCGTCGACAGACTGACCTGAACACTTACTCTCCGAACGTCGCGCCCGGAGGCGCGCCTCCGTCTTCGGTCGCGGCGTTTCAATATTCCAAAACGATAACTCCCCCCGGACTCGTTCGACCTGTATGGTCGCCTCCGTACCGGACCTCCTCCGACTCGTCGTCCTGCCCCTTCTGGGATGGGCGGCGTGGCGGGACATCGAAACGCGACGGGTTCCCTCCGTCGTGTGGTATCCCCTCGTCGCCCTCGGCGCGGTGCTCCTCGCGTGGGAGTCGCTCGGACATCTCGCCTTCCGACCCGTCGACCAGTTGTACTTCCTGCGCGTCGGTATCAGCCTCCTGTTCGTCGCGCCCCTCTCGTACGTGTTCTGGCGACTCGGCGGGTTCGGCGGCGCCGACGCGAAGGCGCTCATCACCATCTCGATACTGCTGCCGACGTTCCCGCAGTACCTCCTGCCGGGGTTCGGACTCCCCGTCGTCAGGACGACGCTCGGCGTGTTCTCGATGACCGTCCTGACGAACACCGTCGTGCTCGCGGTGGGGTATCCGCTCGCCCTCGGCGTCCGGAACCTCTTCGACGGGCACGCCGAACTCCCCCTCATGCTCCTCGGTCGCCGGGTGTCCGTCGCCTCGCTATCGACGGCGCACGGTCGCCTGTTCGAGACGACGACGGGGTACACCAGAAACGGCCTCGACATCGACGCCCTGCGGATGTACCTCCGCTGGCGGGGGACGACGCTGGCGGAACTGCGCGAGCGACCGGACCGACTCCGCGACCCGAACAGCATCACCGAGACGCACGACCCGACGGACGGCGCCGTCGGCGACGGGATGGCCGTCGACGGCGGTTCGGTCGCGGCTGAGGACCCCTGGGGTGCCGAGGCGTTCCTCGAAGACATCGACTCGACGGCATACGGGACGACGCCGGAGAAACTCCGCGACGGCCTCCAAGTGGTCGCCGCCCGCGAGGAGGTGTGGATATCGCCGGGCATCCCGTTCCTCGTCCCGATGTTCCTCGGCACCGTCGTCGCGTTCACCTACGGCGACATCGTCTTCGGCGTCGTCGGCGCACTCGGTCTGGTCTGAGTACGTTTCGCCGACGCGACACTTTTGGACCGCACAGACGAACGGTCGCGCGTGTCCCGAACCACCCGCGCCGTCGCACTCGTCGGCGGTCTGCTCGGCGGCGTCGTCTCGTACCTCCTGTACCCCGACCTGTTGCTCGCAGCGACGGCCGCGTTCTCGTGGGGCGTCGCGGGTGCGCTCACATACCGGGAGCGTGAGACGTGGACACGGGGGTCCGAGGACGTCTCCCTCGCGAACGCCGTCCCGGCCGTCCTCCTCTCCACCGTCGGGACGATGGGCGTCCACGCCGGCCTTCCGCTCCCCGATTCGCTCCGGTGGGCGCTGGTCGCCCTCGTCTTCGGCGCCGTCCTCGCCGCCGTCGCCGCCGGCATCGGCCTCGGACGCCGGGGGGCCGCCGCATCCGGTTCGACGGCCGAATCCGGCGGCGGAGAGAGCGACGGCGCGGACTGAGACCGATAGTCCGCGACTCGACGGCTGTCACCGGTACACAAGACATATCGGCCGGAATCACGTGTCCTCAGTCGATGACAGACGACGTCGAGGTCGACTTCGGGGCGGACGGTCTCGTCCCCGCGGTGGCGCAGGACGCCGACTCCGGCGAGGTGCTGATGCTCGCGTACGTCTCGCCCGAGGCCCTCGAACGCACCCGCGAGACGGGCCGCGCGCACTACTACTCCCGCAGTCGGGACGAACTCTGGGAGAAGGGGGCGACGAGCGGACACACCCAGTCCGTCGAGGAGGTGCGCGTCGACTGCGACGCCGACACTCTCCTCTACCTCGTCGACCAGACCGGCGGCGCGTGTCACACGGGCCACCGCTCGTGTTTCTACCGCACCGTCGACGGCGAGGAGGTCGGCGAGACGGTGTTCGACCCCGACGACGTCTACTGATTCGAGATGACAGACGAGAACTCGACTCCGACCGCGGCCGACGCCGACGACCTGCGGGAACGACTCGTCGAGGCGCGCGCGGCCCGCGACGAGGCCGAGTCGGCGGTCGCGGAGACGGGCGAGGAGTCCGTCGTCGCCGCCGCCGACGCCTACCGGAAGGCGACGCGCCTCCTCGACCGCTACGAGGACTCGGCCGTCGGGTCCGGCGACTTCCAGGCGTACGTCGAGTTCCAGGACAAGTTCCTCGGACTCGTCGAGGACCTCCCCGAGGACCTGCCGCACCGCGACGCGTTCGAGGCCGCGGCCGACCGACTCGACCGCCGCCGCCTCCGCGAACGCGACTTCGAGGGCGCGCGCGAGGACCTCGAACCCGCCGCCGCGGCCGTCGACCGACTCGACCGCAGACGCGAGACGCGCGAGGACCTGGCTGCCGCGCGGCGTGACGCGAAACTCCGACGGAAGGACATCGACGCCCGCCTCGAGGAACTGCAGCGACTGCTCGAACTCGGCGAGGCGGACGTGGACGCGCCGGTCGAACGCCTCCGCGACCCCGTGAAGACGTACAACGACGCCGTCACCGAGGAGTTCCGGACGTACAAGCGCGAGGAGTCGGCCTACGAGGTCGTCACGGCCATCGAGGCCGCCGAGTGGTACTCGCTCGTCGACTACCGGACGCCGCCGCGGGACCTCCGGTCGTTCGTCCGCGAGAGCCCTGACGCCGACGAACCGATTCCGAAACTGCTGGAGTTCGCCGACTACACGGGGTCGAAACTCGACCACTACGCCGAGGACCCGGCGGCCCTCCAGACGGCCGTCGCCGTCCACCGGACCTACCTCGAACGACTCGACGCCGGCCCCCTGCGCGTGTCGTTCCCGCCGCCGCCGGCCGAGACGCTCCGCCGCCGCGCGAACGAACTCGTCTCGGTGCTGGACCGCTTCGCGAGCGAGGAGGCGGTCGCCCGCCTGCGCGAGGTACGGAAACTGACGCGACTGGACGACTACGACCGCCTCCGGACGGCGGCGCGCGCCCGCACGGAACTGACCGACGACGAAGTCGACAGACTGCGCTCGGGCGCCGTCGAGACGGACCTGCGCGAACTCCGCGAGGCGCGCGAGAACCTGACCGCCGAACTCGACGAGGACTGACCCGCGTCGGGACGAACTCCTCGTCTCGGGTCGCGCCGTCGCTCGCTCGTGGTCGTGTCGGTCCGCGGGAACGTCGGCCGCCGGGAGCGACGACAAAACAGATATCGAAGTGACAGGTCTGCGGGTGAGCCAGTCGGGAGTCGAGACGGGGCCGGCGTCGATTCCGTTCAGATTCGGTCGAGCGCGTCCTTGAGCGCCTCTTCGGCGCCCGCGGCGAGTTCCGCGGCCCGCTCTTCGTTCCGCGCTTCCGCGTAGACGCGGACTTTCGGTTCGGTGCCGGAGGGGCGCACGAGCACCCACGCGTCGCCGTAGTCGAGGCGGTAGCCGTCCGTGGTGTTCGGCGTCGCCTCGGACGCTTCGGCGTACTCGTGAGCGGCGTCGAGCATCGCTTCGAGTTCCGCGTCGCTCTCGTACTTGAGGTTGATGCGCACGTTCACGTAGTCGGAGTAGGGGGCGACCACCTCGCTGGTCGGACGCTCGGCGACGAGTTCGAGGAACTTCGCGGCGGTGTAGGCGCCGTCGCGGACGAGGCGGTAGTTCGGGAAGAAGATGCCGCCGTTGCCCTCGCCGGCGACGGGGACGGTTTCGCCCCGTGCCCACAGGTCCCGGATTCGAGTGATGATGTTCGTCGCGCCGATGGGCGTCAGTTCGAGGTCCGCGCCCGTCTCCTCGCAGACGTCGACGAGTCGCTGAGAGACGTTCACCGCGGCGACGGTGGTATCGTTCGGTCCGAGGTGGGCGGCGGCGAGGGCGGCCAGCGACGCCTCGCCGGCGACGAACTCGCCGTGTTCGTCGACGAAGACGGCCCGGTCCGCGTCCCCGTCGTGGGCGACGCCGACGTCGGCGTCGCTGGCCTTCACGAGGCGGCAGAGGTCGCCCAGTTTGCTGCCGACCGGTTCGGACTCGCGGCCGGGGAAGCGGCCGTCGGGGTTGGCGTTGACGGTCACGACATCACAGCCGAGTTCGCGGAAGAACTCGGGGCTGGTGAGACAACCGGCGCCGTGGCCGGGGTCGAGGGCGACGGTCAGGTTCGCCTCGGAGATGGCTTCGCGGTCGACGGCCGAGAGCAGGTCCTCGACGTACTCGCGGTTCGCGGAGTCGACCTCGCGTATCTCGCCCACCTCGTCCCACGCGGCGGTGGCGAAATCCTCCGCGAGGATGTGCTCTTCGATGCGCTCTAAGTCGGCGACCGAGAGTTCGACGCCGTCGTCGCCGACGAGTTTGATGCCGTTGTACTCCGGCGGGTTGTGCGAGGCGGTGATGACGACCGCGGGCACCTCCTCCGTCTCGCAGTAGCGGACGACGCCCGGCGTCGGAACCGGACCGAGCACGTCCACGTTGACGCCGACGCTGGCGAGGCCGCTGGTCGCCGCGTTGGAGAACATCTCGCCCGTCGTTCGGGTGTCGCGCGCGACCACCACACGGTCCGACGCCCAGACTGTCCCGGCCGCCTTCGCGACGCGCAGGACGAACTCGGGCGTGAGACCGTCACCCACCACGCCCCGGGTCCCGCTCGAACCGAACAGTTTCATTACCTCTTTTTGATTCGTCCGGCGTCAAAGCGGTTGCGAATCGTGTCCTTCGAATCGCTCGCGTTTCTCCCGAACGATGCCCACGTTTTCGCCCCCTGGAACTGACGGTTCGGGGTTCGCTTCTCCCTCCGTCGGCCGCGCCGATTCCGGGCCCGACCCGCGCGGCAAATCCGCCGTCTCCGGTGACTTTACGCGCCGCGGGCGTCCACGCTCCGGTATGACGGAGGCGTTCCCGACGTTCGAGGTGGTGCCCGCGGTCGACATGCAGGACGGCGAAGTCGTCCAGTTGGTGCAGGGCGAACGCGGCACCGAGACGCGCTACGGCGACCCGGTCGAGGCCGCCGAGCGCTGGGTCGACGAGGGCGCGGAGACGCTCCACCTCGTCGACCTCGACGGCGCGTTCGAGGGCGATAGAAAGAACGCCGAGGCGGTGGAGGCCGTCGTGGACGCCGTCGACGTGCCCGTCCAGTTGGGCGGCGGTATCCGGTCGGCCGACGACGCGGTCGAACTGCTCGAACTCGGCGTCGAACGCGTCATCCTCGGCACCGCGGCCGTCGAGAACCCCGACGTCGTGAGCGAGATAAGCGAGTCGCACCCGGGGTCGGTGATGGTGAGCCTCGACGCCAAGGACGGCGAAGTCGTCGTCTCGGGGTGGACCGAGGGGACGGGGCTGGACCCCGCCGAGGCCGCCGCGCGCTACGAGGACCTCGGCGCGGGCGCGATACTGTTTACCGACGTGGACGTGGAAGGACAGTTAGAGGGCGTTCAGACCGACGTGACTCGCCGCGTCGTCGATGCGGTCGACATCCCGGTGGTCGCCTCCGGGGGCGTCGCGTCGCTCCCCGATATTCGGGCGCTGAAGGAGGCTGGCGCGGCGGCCGTCGTCGTCGGGACAGCCCTCTACGAGGGCGCGTTTACGCTCGGAGAAGCCCAAGAGGCGGTCCGCGAGTAGCGTTCGTCGCGTCCTCGTCGCTCGCGGCGCGTTCGGGAGCGTCGCGTCGACGGTCCCGTGACACCCGTTCCGCTCGTACCCGGTCACTCCGCGTCCCGTCGTCGCTTCCCGCGCGCCGCCCGGTCGGTGGTGACTCTCGCCACCGCGGCCGTCGATACGAGCGCTATCAGCGCGACCCCGAGTGCGGTCCCGGTCCCGGACTGCGCGAACAGCAGGAGGCACCCGAGCGTCAGCGTGTACAGCGCCACTGCCGTTCCCTTCAAGCGCATGGCTACCTGTTCTTTGGCCGCGCGAGAGGCATGAATATCCGGCAGACACCCGTCAGACGGTATGAAAACGGAATGCACGGTGTGTCGGATTTGCGGAGCGATAGTGTGAGGATGCGAAGTAACGACAAGGTTTCCGGCGTACCTTGCCTCCTCTAGACCACGTTCGTCGGGATTTCGACCGCACGAACGCAACACAGATGTTCTTCGAAATCACACTATCCACGACCGAATCGTCGAATCGACCGACCGCCGACGTGAAACGGCGAGCTACTCCCTACAGCCAGGACGAGTCGCACGCGACCATCGCCGCCGCCCGGGCCCGGTTCGCCTCCGGCCCCCGGCCCGAGGGGCCGTCCTGAGATGCGCCTCGAACTCTCGGTGCCGGTCGGGGGACTGGGATTAGTCCGCTCGAACGGTCTCCCGCCGACGGTCGCCGTCGAATTCGAACGCACCGCGTTCGGCGTCGAGGCGCCCTCGCTGGTCGTCGTGAGCGGTGACGGCGCCCGCTCGGCGGCGGCCGAGTTCCGCGCCAGCCCCGTCCTCGAAGAGGCGGTCCGCGTCGGCGAGACGGACGGCGAGGCGATCTACTGGCTCTCGTGGACCGAGACGCTCCCGCAACTGTTAGCGTGTCTCCGGGAGACCGGCGGGACACTCCTCCGGGCCGAGTTGCGCGACCGGGAGTGGCGCCTCACGCTCCGGTTCTCGGACAGAGGAGCGATGTCGCACTTCCACACGGCGTACGACGACCCCGAGCACCCGCTGACTATCCACCGCGTCGGCGCGTCGGACCCGACGCCCTCGACCGGAGGAAACGGCGTGACCGAGACGCAACGGGGGGTGCTTCGATGCGCGTGGGAGGGCGGTTACTTCGAGGTGCCGCAACAGCTATCGCTGGCGGAACTCGCCGAGGAGATGGATATCTCAGAGACCGCGGCGTCGCGGGCGCTGCGGCGCGGTACCGCCACCCTCCTCGACGCGTACCTCCGAGGTTCGGACGGCGCCACTCCCTCGAAGCGGCCCCTCTGACGAGAGGGATTTCGACGGTCACCGCGACGGGTCGCCGTCGCTCGGGTCCGAATCCGGATTCGGATTCGACCCCGGATTCGCGTCCGACTTCGCGTCGAGTTCCCAGGTGAACATCGCCTTCAGCACGACGACCAGTCCGTTGGTCTCGCCCGCCCCCCATATCGCCGTCTCGTCGCGAGGTTCCGGCGGGTGGTCGCCGTTCCCCTGCACGAGCACGCTCACGAGTGTCTTCTCCCGGTCGACCATCAAGAGTCGGCCGGCGGGGGTCTCCGACCACGCCCACAGCGACTCGAACGGGTCGGCCCCCGGCACCTCCTCGCGGACGTCGTCCCGAACGGGCTGCGAGAGGCCGGCCACTTTGATGGAGACGCCGCGTCGGCTGGCGGCGCGGAGTCGGTCGAGCACCTCCTCGGAGAGCAGTTCGTCGACGGTCATGAACACGATCTCCTCGGTCGCCTCGTCGATGAACTCGAGGAGGCGGTCGGTGACCGACTCGCGACCCGTGACGGTCCACACCCCCCGCTGCTCCGTCGTCCGCGGCGGGGAGTCGACAGCGTCGAGGGCTTCCAACAGGGCGTCCAGCCGGTTCGTGTACTCGCGCTCGAACCGGCGTCTCACCGTCTCCGCCGAGACGGCCCAGAACTGCTTGGGCGAGGATTGCTGGACGTCGACGAGTCCCCGCTCTCGGAGTTCCTCGACGGCGTCGTACACGCGCGTCCGCGGGACCTCGGACACCTCGCTGACCTCCTGGGCCGTCCCCCGTTCGAGACTGTCGAGCGCGACGAGCGTCCGGGCGGCGTAGACGCTCAACCCGAGCGCTTCGAGCTGTTCGACGGCGACGGCGTGGGGGTCGTCGGACGGGTCTGAAGACATAATGAGAGCGGACTCCGCGGTCGGAAACTGCCCCGAGGGGGCAGTCGCAGCACGCCGCCGCAGAGAGGTTGGGACCCATTCTGTCGGCGTGCCGTTCGTCGTTCTATCCTCCACCGATATATTTGTGTTGTGATTAACCGAGTGAACAACTCCATCCCCCCCCCCAATAGCGGCGCGGAGTCTATCAGTCTCGAAAGCGATACTGTGAGTAACTGAGTGACTGCCTCAGAGGCCGTCGAACGCCGCCCTTCGGTCGACGGAACGGCCGCGTCTCGCTCTCCCGTTTCGCTCGTCTCGACGAGTGCTTCGGAGCGGAAGCGTCTTTCCTCGGGCGCGTCAACTCCACTGTGACGACTGAGTAGCCGGTCAAAGAGGTTGGGACCCATGGAAGACCTAACGAACGTTGAACGAGCGGTCGAACTGCTCCAGAAACTCGGATTGAAAGAGTACGAAGCAAAGTGCTTCGTCGCACTCACGCAGCTTCCGAGCGGCACAGCGAAACACATCAGCGAGATATCGGAGGTGCCGCGCACGCGCGTGTACGACGCCGTCCGCGTGCTCGAAACGCAGGGGCTCGTCGAGATTCAGCACGCGAACCCGCAGCGGTTCCGCGCCGTCTCCATCGACGAGGCGGCGCAGACGCTCCGGAGCGAGTACGAGTCGCGGACCGAGTCGCTCCGGGAGACGTTGCAGGGAGTCGAGGCGGCCACCGTTGACGACGAGGTGGACGTCTCCCACGAGGTGTGGGCGCTCTCGGGAAGCGCGGCGATAGCGACCCGCACGACGCAACTCGTCGACGAGGCGGAGTCGGAAGTCGTCCTCATCGTCGGCCACGAGTCGGCGCTGACGGACGACTTGGTGGAACGGCTCGAATCGGCGCAGGACCGCGGCGTCTCCGTCGTCGTCGGTACGGTGTCGGAGTCGCTGCACGAGGACGTGCGCGCGGTGCTTCCGGGGGCGGAGGCGTTCGTCTCCGAGTTGGAGTGGTTGCGGTCGACGGCGGCAGACGACGCCACGGAGATAACGCGACTGCTCTTGGTCGACAGAACCACCATCCTCGTGAGCACGACTCACTCGGGCGGCGCGACGGGCGAGCAGTCCGAACAGGCCGTCTTCGGCCGCGGGTTCGAGAACGGACTCGTCACCATCGTCCGCCGATTGATGTCGACGGGGCTGTTTCCCGTCGACGACCCGTACGCGGACCCGGCCGCGGACGGGGGCAGTTCGGACGCGTCGTGAGGCGCGAGAGCGCAACCGTGATACCGCCCCGCGACGACACGCCGGTATGACCGACGACGCCGACGGGGACGCCGACGAACGGAGAGAGGCCGCCTCGCGCACCGCCGCCATCTCCCGCGAGACGGCCGAGACGACCATCGACGTGACGCTGACCGTCGACGGCGACGGGGACAGCGCCGTCGACACCGGCGTCGGGTTCTTCGACCACATGCTCGAAGCGTTCGCCAAGCACGGCCTGTTCGACCTGACCGTCCAGTGCGACGGCGACCTGCACATCGACGACCACCACACCGTCGAGGACGTGGCCATCGTCCTCGGCGACGCCTTCGACGAGGCCCTCGGCGACAAACGCGGCATCGTCCGCTACGCCGACCGGAAGGTCCCCTTGGACGAGGCCGTCGCCGGCGTCGTCGTGGACGTGAGCGGTCGCCCGTACTTCGATTTCGACGGCGCGTTCTCGCAGGACGAAATCGGCGACTTCACCAGCGACATGGCCCGGCACTTCGGCTACTCGCTGGCGATGCACGCCGGTCTGACGTTGCACACCGAAATCGAGGGCGACAACGCCCACCACGAGGTCGAGGCGCTGTTCAAGGCTCTCGCCCGCGCCTTGGACGACGCGACGCGCGTGGACCCGCGTCGCAGCGACACCCCGAGCACGAAAGGGGCGCTGTAGCCCCCCGCTCAGGCCTTCTGAAGCCGTCCGTCTTCTTCTTCCAGCACGTCGCGCCGAACCGCGTAGTCGATGATGGCGTCGACCTCGGAGCGGTCGAGTTCGTACGCGCCGGCGGCGACGTCGGCGAACTCGTCGCGGTCGACCGGGAGGTCGCGGTTGTTCAGGAGGCGCATCACCCGCCGGAACTTCTCCGGTTCGGCCTCGATGGCCTCCGCGTCGTCTAGCTCCTCGCTCGCCGCCGCCACTTCTTCTCTCACGTCGTCTTCGACTTCGTAGTCCTCGGCGGGGTCGCCGTCGGCGGACTGCCGCCTGTCGGCGTCGTCGACTTCGTAGTCTTCGGCCGGTCGGTCCCCGAACGTCTCTTCGTCGCTCGTCTCATCCCGACGCTCCTCGTCGGCCGTCGGAGCGCCGTCCTCCGTCGCGGCCGGAGTCTCGGCGTCCGTCGCGGCCTCCGTCTCTTCGGCTACCGTCTCCTCGTCGACCTCGTAGTCCTCGGCCGGTCGGTCCCCGAACGTCTCCTCGTCGCTCGTCTCCTCGCTTGACGTCGCTCTGCTCCCGTCGTCGTCGACGTCGGCCGTTTCACCGTGGGCCGATTCGTCCTCGTCGTCGCCGTCGATTCCGCCGTCGGCGCTCCGGACTGCGTCCTCGGCTTCGGTCGTCATCGGCGTCGCGTCCGTCGCGTCCGGTGCATCCGGTGCGTCTGGCGCGTCCACTGTGTTCGCCGTCGAGGTGGCGACGGGGCGTTCGGTGATGTCGCCCTCTCGGTTGCTCACTCCCGACGCGGAGACGGGTTCGGGTGACTCGCCGCGCTCCCGTTCCTCGACGGCGGTGTCTCTGCTCGCCGCCGCGTCGAAGCCGAGGCGGGCGAGGAGGGGGTCGACGACGGTTTCGAGCGTCTGGAGGCAGTCGTCGCAGAGGACGACGCGACGCTGTTCGTCTTCGGTCGGCGAGAGTTCCGCGGGCAGGACTTCGTAGATGCCGCTGGCGTCCTCGCCGCAGAAGTCACACGAACGAAGCTGTCGCATGGACATGGTTCAGGATGCTCACCGCGGGCGGTTAAACCCTCTCGCCGCCGCGGGTCGGCCGTCTTCGGACCCGCCGCGACCGCCTCGTCGGGCGACGAGCGAGGGATTAATGCCGCCGCCTTCCAATCTCCCGGAAAAGCGATGTTCGACGAGATAATGCGGAAGTTCGAGGGGAGTCCGAGCCAACAGGAGGTCATCCGCCTCCTCCTCGAACGCGGGTTCTCCGTCAACGACGAGGGGCGGGTCGTCTCCGGCGGCATCGAGATTCCGAACACCGGCATCGCCCGCGAAATCGGCGTCGACCGCCGCGTCGTCGACTCCACCACCAGTGCCATCCTCGACGACGAGCAACTCCGCCGCATCTTCCAGAACATCTCGTCGATTCCCAGCCTGATGGACCTCGCGCCCGTCCTCGACCTCTCCGTCCTCACCGTCGAAGTCGCCGACGCCGACGCCCCCGGCATCGTCGCCGAGATAACGTCTCGACTCGCGGACCGCGACATCTCCATCCGCCAGACGATAAGCGAGGACCCCGAGTTCACCGACGACCCGAAACTCTACGTCGTCACCGACGAACCGATTCCGGGCGACCTGTTGAACGAACTGTCGAGCCTTCCGTTCGTCCGCCGTATCAGCATCGCCTGATTTGACCCGCCTCGGCCACAGGCCGTTTGAGTGCTCCGCCCGTAGCGACCGTAATGGCCGACACACGCGCGCACGTTTTCGTCACCGGTACCGTTCAAGGCGTTCACTTCCGCGACAATCTCCACGAGACGGCCCGCGCCCACGACGTCGACGGGTGGGCGCGGAACCTCGAAGACGACCGCGTCGAGGCGGTGTTCGAGGGCGCCGAGGGCGACGTCGAACACGTCATCGACTGGTGCAAGCGCGGTCCGCCGAAGGCCGAGGTGGAGGGCGTCAACATCGAGATGGGGAGCCCGCAGGGGGACTTGGAGGGCTTTCGGAAGGTGAACGAGTAGGGCTCGGACCCCGAACCGACCTCGCCCGCGACGACCGAACCCTTTTGCCCGAACCCGCGCCAACTCCGACCGTGACCGACGCCTACCGCACCGTCGCCGGCCCCGGCGAGGCAAGGTTCGAGATTCGCGGCTCCGAGTTCCTCGGCTACGTCGACCGCGCGAACACGGTCGAGGAGGCGGAGGCGTTCGTCGACGCGGTGCGGGAGCGACACGCCGACGCGACGCACAACGTGCCCGCCTACCGCGTCCCCGCCGGAGGGGAGTCGGCCGGGTCCGGGACGATGCTCCGCGAGTACTCCTCGGACGACGGCGAACCCTCCGGTTCGTCCGGGAAGCCCGCGCTGAACGTCCTCGTTCAGCAGGACCTCAGAAACGTCGTCGCCGTCGTCGCGCGCTACTACGGCGGCACCAACCTCGGCGTCGGCGGCCTCGCCCGCGCGTACTCCCGCGGCGTGAAAGACGCCGTCGACGCCGCCGGAATCGCGGAGGAGGTGCCGCACGAGACGTTCGCCGTGACGGTCGCCTACGACGACTCCGGCACCGTCCGCGGCATCTTAGAGAGTGCGGGCGTCGAGTTCGAGGCGGCGTACGAGGCGGACGTCTCCTTCGACGTTCGGGTTCCGGTCGAGGACGGGTCCGGTCTGCGCGACCGGATTCGGAGCGCCACCAGCGGTCGGGCCGACGTCGGGTAGCGGCGGAGGTCGACCCTCCGCGAAATCACCCGGTACGGCGGCGCGCCGCGCGCCGACCATATATTTCCCGTCGCTGCAAAAAGAAATTTAGGAACGGTCGGCGTATCTGTCAGAAGGGACCCATGACCCACGACCCCGAACGCCGACGGTACTACCCCGGCGACGACGTCGCACTCAGCGAGGCGATACTGGAAGCCGTCCAGGAACACGAGCACGCGACGTTCTCCGGCGACGAGTTCCGCCTGTACGACAACATCAACCCCGACGCCATCGACATGCTGTTCAAAGACACGAGCGACGTCGATATCAGCGTCACCATCGAACTCGAGAACCTCACCGTGGGGCTGTGGAGCGACGGCGGCGTCGACATCCGCGTCAGCGATAAAGTGGAGTAGCGTCTCCGACTCCGTCGGCTTCCTCGCCCCGTCCCGCTCCGGAACAAACGAAGCGACAGTATCACGTCTCGGAGCGCCGTCTCGCCTCCATGACAGACCGATACGAGGCGGTCGTGGTCGGCGGCGGCATCGCCGGGTCGTCCGTCGCCTACCACCTCGCCCGCGAGGGAGTCGAGACGCTCCTCGCGGACCGTCGCGACGAGGGCCGGGCCACCGACGCCGGCGCGGGTATCCTCTCGCCGGCGACGACCAGCAGGGACAACGAACCGTGGGTCGAGTTCGCCGTCGAGGCCGTCGGCTACTACGACGAACTGGTCGCGGCGCTCGAACGCGAGCAGGACGGCCCGCACGGCTACGCCGAACGCGGCGTCCTGAGCGTCGCCGTCAACGACGACGAAGTCGAAGCGTTCGAGCGGACGATGGAACTCATCGACGGGCGACGCGAGCGGTTCGGAATCCCCGAACCGGGGTCGCTGCGGGAACTCGACGCCGACGAGGCGAGAGCGCGGTTCCCGCCGCTTGCCGACGTGGAACGCGCACTCTACTACGAAGACGCCGCCCGGGTCGACGGGCGGACGTTCGAGTCGGCGCTCCGGCGGGCGGGCGAGTCGCACGGCCTGACCGAACGCGAGGCGAGCGTGAGCGAACTCGTTCTCACCGGCGGCGACGGAGACGACGACGACGGGGCCGGAAGCCGAGGAGTCGACGGCGTCGTCCTCGACTCCGGCGAGCGCATCGACGCCGAGAACGTCGTCCTCGCGGGCGGCGCGTGGTCGGAGTCGTTCGGGTCGCAGTTGGGCGTCGAGATTCCCGTCGAACCGCAACGCGGACAGATAGTTCACCTCGACGTGGACGCCGACACCGACGGTTGGCCCATCGTCAGCCCCTTTCGGGGCCACTACATGGTGTCGTGGGACGACGGCCGCGTCGCCGCCGGCGCGACCCGCGAGGCGGGGTCGGGGTTCGTCCCGCGCACCACCGTCGAGGGCCTGCGCGAGGTGTTCGACGAGGTGCTCCGCGTCGCCCCCGGCCTCGCGGACGCCTCGCTCCGCGCCTCGCGCGTCGGTCTCCGACCGCTGACCCCCGACGGCCTGCCCGTTTTGGGAGCCGTACCGGACGTGGCGGGCGCCTATCTCTGCACGGGCCACGGGCCAACGGGTCTCCAGTTGGGACCGTACAGCGGAAAAGTAGTCGCCGATATCGTGCGCGGCGAGACGCCCGAATCGTTCGGGGCGGACCTCGGACGGTTCGCCGTCGACCGTTTCTGACCCTCAGTCGCTCGTCGTCGCGGCCGTCGGATTCGGTTTCTCGTCCGCCCCGCGGCGGTTCCGGAACGCGAGGAAAGCGAACAGGACGCCGCCGGCGGCGCGCATCCCCACGTCGAGGACGAGCGGTTCGCCGAGGTTCGTCAGGATGCCGACAACTCCGAGCACGTCGGTGACGGCGTTCAGGAGCAGCATCGGCGCCATGAGCAGCAGCGCCGCGACGGCGTAGAGGGCGCGTTCGCCGGCGCCGACGGTCCGGTAGAGGAAGCCGATGACCGTCACGCCGAGGGCGACGACGCCGAGGAACACCCCGGCGACGGGAATGACCACCTCGGGGAGGAAGTACGCCACGTCGGTCACGTCGGCGAACGTGAGGACGCGGGCGGACTCGCCGCTCCCGCGGAGGAGCAGGATGCCGGGGGTGAGCGCGAACGCGAACGGCACGATGGCCTTGTTGAGCGACAGCGAGAACGCCTGCACCCCCGTTTGGAACGGATCGGACTTGGCTATCCCCGACGCGGCGTAGGCGGCGACGGCCACCGGCGGCGTGATGTCCGCGATGACGCCGAAGTAGAGGATGAACAGGTGGGCCGCGAGCAGGGGAATGTCCGAGGACTGCGCGATGGCCGGCCCCAGGAGCGAGACGAGGATGATGTACGTCACCGTCGTCGGCATCCCCATCCCGAGGATGATGGACGCGACGGCGGTGAACACCAAGAGGAGCACGAGCGACCCGCCCGCAGTCGTGCGGATGAGCGCCGTCAGGTTGGGGCCGAGACCCGTCGCGCTGACGACGCCGGGGATGATGCCCGCGGCGGCGACGGCGACGACGACTTCCGTCGCGGTGCGCGCGCCGGAGTCCATCGACTTGCCGACGAACACGCCGTAGCGGACGGCGTTCAGGCGGGCGAGCGCGGGTCGGCCGACTGACTGTGCGACTCGTTCGGTGGTGTCGTCGACGGCGGCGTCCAAATCAAGGAGCGGCGCGTCGATGCGCGGGCGGACGAGCAGGAACGCGAGGCTGACGAGGACGACGATGGTTCCGAGGTCCCCGCCCGCGGCGAACACGGCCTCGACGGGACCCATCGCCGCCTCCGCCCCGCCGGTCGCCGCCGCGAGGGCGCCGACGCCGGTGAGGAGATAAGAAGCGACCTGCGCGGCCGCGAGAACGACGATGGCGCCGACCAGCGGCACCCGCGTTCGAGGACCGTACGCCGCCACGAAGGCGACGAGCGCCATGATGGCGACGAGCGTGAACCACGCCGACCGCGCGACGGTGAGGCGTTCGACCAGGAGGTAGAACAGCAGCAGGCCGATGGGGAGAAGGTAGAACCAGCCGATGCGGAGGTGCGCGCCGAGGTCGACCACTTCGCTGCGGTCGAGGCCGCCGATATCAGTCCGGACGGCTTCGAGGTGGACCATCACCCAGACGCCGAAGAAGAACACGATGGCGGGGATGGTGGCGGCGATGATGATGTCCGAGAACGGGACGCCGATGAACTCTATCATTAGGAACGCGGCTGCGCCCATCACCGGCGGGAGAATCTGTCCGCCCGAGGAGGCTGAGGCCTCCACCGCGCCCGCGAACTCCGGACGGTAGCCCGATTTCTTCATCAGCGGGATGGTGAACGCCCCCGTCGTGACCGTGTTGGCGATGGAGGAACCGGATATCATTCCCATGAACCCGGAGGCGAGGATGGACGCCTTGGCCGGTCCGCCGCGGCGCGTCCCGGTGGCGGCGTACGCGAGGTCGATGAACCACTGGCCGGCGCCGGACATCTCCAAGAACGCGCCGAACAGGATGAAGATGTAGATGAACTGCACCGACACGGTGACGGGGATGCCGAAGACGCCGTTCTCGGTGTTGTACCAGAGGTTCTGGATGATGTTCGCCCACGACCCCTCGGTGATGGAGAGGACGCCGATGACCGGCGTGTCCGGCGCGATGAAGTAGCCGTACCGCGCGTAGACGATGAACGAGGCGACGATGAGCATGAGGTAGAGACCGAGGGCGCGGCGGGTCGCCTCCAACACGAGGAGGACGCCCACGGCGCCGAGGAAGAACGGGTAGGAGACGTCGGCCAGCGGAATCCCGACGGCGCTCACCGCCTCGGCCAGAACGCCGAACGGGCCGAGATACTCCGCGACGGACCGGCCCGCGGCCAACCCCAGCACGCGGAGTTGCTGAATCTCCGACCACTCGGTCACCATGTACTGCGCCGTGGCCACCGAGAGGACGACGCAGACGAGGTCCGCGGGCGTCACGCGGTTCCGGTCGCCGTCGACGGCCGCCCAGCGAACGCCGCCTCTGACCGCCGTCGCTCCCCTCGTCACCGGGCTGTCGGCGCCGAACCGCGCGCGCGTCGCCGGGACGACGCGTCCGAGACGGCGGGCGACGGCTCCGGAGCCGTCGGTCGGCGGGAAGAGCACGAACGCGAGGACGAGGGCGAACGCGACGTGGACGGCGTTTATCTGGAGCAGTTGAAGCTGTCCGACGCCCACCTCGCCGAGGAGGGGGAGGTCGACCTCGAACGTGAAGCCGCGGGCGGCCAGCCACATCTGGTACAGCGAGAACGCGATGCCGACGATAGAGACGAAGAGGGCCGCAAAGCCCGACAGGGAGCGCTTCCGCTCTATCTCCTGGAGAAGCTCTTCGGCCTCCTCGTCGCTCAGCACGTCCGCATCGTCGGCGTCGGCGGCGTCGTTTCGCCCGTCGTCGTTCCGGTCGGCGCCGTCCCGGCCGCCGTCGGCTACCACGCGGTCCCGCGCGTTCGTTTCGGGGTCCGTCCCCGCTTCGTCACCGCTCCGGCGGTCGTCTGTGTCGGATGTCATAGCTTGCTACCTGCCAGCGAGAGGGCGTGCGAGAGCGCGGACCGGCGTTCGACCGCCACCCGGACCGACCGGGCGTCCGAGAGGGCGACGAGGTCGTACGTCTCGTCGCAGACGCGGAGTTCGTGGCCCGCGATACGGCCGGGCTTCACGTACAGTTCCTCGTAGGTGCCCTCGGGGTCGAAGACGAACGTCCCGTTCTCGACGGTCACGTTCGCCCGCGCCGGGAGTCCCGCCCCGTACGACTCGAACTCCATCCGCGTCATCGTGAGGTTCGTCCCGTCGACGGCGTAGCCGTCCAAGACGCGCGTCTTCTCCACGCTGTGCGTGTATTCGAGGGCGACCGGCGTTCCCTCCGAGACGGGAACCGTCAAGAGTTCCTCGCCGGTCTCGGCGTCTTCGACCACCAGTACGCGGTCGTCGGGCGTCGCCGCCCCCGCCCCGGCGACGAGGAGGACGAGGACGACGAGAACCGCGAGCGAGCGCGCGGTTCGTCTCGGGGTCACGACGGACCGCTTACCCGAAGTACGCCTGTGCGCCCGGGTGGAGGTCGATGGACATCCCCTCCTGGGCGGACTCCGCCGAGATGAAGTCCGTCTTGATGGTGAGTTGGTCCGCGTTGTCGAAGATGGCCGCCGTGACCTCTTCGACCGTGGCGTTCTCCACCTGCGTCGTCGTCGCTATCATCGCCTGCACCGACACCGTCGGAACGGCGGAGTCGAGGCCGTACGTCCCGGAGGGAACCTCGTCGTCGGCATAGAACGGCGCGGCGTCCTTGACCGCCTGCCTGTTGTCGCCCTCGACGGGGACGATGACGACGTCCTCGGTCGCCGCCAGTTCCTCGATGGCGCCGACGGGCCACCCGCCGACGACGAACGCCGCGTCGATGTCGCCGTTCTTCAACTGGTCGGACGCCGTCGAGAATCCGGTGTTCTGCTCCTCGTAGTCGGAGACGCCGAGCGCTTCGAGAATCTGCGTCGCGTTCACCTGCGTCCCCGACCCGAGGTCGCCCGTGTTGATGGTCGTCCCCGAGAGGTCCGAGGGGGATTCGATGCCCGTCCCGGCGAGCGTGACGATGTGGATGGTCTCGGGGTAGAGCGTCGCGACGCCGCGGAGGCTCTCGACGGCGTTCCCCTGGAAGGCGTCGATGCCCTCGCCGTTGACCGCGAAGTAAGCGATGTCGTTCTGGATGAGCGCGAAGTCGGCCTCGCCGCGGGCGAGACTGCCGACGTTCTCCACCGACGCCCCGGTGGACTGCACCTGAAGCGTGTAGTCGGTGTTGTCCTCGACGACGGCCTTGAACTCGTTCGACAGCGGGAAGTACGTCCCGCCGGTCCCGCCGGCGTGCCACGAGAGGCGCCCGCTGCCGCCGGACCCGCCACCCGAGGACTCCGTCTCCGTGCCCGTTCCCATCTCCGTCTCCGTCGACTCGCCGCCCTCGGTCGTCGTCGTCTCGCCCTCGCCGCCGTTCCCGCCGCTGGAACAGCCCGCGATTCCGACTAAGCCCGCTGCCCCGGTCGCTGCGATGAACTGACGGCGTCGCATATTATCTGCCATATCTCCGTACCTACTGCCGCCACATATATACGGGTTTTTATCAATTACCGGATTCTCTTCAAATACGGAAGGTATTCTCAACTAAGACACATGTTAGCGCCCACCAGCGGCCGTCTCCGCCGGTGGGCGTAACGCTTTCAGCGGAGGTATCGAAGCCGGAGTATGACTCACGTCGCCGCGACGGACTACCACGACATCGTGCAGGTCGAGGACCCGCAGGTGTCGCCGGACGGGACGCGCGTCGCGTTCGTCCGCAAGGAACCGAAGGACGAGGAATCCTACGAACAGACCGTCTACGTCGTCCCAACGGACGGGAGCGCGGACCCACGGCGACTCACCATCGCGGAGGGCGTCGACTCCCTGCCCCGGTGGAGCCCCGACGGCGACCGACTCGCGTTCGTCTCCACGCGGGGCGCCGACGACGACCGGCCGCAACTGTGGGTGCTTCCCCTCGGCGGCGGCGAGGCAGAGCGACTCACGGACGTCCCCGGCGGCGTCTCTGGAATCGAGTGGAGCCCCGACGGGGGACGAATCGCCTTCCAACAGGCGACCACGGAGAGAGAGCGCGAAGACGGCCTCGACGTCGGCCTCGACGGCGAGGAGTACGAACGCGAGACGCCCGACCCGCGCGTCGTCGACCGACTCGTGTACCGCCAGCACGAGCGTTACCGCGACGGCACCGTCGCGCACGTCTACGTCGCGGACGCGACCGGCGACGCAGACTCCTACTCGGACCGCGTCGAACGCCTCACCGACGGCGAACTCGACCACGTCTCGCCCGCGTGGCGCGACGACGAGACACTCTACCTCGGCGTGAAGTATCCCCAAGGGGAAGTCGAACCCGACGACAGCGTCGTCATCGACATCCAGTCCGCGGACCTCGCTTCCGACTCCGACGAACTCTCGGACGTGACGCGGACGACCTGCTGGGCCCTCGTGATGGACGTGGCCGCCGACGGCCGGGTTGCGTACGGTCACACGCCCGAGGAGCGACTGTCGATGCGAAGCTCCGATATCCGGGTGTACGACCCCGAGACGGACGAAACCGTCACGCCGACCGAGGACCTCGACCGCACCGTCGACCTCTCGGGGTTCGAGTGGGGGCCGGGCGAGGAGTTCGTCTACTTCCTCACGCCCGACGAGGGGCACTACGTCTCCCGGCGCGTGCGGGGAGACGCGTCCGAGGAACCGGAACTCCTCGTCGGCGAGGGACACGCGACGGGCCTCTCCGTCGGCGGCAGTCCCGAGAACCCGGTCGTCGCCTCCGCCAAGAGCGAGTGGGACCACCGCGGCGACGTGTTCGCGTTCGAGGACGGCGAAGAGACGCGCCTGACGGAGGTGAACGCCGACTACCTCGCCGACGTCGACGTGCAGGAACCCGAGGAGATACGGTTCGACTCGGACGGCGTCGAGGTGCAGGGGTGGCTCTTGACGCCGCCGGACGCCGGCGAGGGCGAACCCCATCCGCTCGTCGTCGAGATTCACGGCGGCCCGCACGCCATGTGGACCGGGTCGGGGACGATGTGGCACGAGTACCAACTGTTGGCCGCCCGCGGCTACGCCGTCTTCTGGTCGAACCCGCGGGGGTCGACCGGCTACGGCGAGGGGTTCGCTACGGCCATCGAATCCGACTGGGGCGACGTGACGATGACGGACGTGATGAACGGCGTCGAGGAGGTGTGCGAACGCGACGACGTCGACGAGTCGAACGCGTTCGTCACCGGCGGGTCGTTCGGCGGGTTCATGACCGGATGGATCGTCGGCCAGACCGACTTCTTCGCCGGCGCCGTCGCGCAACGCGGCGTGTTCGACCTCTCGTCGTTCTACGGGTCGACGGACGCGTTCAAACTCATCGAGGGCGACTTCGATTCGACGCCGTGGGAGGACCCCGAGTTCCTCTGGGAACAGTCGCCCGTCGCCTACGCCGACGAGGTGACGACGCCGACGCTCGTGATGCACGCGGACAACGACTTCCGCGTGCCCGTCAACAACGGCGAGATGTTCTACCTGTTCATGAAGAAGAACGGCGTCGAAACCCGCCTCGTCCGATATCCGCGCGAGGGACACGAACTCTCCCGGTCGGGCGAACCGGGGCACGTCGTCGACAGACTCGAACGCACCGTCCGCTGGTTCGACGGCTACTCCGAGCACCACGACGCGTCGAAGGCACTCGAACGCGGCGACGACGGCCTCTCGACGGGCGCGGGCGACGGAAACGACGGAGACGACGGCGCCGACGAGTAACCGCCGTCTCCGGACGAGTACGTACCGCACCCCTCCGCTCGCGGGGGTCGTTTCCGCTCCACCTCTCGTCGCTCTCCCGCGCCGCAGTCTGTCGTTTTCGAGCCGAAGTGAAGGGGTTTCGCGGTCCGTCCGCCCCTTCCCCGACGGCGACCCGTGCCTACGTTTCTCACGGGTGGTGTCGGATGGTCCGTTTCGCCTCGTTCGCTTCGAAATAAAAACGACCGACGGCGGCGAGATTCCATCCGAAGTGAGGGGGTTCGCTTGGCCGTCGACGGGGCCGGCGAGTCGGCGCGTCGCGGTCGACACAACAGTGATAGGCGCGCGAACGAAGTAGCAAACAGATGAAACGACGAACGGTCGCCCGCCTCGAACTTCTCCTCAGTCTCGCGACGCTCGGGTACTCGGCGTGGCTCCGACGGTTCCTACGCCGACACGGCGAGGACGTCGAACCGCTCTCGCCCCTCGGACTCGTCGCCGGGGCGGTGACGGCGGCGGTACATCGCGCCCTCTACGACCGCGACGTCGGCCGCATCCGGACCCGTCGACGCCGCGGCCTCCTGTTCGGCCTCTGTAGCGTCGGGTGGCAGCGCCTGCTGCGACGCGCGTCCTCGGACCCGGACGCGTTCAGATACGGCTACGGTCTCGGCCGCGGCGTCGGCACTCTGCTCTATCGAACTTGGTTCGGTCTCCTGCGCGACCTGCCGGGCGACGACGAGTAGGGAGAGATGACCGACCGGAACGGGCTATCGGCAGTTCTTCGATTTCGTGAGTTCCGGACGCTCGTCGGCCTCCTCCGCGGGTCGAGCGAGCGCTGGGAGTCGATCGCGCGGGGGCGGCAAGAGTCTCCAACGGACGCGGCGTCCGCCGGGCCCCCGCCGACGACTGAGCCGAGACGGGCCGGGCCGGGAGCCGCGCCGGGACGAGAGAGAACGGAGCTATTTCGTGCGGAACGCCCGGTCGCCGGCGTCGCCGAGACCGGGGACGATGTAGCCGTCGTCGTCGAGGTGGTCGTCGATGGAGACGGTCAGGAGGTCCGCCTCGGAGAACTGGTCGCCGACGCGGAGGAGACCGTCCGGCGCCGAGACGGCCGAGAGGACGAACAGGTCGGCGGGGTCGGCGTCGGTGCTCTCCAGGACGTGGTCGAGAACGGCGCACATCGTGCTGCCCGTCGCCAGCATCGGGTCGGCCACGATGACGGTGTCCTTCTCGGTTATCTCGGGCAGTTTCACGTAGTCGACGGTGATGGGGAACTCCCCCTCCTCGTCCATCCCGGCGTCCTCGTCGCGGCCGGCGCTGATGACGCCCTGTTTGGCCCGCGGGAACGCCTTCAGCAGTCCCTCCACGAACGGCGTCGCCGCGCGGAGGACGTTGATGATGACGACGTCGTCGAGGCCTTTCACCCGCTCGCCCGTCGTCTCCGTCAGCGGCGTCTGCACCGTCACGTACTCCGTCTCCATCACGCCGTCTATGATCTCGTAGCCGCAGATGCGCCCGAGTTTCACGAGGCCCTTGCGGAACGCCACCTGCTCGGTCTCCACGTCGCGGAGTCGCAGCAGCGTGTCCTTCGCCAGCGCGTGCGTGATGAGGTACGCGTCGTCTCGGTCTTCGATGGGCATGTTGTTCGAAACGCGGACCGTCCAGCGACATAAATTCCGATGAATCCCCCGCAGACACGCTCGTGCGGGTGGTTCACGCGAGGCAGTGCCGTGGAGAGACGCCGCCGTCGCGTCACCGCGTCACGAGATACGTCACGGCCATCACGACGAGCGCCAACGACGCGACGTTCACCACCGTGAGCGTCGCCATCCCGAGGAAATCCAATCCCCACACGACCACCGTCGCGAACACCGACGAGAGGACGAGGTTCATCGCGAACAGCACGCGCGGGTCGCCGCGCGAGGCGGTGTCCGTTCCCATACCGGACGGTTCCGCCTCGCACCGTTATAGTACCGCCCGGTACGCGCCTTCCGAACGTATTGTGACCGCTCGTCCATCTGTACTCCGAGAACAGTTCGAAGTTCGCGAGCAGTGCGTCATAGTTGCTGGTGTACGAAGCATACTGCGCTATAATGGTCCGTTCTTCCAAAGAACTTTTGTATACCGCCCGCATGCTTCGGAGTATGACCGAACGCAGTGGACGGACGCCCATCGCATCGCACACCGAGTACGCGCGCAGTCGGGTACGGTGCTTCGACTGCGGGGAGTACGTCTCGACAGGGAAGGCGCGCGGCGGGAAGATTCGCTGTGCGAACTGCCTGAAGGCCGAGGCGACCGCCTAACCGATGAACTCGAAGAAACGGACCCGGACGCCCGAGGAATCCGACGACGCGCCCGACGTCGAGTTGGAGTGGTTGTACGACGACCGCGCGAACCCGTCCGAACTGACGATCTTCTCGCCCGGCGAGCGAACGCTGGCGACAGAGTGGATCACCGTCGACCGCTCGGTCGCCCGGTCGCTCGACAGCGTCCGCTAACCGCCGTCGCCGTCCGACCCCGACCTGTCGATTCCGTCGATTCGCCGTCGAACGGAGTCGGCAGGTATACGCGGCCGTTCCACCCAACTAGCGTATGCGTCAGGTGTCGGTCTCCCGATTCGTCCCGCGGTCGAAGCCGACGGTGTTCCGTCGTCTCGCCCCCGAGGCGATGGTGCGGTACGAGGGAAGTTTCGACGTGCGGGGAGTCCGCGACGAGGGCGCGGAGACGGTGGTGGTCGTGGGCGCGCGCGGCGTCGAGTTCGCCCTCCGCTTCGAGTCTATCGAGGACGGCCTCCGCTACGAACAGGACGGCGAGGCCGGACCGTTCGAGTCGATGGAGACGGTCGTCGCCGTCGACCCGGACGACGGCGGCGTCACCGTCACCGCCCGGTCGTCGGTCGCACTCGGCCTTCCTTTCCCCTCGCTGACCGACCGCCTCGCGGCGTGGAAGCGCCGCGGCGAACTCGAACGCGCCCTCGACGCCCTCGCCGCGGACGTCGCGAACGCGTGAACGCGGGTCGACTACTCCCGCTCTCCGGGCGTCGGTTCCGACAGCGTCGTCCGCCCGCCGGGGTCCGCGGGGAAGGTGTTCTCGAAAGCGTCCCACTCGGTTGAGAACTCCGCGTCGGTGAGCAGGCAGTCGTCCAGCGACGCGACCAACGCCTCCTCGTCCATCTCGCGGCCGATGAACACCAATCCCGTGCGCCGGTCGCCCCACTCCTCGTCCCACTCGAACCCGAGGTCCGAGCGGTTTCTGCGGTACGCCTCCTGTTCGAACTCGGGGAGGCTCGCCACCCACCGACCCGTCACTTCGGCGTACGCCGAGGGGCCGGCCCGACTGTAAGTGAGGTGGGCGTCCTCGCGCCCGGCGACCCACATCGACCCCTTCGCCCGGAGGACGCTTTCGGGGAGGGCCGCCAGAAGGGCGGCGACGCGCGCGGGGTGGAACGGCCGGCGGCGGCGGTAGGCGAACGAGTCGACGCCGTACGCCTCCTCGGGGTGCGAGTGGCCGTGGCCGTGGTCGTGGTCGCTGTGGTCGTCGTGGTCGTGTCCGACGCCGTCGTCTCGGTCGCCGCTCCCGTCCGCGTCCAGCATCCGTCGCCACCCGGCGCGTTCGGCCGCCGTCCCCGGGTCGAACAGGCCGGTGTCGAGCAGTCGGTCGACCGGCGCCGCAGCGTACTCTACAGTCAGTATTTCGGTGTCGGGTCGAAGCGCGCGGACGACCGACTCCACCCGCTCCCGTTCGGCGTCGCTCACCAGGTCGCATTTGTTCAGGACGACCAGGTTCGCGAACTCCACCTGCTCGACCAGGAGGTCCGAGAGCGGGCGGCGTTCGCCGTCCGCTCCCGCCTCGACGGTCCGAGTCGGCATTCCCTCGCCGTCCACGTCACCGGAACGCTTCGCGTTCCGGTTGGCAGACGAGACGCCACGCGTCTCGTCGACGTCGAACGTATCCGCGAACTGGCGGGCGTCGACGACGGCGACGACGGCGTCCACGTCGTATCTGGCGGCCGCGGGCGACCCGCCTGTGAACAGGCGCGCGACGGGCGCGGGGTCGCTGATGCCGGAGGGTTCGACGACGAGGTGGTCGAACGAGCGCTCGCGGGCGAGGCGGACGACGGCGGTTTCGAGGTCGTCGCGGAGTTCACAGCAGATACAGCCGTTGGACAACTCGGCGACGGTGCCGTCGGCGACGGAGAGGTCGGAGTCCTCGCTGACGAGTTCGGCGTCGACGTTCAACTCGCCCATGTCGTTGACGAGGACGGCCACCTTCCGGTCGCCCGCGTTCCGCAGGAGGTGGTTCAGAAGCGTCGTCTTGCCGGCACCGAGGCTCCCCGTCAGCACGGTCACCGGAATCGCGTCCGCCGCGCCCAGACTCATGTTCCAGACTGGTTCGGCACGGTATTTCAACCTGCGGTGCCTCCTCGCGCGCTCTTTCCTCGCGGTACCGCCGTCGAATCCGACGCCGTTACCGGGTCGAACGTCCCGCCCGACGCACCGAATCACTCCGAGACGGCTTTCGGTACGTCGCGGGCTGAACCGGCGGAATTCCCGTCGATGCCCGCGAACGACATCCTTTCCATCTCGGAGGAGAGACGTGAACGCATGACGCTCGCGGACCGCATCGGCGACTATCGCGAGGCCCTCGCAGAGTGGCTTCGCGGCTTCTACCACGGACTCATCTCGCACCCGGCGTACGAGAAGATAGAGCAGGAGGCCGAAGACCAGGAGGACGCGTTCATGCTGGCGTGCTTCCCCGAGGCATTCGGCATTCCGAGTCCTGTCTCCTACTACACCGCCGAACTCCTCCCGTACCTCGAAGACGAGTTCGAGGCGTGGGAGCGGCGGATGTGGGACCGCGGGTCGCTGCTCGAACGCAAGGGCCACCAGTACCACTTCTGACGATGCGCAAGTTCGTCTTCTTCGGCGGCAAGGGCGGCGTCGGCAAGACCACCCTCTCCTCGGCCTACGGAGTAAAGTGCGCCCGCGCCGGCCTCGAAACGCTCGTCGTCTCCACCGACCCGGCGCACAGTACCTCCGACGTGTTCGACCAGGAGTTCGGGAACGACCCCCGGTCGGTGGAGGGCGTCGAGAACCTCTCGGCGATGGAGGTGGACCCCGACAGCGAGGTGGAACGGCACCTGATGGAGACCAAGCGGGCGATGAGCAGTCAGGTGAGTCCGGCGATGGTCAACGAAATCGACAGGCAGATCGAGATGGCCCACCAGACGCCCGGCGCGTACGAGTCGGCGCTGATGGACCGCTTCATCGAGGTGATGCAGTCCGCCGAGGAGTTCGACCGCGTCGTCTTCGACACCTCGCCGACCGGCGGGACGCTCCGATTGCTCTCCCTGCCCGACCTCTTGGAGGGGTGGATAGACCGCCTCGCGCACAAGCGCGAGAAGTCCATCGACCTCTACGAGAAGGCCGCCATCGGCAACAACGAACCCCGGCGCGTGATGGACGGCGACCCCATCCTCGCCCGCCTGCGGGGCAGGAAGGAGCGCTTCGAGTTCGCGGGCGAGACGCTGAGGGAGTCCTCGACGTTCTTCCTCGTCGTCAACCCCGACGAACTCTCCCTGCGGGAGACCCGCCGGGCGGCCGACGACTTAGAATCCTACGGGCTGACCGTCGGCGGCCTCGCCGTCAACCGCCTCACGCCGGAACCCGAACCGCACGAGGAGGGCCGCGGCGCGCGCTTCCTCCGCGACCGGGTTGCGACCGAACGCGAACGCCTGCGCGAACTCCGCGAGTCGTTCGACTACCCGGTCGTCGCCGAGATAGCCACCCGCGTCTCCGAGGTGAAGGGCGACTTCCTCGAAGAGGTGGCCGCCGAGTTGGACATCGACGCGACCGCCGAACGGCCCGCGTAGCGACCGGTACTCTCCCCGGAAATCGGACCATTTTGCCGAGTATCGCCGGCGAGAGGTTTTCAGCGTCCGGTTTCGAACGATAACAATCGTTACCATTAAACCGCTGTTATCCATGAGGGGTGAGTGAGGCTGTCATACAATGGTACAAGTCATCTGGCTCGTGGCGGCGGTACTCGTGCTCTTCACGGCGGGGTATCTGGGGTATTCGAGATATCTCGCCCGGTTCGTCGAACTCGACGACAGTCGCGAGACGCCGGCGCACAAGTACGAGGACGGGCAGGAGTACGTCCCGGCGAAGAAGCCGGTCTTACTCGGGCATCACTATTCGAGCATCGCGGGCGGGGCGCCCATCGTCGGCCCGATCACGGCCGGCGTCGTCTGGGGGTGGGTCCCGGCCCTGGCGTGGATAGCCATCGGGAACCCGCTGATGGGCAGCGTCCACGACTTCGTCTCGCTGTCGGCGAGTCTCCGACACGAGGGGAAGTCCATCGGCTACATCATCGGCGAGTACGTCGGCGAACGGGGCAAGAACATGCTGTTGTGGTTCGCCTTTCTCACCATCGTCCTCGTCGTGGCGGTGTTCGCCCTCGTGGTCGCCATCGTGTTCAACGCCTACCCCGAGGCGGCGACGGCCAGTCTGATCTACATCGGACTCGCCGTCGTCTTCGGCGTCTACCTCTACCAACTGAACCTCCCCTTTATCCCAGGCACCGTGGCGTTCGTCGTCGCGATGTTCGTCGGCGTCTGGTTGGGCACGATGTATCCCCTCGCGCTCTTCGAACCGGCCTCGCGGGCGCCCGCCGACACCCTCGTGCTGTTCGCGAGCGGCGGGTCGTGGATTCCGGGGACGTCCTCGCTCGGCACCAACACCGCGGCGTGGGTGCCCGTCATCCTCCTGTACGGTGCGCTCGCGAGCGCCCTCCCGGTCTGGGTGCTCCTGCAACCGCGCGACTACCTGTCGTCATTCCTGCTGTACACCGGCGTCGGCGGTGCGCTCCTCGCGGTCATCGTCGGCACCGTCGGCGCGACGTTCGGCATCGCGGCGGTGACGCCGAGCCAACCGCTGACGACCAACCTCGAACCGTACTACGGCTTCATCGGTCGCTCGGGCGCGCCGCTGTTCCCGCTCCTGTTCATCACCATCGCCTGCGGAACCATCAGCGGCTTCCACTCGCTGGTCTCCTCGGGCACCACCTCCAAACAGCTGAATCGGGAGTCCGACGCGCGCGTCATCGGCTACGGCGGGATGCTCGGCGAGGGTCTGCTCGCCACCGTGGCGCTCATCACCGTCGCCATCGTCGCGCCCGAAGTCGGCGGCGGCATCGGCCTCGCGCTTCCGACGTTCGCGACGGGCGGCGGCATCATCCTGACGAGTTTCGGCGTCCCCGCCTCCTTCGGCGGGCCGTTCATGGCGCTCGTGCTCGTCAGTTTCCTCCTCACCTCGACGGACACGGCCGTCCGTCTGGGCCGGTACATGATGGAGGAGATAATCGGGACGCCCGAGTCCTCGGTCGAATCGTTCGCGGCGGACCGCTACGGCAACGCCGTCGTGCAGGCGCTCCCGGCGTACGTCCTCATCACCAGCGGTTCGTGGCTGACCCTGTGGCAACTGTTCGGCGGCGCGAACCAACTGCTCGCCGCCCTGGCGCTGCTCACCGCGACGGTGTGGCTGGCCAACTGGAGCGAGTCTAAACAGCTCATCAGCACCGGCGCGCCGATGGCGCTGATGACGTTCGTCACCGTCATCGGACTGCTGTGGCTGGCGGTGCACGACAACATCTACGCGAAGTTCCTCAACGCGGAGTGGATGGCTCAGGCGGGCGCGTTCGCCATGCTCTCGGCGGTGGTTCAGATCGCCATCGCGTTCGTGCTCATCTACCTCGCACTCTCCTTGGTGGTGATGGGCTACCGCAATATCAACCGCGTCCGCGACCGTCCCGGCGAGGGCGGGTACTCGCCGGGCGACGACTGAACCGCGCGCGAACCGCCGTCCCGAGCCTCCTCGCGTCTCGTCTCTCGTTTCTCGCTTTCCTTCGATTCCGCCCGCTCAGCGGCGCAGACGGTCCAGAAAGCGGGCGACGACGCCCCGTTCTCTCCGAGTGGGGTCCGCGTCGTCCCACAGCGTGAACGCCCGCGCCGCGTCGGCGCCCTCGCTGGCGACGGCGTCTTCGGAGTCGGGCGCGACGACGGCGAGGTTCACCTCGTAGTGGCCGTAGTAGCCGAACTTCAGGAGCGTCCGGTCGGAGAACTCGGCGACGAACGCGCGCACGTCCTCGGGCACCGCGTCGGCGACGAGGACGAACGTGAAGTCGGTGCCGAAGTGCTCCTCGTCGGCGTCTATCCATTCGCCCGCTAGTTGGTGTCCGAGGTCGACCAGTCGCTCTAACTCCGCCCTCGTCGCCGTCGAGACGCGCCGGGCGAACAGGAACTCGCGGGTCTCGTGGTTCGCGTAGTTCAGCGCGGGGTGGAAGAACCGCTTCTCCGATTCGATGCGCATCTCGCCGAACAGGTCGAACCGCTCGCCGCGGACGCGTCGGTCCTTCTCCAAATCGTAGTTGAACATCAGGCGGTCGGACACCCTGTCGAGGTACTCGTCCGCCCAGTCGGGCACCGCCGAGAGGTCGACGCCCGCCTCCTCGGCGGCGGCCTTCGGGTCGAACGAGTCGTCCGCGTCGTCGGCCGCCTCGCTCATTCCTCCCCGTCCTCCGGGTCGTACGGCACCGCGTCGCCGGAGACGGGCGGCGCGCCGAGGGCGAGGACGCTCACGGCGTCGTCGGCGTCCGCGGGGTTGTACGCCCGTTGCGGGCTTTTCGGCTCGACGGCGAACAGACAGCCCTCGCCCACCTCGTACGTCTCCTCGGGCGTCTCGACCGCCAGCGTCCCCGAGAGCACGTAGAACACCTCCTCTTGCTCCTCGTGGTAGTGATACGCCAGCGGAATCTCCTGCCCCGGTTCCGCGCGGAACCGATTGAGCGCGACGTTCTCCAACCCCGCGGGCTCGGACAGGCGGCGCATCTCACAGTCCCTGTCGTCGCTCGGCGCTACGTCCTCGCAGTCCACGACGCGGTATCCCATACCGCTCACACTCCGCACGTTCTGAAAAGCGCCTCGGGTCCGCTGTGGTCGCAACGCTTTAATCGTGATGGTTCTTGCTAGAGAGCGAACGAGATGTCCGAAAAACGAACCGAGTCCTGCGGTCGGTGTGCGATGTCCACCGTCGTGGACGCCGTCGGAGCGGAAGAGGCGACGGACGACGGCAGCGACGACAACGGGGGGCGCGCGTCGGCGTTCGGCGACGACCGCATCGAACTCTCCGACCGGGAGTTGCGGGCCACCTCGCCCGCCGCGTGGCTTTCGAGCGCCGTCTCCCGCCTCGATTCGGCCGCCTCGCGGTTCGTCTACGGGTCGCGCTAGACTCGCCCCGATTCGGCCGCGTCGACGGCTCTGAGACGGGGTACCGTGTGACAGTTCGACGGATGCAAGCCGCAAGTAGAGTTTTATACGGCTCCGGACTTATCACCCATCAACCAGATGGAAGAGAGCGTTTCCGGCTTCAAAATCCGCGGGTCGTGGGGCGACGTCGTCGAACACGGCGAGCGTATCACCCGCGCGCTCCGCGACGCCGGCGTCGAGGGAGAGGCGTTCGAGCAGTGGGACGAGTGGCGTCCGAAGGCGCACGAGCGACTGGGCGAGGACGTGAACGAGAAGACGGCGGCGCAGGCCAGCGTCGGCGAGGGTGAAGGGGAGAAGGCGGGCAAAGAGCCCAACGAGGACCTGCAGACGGCGGGCGAGAAGCTCTCGGAGTCCTACCAGAAGGTGGACGAGGGGGACAACGACGGCGCCGTCGAACGCTGGAGCGAGTCCATCGGCTACGTCGCCCGCGCCGCCGACTCCGCCGGCCGGCGGGCGCTCCGGAAGGTGGAGGACACCGTCTACCGAAAGGTGATGACCCAACTCGCGCCGTACTACTTCGACAACGAACTCATCAGCGCCAACATCCAGAAATCCCACCGCGGCGAGGAGGAGGTGACGTTCATCTTCGAGGTGAACATCAACGACGACGAGCTGAAATCCGCCGTCAGCACGCGGTTGGGGGAGTACGACGACACCGTCGACCGCTGGCACGTCGACGTCGAAAAGGAGACGACGAACGCCGAGGCGGCCGAGGGCGTCGAACCGCCGACGTCGAAACCCGAGTCGAACCCCGGCACGAACTGACGTCGTCGCGTTCGCGCCGAGTCCCTTCTCCCCGCCACGGGCTTCCGCCGACGGTACCCTCATTATCGAGAGGTCCCTCGGTACGGCCGATGTCCGAGCCGCTTCGCGCGAAGTCCGGCGAGTTGACGGTCGAAGAGATTATCGACGCGGTCCGCGAGGGCCGCCGCGTCGTCGTCGAAGCGGAGATGCTCGGCGGCGTCCACGAGGTGTCGCTCCGGCACGACGGCACGACGTACTACTGCGACACGCCGACGACGCTGCACAAACACGCCGACGAGGAGGGGATGCGCGACTGCATCGTGAAGATGGGCTACGCGCGGAGCGACTGAGGCGGGGCCGGCGTCCGCGGCGGCCGCCGGTTGCAGGTCGTTTTAATCGGCCGGGCGGTCAAGAGGAGGATATGAGCGACACGCCAGCCATAGGGGACCTCATCGAGACGGACGACCCGAGTTTCCAGCACGTGCTCGCGTGCGTGTTCGGCATCCAGACCCACGAGAGTCGGACCTACCTCACCCTCCTCGACAACCCCGGCAGCACCGTCGCCGAACTCGCGGACATCTTAGAGCGCGACCGGAGCAACGTCAACCGCTCGTTGACGACGCTGATGGAGAAGAGCCTCGCGGACCGCGAGCGGCGACTGCTCGACCCCGGCGGCTACGTCTATCAGTACACCGCGACGCCGCTGCCGGAGGCCAAGGAGATGCTCCACGCCGCCCTCGACGAGTGGGTCGAACAGGTCCACGCGAGCATCGAGGGGTACGGACGCGAGAGCGGGGACGAGGACGGAGAACAGGGCCGGCCGTAACCCCCGGCGGTCCGGCAGCACGCGCCCGAACCGTCCCCCTTTTGCCCACCGAACGTGTCGCATCGGACAATGAGCCTCGACCTCACCGCGCCCGCGCCGGACGCCCCGGACGTCGCCGAGGACGGCGTGTGGCTGGAGTGCATCGAGACGGGGGAGGCGTACGCCCCCTTCGACGAGATACGCTACACCAGCGACGGCGGCCACCTGCTGGAAGTCAAGTACGCCGACCCGCCCTCCCTCGACGACTTCGAGGGGCAGGGCCGCGGCGTCTGGCGCTACCGCTCGGCGCTCCCGTTCGAGGAGGGCGTCAGCCTCCCGGAGGGCGACACGCCCCTCCACGAGGCGCCGCGCCTGCGCGAGGACATCGACGTGAACACCCTCCGAATCAAGCACGAGGGGATGAACCCGACAGGCAGTTTCAAGGACCGCGGGATGACCGTCGGCGTCCGCGTGGCGAAGGAACTCGGCGTCGACCGACTCGCCTGCGCCTCGACGGGCAACACGTCCGCCGCCCTCGCCGCCTACGGCGCCCGCGGCGGGATGCAGACGCTCGTGCTCCTCCCCTCCGGCAAAGTCGCCGCCGGCAAGATAGCGCAGGCGGCCCTCCACGACGCCCGCATCCTCGAAGTCGACGGCAACTTCGACTCCTGTCTGGATATCGTTCAGGACCTCGCCGAACGCGGCGAGGTGTACCTGCTGAACTCGCTGAACCCCTTCCGCCTCGAGGGACAGAAAACCATCGGACTGGAGATTTTAGAGGAGTTCCGCGACGACTACGGCCGCTTCCCGGACCGCATCGTCCTCCCCGTCGGCAATGCGGGCAACACTGCGGCGCTGTACAAGGCGTTCCGCGAACTCGTCCAGGCGGGCTCTTTGGACCCCGAGGAGGTGCCGAAACTCACCGGCGTGCAGGCCGAGGGCGCCGCGCCGATGGTCGAAGCCATCGAGAACGGGTGGGCGGACACCGAGCGCTGGGAGGAGGTGGAGACGCGCGCGACGGCCATCCGCATCGGCAACCCCGTCAACGCGCCCAAAGCCCTGCCCGGCATCCGCCAGACGAACGGGACGGCCGTCGCCGTCTCCGACGCGGAGATAACCTCGGCGCAGCGAGACTTGGCCCGCGAAGGTATCGGCGTCGAACCCGCCTCCGCGGCCTCCGTCGCCGGCCTGCGCAAACTCCGCTCCGACGGCGTTGTCGACGCCGACGAGGACGTGGTCTGTCTCACCACCGGCCACCTGCTCAAGGACCCGGACGCGGCGTTCGAGGCGGGTAACGAACCCGAACCGGTGGCGAACGACACGCAAGCGGTGCTCGACCACATCGGCGCCGAGTGAGAACCGGACAAACTATCTGACATTCAATCTATCCAAACGCCGAATGACGGCAGTCTGACGTAGCTTCATACCGCCGTGGTACCTCCCCACGCACATGCCCTCGCCAAGGATGCCGACCGGAACGGTGAGCGGTGGGTCGAACGGGTCGCGGACGTTTCCGATTCGCGACGAACATCGCTTCGACCGCCCCCGCGACGCCGCCTCGGACGCGAGCGAATCGAACGCCCGAACGGACGGACGCGGCGGCGGGCCGCCGACGCCCGAAGCGGAAGTCGAACGGCTCCGAGCGGAGAACGAGGACCTCCGGCGGGCGCTGCGGGAGACGCGCGAGCGACGGCAGGACGTCATCGACCGGTACGAACGACTCCTCGACGGAGATTCGGACGCGGAGGCGGCGGCCGAGGCCGGGTTCGGGACCGAAACGGAAACGGAGACCGAGACCGACCCGTCGCCGTCGACGCCGGAGGCGTCCGCGCAGTCGCCGCCGTCGCCGCCGCGAACCTCGCCCGCGCCGACAACGTCGCTCGCGGGGCGGGTCGCCGACGAACTCGACGCGCAGTGGACGCGCCTCCGGCGGCGCTACAACGCCTGGCAGCGACAGACCGGGCTCTAACGGGGTCGTCGGTCGCGCCGTGCGAAAAACCGGAATCGAACGGATCGAACGCGGGAACCCGCGTCGTTCGGATTACTCGTCGGCGCCGTTCAGCGTGAGGTACTTCACGTCGGTGATGCGTTCGTCCGCGAGCAGTTTCTCCTGGACCGCCTCGGAGACGGGGTCGTCGAGGTTGTAGACGGTTATCGCCTCGCCACCCTCCTCGTGTCTGCGGGCGTTGAACATCCCGGCGATGTTGATTTTGTTGTCGCCGAGGACGCCGCCGATGAAGCCGATGACGCCCGGTTTGTCGTAGTTTCGAGCGACGAGCATCTGTCCGTGCGGGATGGCGTCGACGCGGAAGCCGTCGATGCGGACGATGCGCGGGTCGTCGCCGGCGAACAGCGTCCCGCAGACGGCCAGGGAGTCCTCGTCGTTGCCGACGGTGACGGTGACGAGACTCTGGAAGTCCTCGGCCTGCAGCGTCTTCGACTCGGTCACGTCGATGCCGCGTTCCTCGGCGATGCTCGGGGCGTTGACGGCGTTGACCTGCCACTCCAGCGGTTCGAAGACGCCTTTCAGCGCCGAGGCGGTGACGAGTTCGATGTCCTCCTCCGCGATTTCGCCCTCGTAGGAGACCTCCACCGAAGAGATTCGGTTGTCGAAGAGTTGGGCGGCCACCTTGCCGGCCGTCTCCGCGAGGTCGATGTACGGCCGGATGCGCGGGAAGGCGGCCTCGTCGACCGACGGCGCGTTCAGCGCGTTCATCACGGGTTCGCCTGCGAACGCGGCGTCTATCTGGTCGGCGATGGAGGTGGCGACGTTCTCCTGTGCGGCCTCCGTCGAGGCGCCGAGGTGCGGGGTGACGACGACGTCCTCCACCGAGAGCAGCGGATTGTCGGGCGAGACGGGTTCGTCGGCGAACACGTCGATGGCCGCGCCGTCGAGCGTCTCGTTCTCGACGGCGGCGGCGAGGGCGTCCTCGTCGACGACGCCGCCGCGGGCGCAGTTGACGACGTAGCCGCCGCCCATCAGTTCCAACTCGTCGGTGGAGATGAGGTCCGCCGTCTCCGGCGTCAGCGGCGTGTGGACCGTCAGGAAGTCCGCGCGTTCGAGACAGGCCTCGAACTCCACGAGTTCGGCGCCGAGTCGGTCGGCGCGTTCCTCGCTGATGTAGGGGTCGTACGCGACGAGGTCCATGCCGATGCCGTCGAGCCGTTTCGCGACTTCCTGCCCGACGCGCCCGAGGCCGACGATGCCGAGCGTCTTCGTGTTCAGTTCGGTGCCGAGGTAGTCGCCCTTGGCCCACTCGCCGTTCTTGAGGCGGGCGTGCGCCTGCGGGATAGAGCGCGCGGCGGCGAACGCCATCGCGACGGTGTGCTCGGCGGCGGCGCGGACGTTCCCCTCGGGCGCGTTGGCGACGATGACCCCGTGGTCCGTCGCGGCGTCGATGTCGATGTTGTCGACGCCGATGCCGGCGCGGCCGACGATGACGAGGTCCGGCGCCGCCTCGAACAGCGCTTCGTCCACTTCGGTCCCGGAGCGAACCACGAGTGCGTTCGCGTCCGCGACGGCGTCCAACAGCGCCTCCCCTGTTACGTCGTAGGCGGTCTCGACTTCGTGACCCGACTCACGAAGGCGTTCCAGACCCGCATCGTCGATGGGGTCCGTGACGAGTACCTTCATACCCCTACCGACCGCTGGTTCCCGGTTAAGAGTTTCTTCGAAGGCGGTATTGGTTATGTTAGGTGCTCTCGTGGCTCACGACGGCGTTTTCGTTTCGGCGTCGGCGCTCCGGTTCGTATCCGACTCGCTAGAACTATGATTCCCGACGATATACCCCCGTGTGATGGGATCTCACCGGTGGTCGAACTGACCGACAACAACGCCGTCTCGGACCTCGTCTCGATTCCCGACGGGACGAGTCTCCTCGTCACCGGTCCGGTGCTGACCGGCAAACGTCGGCTCATGAATTCGCTGCTCGCGGCCGGCGACCCGGCGGCGCGGGGGACGGCCATCGTCACGACCCGAAAGCCGGGGAACACCGTCGAACGGGAGTTCCGAGCGCTCGCCGACGTTCCCGACGAGCAGTTCTCGGTCGTCGACTGCGTGAGTCGCTCCGGCGGGTTCGGTCTCGCCGCGGCAACGCCGGGACGGCGGTACATCTCGGACCCCGGCGACCTGACGGGCATCGGTATCGCGATGACGGAGTTCATGCGCCGGTTCTACGACCGCGGGTGCGACGCCCGCATCGGACTCCACACGCTCTCGACGATGCTGATGTACGTCGACCTCAAGCGGGTGTTCCAGTTTCTCCACGTCGTCACGGGCCGCATCGCCACCTCGGGGTTCTCCGGGGTGTTCGTCCTCGACGACAATGTCGTCTCCGAACGCGAGGAGACGATCATGCTCCAACCGTTCGACGCCGTCATGGAGGTCAGAGACGAGGAGCGGACGGAACTGCGCGTCCGCGGCGCCGACTTCGGACCCAGCCGATGGACTCCGGTCGGGTTCGAGGCCGTGGTTCAGTAGAGGTGGGTCATCGCGGCGTCGATGAGCGGCGAGGCGCGGCGCTCGAACGTGGCGATGACGCCCGACCACTCCGTCAGCGGGTAGACGGCCACGATGGCGTTGTCGTACCACCGGAGCGTCGCGTCGAGGCGGCCGTACTCTTCGAGCGTGCTGTCGGACGGCGACTCGGCCAGCCCAATCATCGCGAACGTCTTCAGTCGCTCCTGTATCTCCTCGTCGGTCAGTTTCGCCCGAATCTCCTCGCGCAGGTAGAGTATCTCGACGCCCTCGTGGTCGTAGAACCCGATTCCCCGGACCGAGTCGTCGTTCTCCTCTCTGAGTTCCTCGACGAACGCCTCCAGCGCCTGCCCCGGCCGGCCGCCCTCCTCTTCGATGTCCGCTCGAAGCTCCTGTTCCACGTCGGCCAAGTCGTCCTCGCCGTCCGCGTCCGGGAAATCAGTCATTGTTGCGTACTGTCTCGTCGCCGGTAGATATAGCTAGTCGTCCCCGGGACGGACCGCGTGCGGGCGGATGAGTTGGTTTCAAACCGCCCGCCGACGAGTGAGGAGTATGCGACTCGTGGCCTTCGACTTCGACGGAACGCTCTCGGACTCGGAGATGACGGTGCTCCTCGGCCGCCGGATGGGTGTGGCCGACGAGATGGCCGACATCACCGAACGGGCGATGAACGACGAGATATCCTACGCCGACAGCCTCCGGAAGCGGGCGAAACTCCTCGACGGACTGGAAGCCGAGGACGCCGAGGAGGCGTACGACGAGGTGACGCTCCGCCCCGGCGCGGCGGAACTCATCGGCCGCCTGCGCGACGCCGGCCACCACGTCGCCGTGCTCACGGGCGGGTTCGAACGCGGCGTCGAACGCGCCCTGGAGAAGGAAGGCGTCGAGGTGGACACCGTCGTCGCCAACCGCCTGCCCGTTCGCGGCGGCCGTCTCACCGGCGAGGTGGAAGGGTCGCTCATCGAGGGGACGAAGGACGAGGCGCTCGAATCGCTCGCCGACGAACTCGGCGTGAAACGCTCCCGGACCGTCGCCGTCGGCGACGGCGCGAACGACCTCCCCATGCTCGAAGTCGCCGGTCTCGCCGTCGGCTTCGTCCCCAAACCCGCCGTTCGGTCGTCCTGCGACGCCGTCGTCGCTTCCATGTACCGCCTCGGCAAGGTGTTCGAGGGCTACGGCATCGTGCGGAAGACGGAGCAGTAGACGGACCTCCGACGTCCCAGTTCGACTTTGTTCCGTCGTTCACCCGGCGAACGCCCAGTTCGTCCGGGACTCGGACGTCCCGGACTCCCAGTTCTGATATTCGGGCGCACACGCTTATATCGGGAACCTTGGTACGTCCTCGCAGAGACATGGCAGCCGAACTTACCGCATTGGACCCGAAAGAACTGGTGCTGATACTCATCGCGTTGGTGGGCATCGTCCCGGTGTTGCTCCTTCGCTCCTCGCAGTCGAAGTGGTTCATGGGGGGCTATCTCCTGCTGTGTGCCGGTGCGTTGGCGACGAACCTCGAAGCGCTGGCGCTGAGCGGTCTGTTCAACGTCGTCGAACACGGTGCGGGCATCGCCGCGTCCGGCATCGTGTTCTTCATCGCGGCCCGCAAGCGGAGTCAGGTCCTCGCGGAGGGGGAGGAGTGAGATGGTCGAGTTCACCGCCGTCTTCGACGTGGTCGGCACCGTCGCGTATCTCGGCGCCGCGGTCGTCGCGTTCCGGACGTACCGGCGGGCCGACGCCGAGGCGGGGTTCTGGCTGAACTTCGGGCTGGCGGCCCTGCTCGGGTTCTTCTGGGCGGGCGTCGTCAGCGCCGAACACCTCGGAATCGGCGGCGAGGTGTTCGATATCATCAGCGTGTCGCTCCTGACGGCGACCATCGCCGTCTTCGCCGTCGGCGCGACGGGCACCTACGCCGTCGTCGAGGACATGAAGTGCTCCCGCGCCAGCGAGGCCGAATCCCGCGCGGCGGCGGAGTCGCTGACCGAGTCGCTGGAGTCCGGCGCAGTCGAGTTCGACCGCGTGATGGACGCCGCGGCCGCCGGCGACCTCACGGTCAGGATGAGTCGCGACGGCGAGAGCGACGCGATGGCCCGCGTGGCCGAGTCGTTCAACGGGATGATGGCCGACCTGGAGACGACCGTCGTGAACATCCAGTCGTTCGCGGGCGACGTCGCCGACTCGACGGCGCAGATAGACGCCAGCGCCGACGAGATACGGATGGCCAGCGAGGAGGTGAGCACCTCCATGACCGCCGTCGCGGGCGAGACCGACGAACAGCACCGACATCTCTCGGCGGCCGCCGACGAGATGAGCACGCTCTCGGCGACGGTCGAGGAGGTGGCGGCGTCGACGACGCAGGTGGCCGAGACGTCGAACGAGGCGTCCGAACTCGGCGAGAACGGTCGCGCGTCCGCGACCGAGGCGCTCAAAGAGATGGACCACGTCCGGGAGACGACCGACCGAACAGTGGGAGAGGTCGAGGCGCTCCGCGACGAACTCGACGAAATCGTCGCCATCGTCGACCTCATCACCGAGATAGCCGACCGGACGAACCTCCTCGCTCTCAACGCCTCCATCGAGGCCGCCCGCGCGGGCGAGGCCGGCAAGGGGTTCGCCGTCGTCGCCGCCGAGATAAAGGAACTCGCCAGCGAGTCGACGACGGCCACGGGCCGCATCGAGACGCTCGTCACGGACATCCAGTCGTCGGCCGCGGGCACCGCCGGCGACATGCGCGAGGTGGGCGACCGGGTCGCCTCCGGCACCGAGACGGTCGGGTCCGCGCTGGCCGCCCTCGAAGACATCGCCACGCGCGTCGAGGAACTCAACGGCGGCATCCAGGAGATAGACCGCGCGACGACCGAGCAGGCGACCTCCACGGAGGACGCCCTCCTGAAAGTCGAGGACGCCCGACAGGCGGGCGAGCGCACCAGCGAGGAGGTTTCGAGCGTCACCGCCGCCTCCGAGGAGCAGACCGCCTCCGTCTCCGAGGTGGCGACCAGCATCGGCGACCTCTCGACGGCGGCGACGGCGCTCCGCGACCGTCTCGCCCGCTTCGAGGTGGGCGATTCCGCCGGCGTCGGAGCGGCGACGGACCCCTCGTCTCCCGCGCCGAACGCGGTGTCGAGGCCGGCGACCGCCGGGTCCGCCGCCCGGATGTCGACGGACGGCGGCCGGTCCGACCCCCTCGGCTGGCGGCCGGGATTCGACCGCTGACGGCTCTCTCGTCTTCTTCATCGCTTTCGCCGCGTCGCTCTCGGACGTCGAGACAGGACACGCTTTTTGCACCGGTGGTCCACTGACCGAGCGATGACGATGTACGACCGCGGGGTGTCGGCCGAGGCCCGCCTCCGGCGGTGGGACGGGGGGATGAGTTGGCTCGCGTTCCCCGAGGAGACGGCGGCGCGGAGCAGTCACGCCGTCCGCGGCGCCGACGGCGTCTGGGTGCTCGACCCCCTGGACGCCGGGAACGTGCACGACGCCCTCGCGGACCTCGGCCCCGTCGCGGGCGTGGCCGTCCTCTCGGCGTACCACGCGCGCGACGCCGCGGCGTTCGCCGACCGCTACGACGTGCCGGTGTCGCTCCCGCGGTGGCTCCCTCGGGTCGAAGCGCGCGTCGACGCGCCCGTCGAGCGATTCGACGGCGAACTCGCGGATACGGGTTTCCGCGTCCGCGAGTACGCGCCGCTCCCGGGGTGGTCGGAGGCAATCGCGTATCGTCGCGCGGACGACACGCTGTACGCGCCGGACACGCTCGGCACCGCTCCCCCGTTCACCGCCGGCGAGGAGCGACTCGGCCTTTACCTCCTCCAGCGACTCGTCGCGCCGAAGTTCTTCCTTGGCTACGACCCCGAGCGGATACTCGTCGGCCACGGCGAGGGGGTGTTCGAGAACGCCGCGGCGGCGCTCGAAGACGCCGTCGCGAACGGGATGCGGCGACTGCCGCGGGCGCTACTGGAGAACGGGCCGGCGCAGGTTCGGGCACTCGTCGAAGCCGTGGACGCGGGGGACCTCCGCGGGGAGTGAGAAATAGGGTCGACGGTTCGACGATTCGGCGATTCAGCGGATTGGCGATTCAGCGATTCAGCGTGTGAATCGCCTCGCCGCGCGCGTTCTCCGCGGCCTCCATTATCGCCTCCGCCAGCGTCGGATGGGTGTGGACGGTGCCGGCCACGTCCTCAAGCGTCGCTCCCATCTCCACCGCGAGGGCGAGTTCGGCGACGAGTTCCGAGGCTTCTGGGCCGACTATCTGTCCGCCGAGGACGAACCCGCTGTCCTCGTCGGCGACGACGCGGACGAAGCCCTCCGTGTGACCCGTCGTCATCGCGCGCCCGGAGGCGTTGAACGGCATCTGACCGACGGCGGGGGAAAAGCCCGCCTCCTCGGCTTCCGCCTCGGTCATGCCGACCGTCCCTATCTCGGGGTCGGTGAACACGGCCGCCGGGACGGCCTGCGCGTCGTAGGCTGCCGGTTCGTCCGCGGCGTGTTCGGCGGCGACGATGCCCTCCTTCGACCCGACGTGCGCCAGCATCGGCGAGTCGGCGACCACGTCGCCGACGGCGTAGATGTGGTCGACGGAGGTCCGCATCCGGTCGTCAGTCTCGAAGAAGCCTTTCTCGTCCGTCTCCAACCCGGCGTTCTCGGCGTCGACGGTGTCGGTGACGGGCGACCGGCCGACGGCGACGAGCACTTTGTCCGCGCGGTACGACGACGTCTCGCCGTCTTCGGTCTCCGTCTCGACGACCACGTCCTCGCCGTCGAGCGACCATCCGCTGGCGCCCTCGCCGAAGTGGAACTCGACGCCGAGTTCCTCGGCGCTCCGGCGGACGACGTTAGCCACGTCGTCCTCGTAACCGGGGAGCACGTCGTCCAGCATCTCGACGACGGTCACGTCCGCGCCGAGTTTGGCGAACGCGGTGGACAGTTCCATGCCGATGTAGCCCGCGCCGACGACGAGCAGTTCGTCGGGCACCGACTCCGCCGCGAGGGCGTCCCGCGAGGACCAGACGGGGTCGTCCGCGAACTCGAAGCCCGGAATCTGCACCGGTCGAGAGCCGGTGGCGACGATGCAGCGTTCGAACTCCACCGTCTCCGAACCCTGCCCCTCGCCGCCGTGTTCGATGCGGACCGAGGAGTCGTCCTTGAACCGCGCCGTCCCCTCGATGAGGTTGACGCCGTTGGCCTTGCAGAGTTTCTCGACGCCGCCCGTCAGTCGGTCGACCACGTCGTCCTTCCAACTCCGCATCTGCGACATATCCACCGCCGGGTCGGCGTGGATGCCCATCTCCTCGGCGCTGCCCGCCTCGTGCGCCAGCGACGACGCCGTGATGTACGCCTTCGAGGGGATACAGCCGTGGTTCAAGCAGGTGCCGCCGTAGGCGTCTCGCTCCACGAGCGTCGTGTCCAGACCGCGCTGTGCGGCGCGGATGGCGGCGACGTAGCCGCCCGGACCCGCGCCGATGACCAGTACCTCCGTTCCCGTCGAGATGTCTCCGACGACCATTATTCGAGCATGAGGAGTTTGGGGTTCGCGAGGTACTCCCTGACCTTGTTCGTGAACTGCGCGGCCACCGCGCCGTCGACGACGCGGTGGTCGACCGACAGCGACAGCGTCAGCACTTTCCGCGGCACCACGTCGCCGTCGACGACGCGCGGTTTCTCTTTTATCGCTCCGAGCGCGAGGATGGCCACCTCGGGGTAGTTGATGATGGGCGTGGCGTACTCGCCGCCGATGCCGCCGATGTTCGTTATCGTGAACGTGCCGCCCTGCATCTCCTCGCGCGAAATCTTGCGCTCGCGCGCCTTCTCCACCTTCTCGCTCATGTCGCGCGCGAGGTCCGAGAGCCCTTTCGCGTCCGCGTCGTGGACGACGGGGACCATCAGACCGGCGTCCGTCGCGGTGGCGACGCCGAGGTTGTACTCGTCGCGGAGGACGATCTCCTCGTTCTCCTCGTCGAGTTGGGCGTTCACGTAGGGGAACTCCTTCAGCGCCGCGACGACGGCTTTCATCACGAACGGCATGTAGGTGAGCGAGACGCCCTGCTCCGCCGCGAGAGGTTTCAGGTCCTCGCGGAGTTCGACCAACTCGGTCACGTCCACGTCGTCGTGGTGGGTGACGTGCGGCGCGGTGTACTTCGAGCGCTCCATCTGGTCGCCGATGGCGCGGCGGACGCCCCGGTAGGGGACGCGTTCGCCGGCCGCGGGGCCGGATTCGGCCGCGTCCGCTCCGCCGGCCGTTGCATCGGCTTCCGTCTCGGCTTCGGCCGTCGCCTCGCCGGCCTCGGCCTCCTCGGAGAGCGCCTTCGCGTCGGCCGCCTGCGCCTCGCGTTGGGCCTGCGCGTACTCGCGGACGGCCTCGGGGGTGACGAACGCCTCGCCGTCTCGCTCCTCGCTCGCGGGCACGTCGTCGATGTTCACGCCCTCCTCGTCGGCGATGCGGCGCGTCGCGGGCGCGGCCAGCGTCTTCTCCCGGCCGGCAGCGTCCGCCGATGCCGAACCGGACGCGACTTCGCCGTTTCCGGCGTCACCGCGTTCTGAGACGGCCGACTTCCCGGAGAACGACACCGAGCGGGGACCGTCGGACGCCGCGTCGGCGTCTCCGTCGCCGCTCCCCGACTCGGCGGCCGCCTGCACGTCGGATTCGGTCACCCGACCGCTCGGGCCGGACCCCGAGACAGAAGCGATGTCGACGTCGAGTTCGCGCGCGAGTCGGCGGACGCTCGGCGACGCGAACACGCGGCCCGACTTGGTCTCGGTCTCGGCGGTATCGGTGGTCTCCTCGGCGCCTTCGTCGGCCGACTGTGCGTCGCCGTCGCCGCCAGCAGATTCGGCTTCGGACTCGGATTCGGTCCCGGTCTCGCCGCTCGCCGCCTCGTCTCCGTCCTCGCCCTCGACCTCGAAGGTGATTATCACGTTGCCGACGGGGACCATCTCCCCCTCCTCGGCGCGGAGTTCGCTCACCGTCCCGTTGTACGGGGAGGGAACGTCCACGAGGGCTTTGTCCGTCTCCACCTCCGCGACGACCTGGTCCTCTTCGACCGTGTCGCCGGGGGCGACGTGCCACGTGACGAGTTCGCCCTCCGCGACGCCCTCGCCCACGTCGGGCAGTTTGAATTCCTTGATAGCCATCGTTCAGAACTCCACGGCGTTCCGGATACCTTCTTCGACCCGCGCGACCGAGGGCAGGTAGTAGTCTTCAAGCGCGTACAGCGGATAGGGAACGTCGTAGCCGGCGATGCGTTCGACGGGCGCTTCTTGGTGTAAGAGCGCCTTCTCCTGCAGCGTCGCCGTTATCTCCGCACCGAGACCGCCCGTCTTCGGCGCCTCGTGGACGACGGCCGCCCGCCCGGTCTTCTCGAACGACTCCACTATCGTCTCTTTGTCCATCGGCGAGACGGTTCGGAGGTCGACAACTTCGACGCTGACGCCGTCTTCCTCCAGATTTTCGGCCGCCTCCATCGTCGGCCGCGTCATCGCGCCGTAGGTGTAGACGGAGACGTCAGTCCCCTCCCGTCGGACCGCCGCCTCGCCGATGGGCACCTCGTAGTCGCCCTCGGGGACGTCCCCGCGGAACGCGCGGTAGATGAGTTTCGGTTCGAGGAAGATGACCGGGTCGGGGTCGCGGATGGCCGAGATGAGCAGCCCCTTCGTGTCGTACGGCGTCGAGGGGATGACCACCTTCAGGCCCGCCTCGTGCGCGTAGAACGCCTCCTTCGACTCGGAGTGGTGTTCGGGCGCGCGGATGCCGCCGCCGTAGGGTGCGCGGACGACGAGGGGGCAGGTGAACCGGCCGCGACTGCGCGTGCGCAGGCGGGCCGCGTGGCTCACGATTTGGTCGAACGCGGGGTACATGAACCCGGAGAACTGCATCTCCGCGACGGGACGCATCCCCATCGTCGCCATGCCGATGGCGGTGCCGGCGATGCCGGATTCGGCGAGGGGGGTGTCGATGACCCGGTCGTCGCCGAACTCGTCCCAGAGGCCCTCGGTGGCGCGGAAGACGCCGCCGTTCTTCCCGACGTCCTCGCCCATCACGACCACCCGGTCGTCGTTCGTCATCTCGGTGTGGAGACCGTCCCGCACCGCCTGTACCAGCGTGAGATTCTGCGTCTGTTGGCTCTGACTCATGTAGATTACTCCCGGAGGAACCCCTCGTCGCCGTGTCGTTCGTACATCTCCGCGAACGCCTCCGCCTGCGCCCGAATCTCGGGCGTCTGCTCGGCGAACACGTTCGAGAACATCTCGCTCGGTTCGGGTCGCGGTTCGGACTCCGCCGCCTCGATGGCCTCGGCGACTTCGTCCTTCACGCTCGTCTCGATGGCCTCGACCTTCTCGTCGTCGAGGCGGCCCGTCTCCCGCAGGAACGCCTCCAACCGCGGAATCGGGTCCTTCTTCTTCCACTCTTCGACCTCGTCGGTGTCGCGGTAGACGGTCGGGTCGTCGGCCGTCGTGTGCGCGCCGAAGCGGTACTGCACCGCCTCGATGAGCGTCGGCCGACGTTCGCCCTCGTCGGGATTCTTGGCCTTCTCGACGGCGGCGCGCGTCGCCGCGTAGACGGCGAGAGGGTCCATCCCGTCGACCTGGACGCCCTCGAAGCCGTAGGCGGTGGCTTTCTGCGCGATGGTCGCGGAGGCCGTCTGTCGCTCCCGCGGGACCGAGATGGCCCACTGATTGTTGTTGCAGAAGAATACGTTCGGCGTGTCGAACACGCCCGCGAAGTTCAGCCCCTCGTGGAAGTCGCCCTCCGAGGTGGCGCCGTCGCCGAAGCAGCACATCACCGCGGCGTCCTCGTCCTGCAACTTCTTGGCCCACGCCGCGCCCGTGGCGTGGAGCACCTGCGTCGCGATGGGGACGGCGACGGGGAACATGTTCACGTCCTCGGGGATGCGGTTACCCTTCTCGTGGCCCATCCAGTACAGCAGCGTCCGCTTCAGGGGCAGGCCGCGGTGGAGGGCGGCGCCGTGCTCGCGGTAACTGGGGAACAACCAGTCCTCCTCGTCGAGGGCGAAGGCGCTGCCGATTTGGGCGCCCTCCTGCCCGGACAGCGGGGGGTACGTCCCCATCCGACCCTGTCGCTGGAGGCTGACGGCCCGCGTGTCGAAGTGGCGCGCGAGGTACATCTCGCGGTACATGGTCACCAACTCGTCGTCGCTCAGGTCGGGAACCTCGCCGACGGGGGTGCCGTCCTCCTCGAGGACGCGAAGCATGTCCTGCGGGTCTCGCTGTAGTACACTCACGGGTGAACCCACCTGCTCATGTTCGGGTCCTCACCCGCCCCGCGTAAAGTGTTTTCGTAAATAGTTTACTATGCCAAGAAATACTGCCGGCCACGCGAAAAGCGTCCATCTGGTCCCGGAGAGAAATCGAATCCTTCGATTTTCCTTCTCCCAGGACGACGATTCGTCCCCCGTCCGGAACTGACGCCGGACGATAATGGACGAATGTGTGAAATCATGCGCCGGCTTCCGGTCCGAGCGACCTCTCGTCGCGCCGCGGTCGTGCGATACGGTATCAATCCCCGGCCGCGGTGCGGGCCTCGCGACGCGCCCGTTCGACGCTCTTGCCGTCGCGGAGGACGGCGTCGACGAACAGTTCGCCGGCCTTGTACGACGACCGGACCATCGGCCCGGAGGCGCAGTAGAGAAAGCCCAACTCCTCCTCGGCGACGCGGCGCCACGTCTCGAACGCGTCGGGGTGGACGTACTCGAACACGTCGAGGTGCGTCCTGGAGGGTTGGAGGTACTGTCCCAACGTCACCACGTCCACGTCCGCCTCGCGGAGGTCCGACAGCGTCTGGTATATCTCGTGGTCGTACTCGCCGAGGCCGAGCATGACGCTCGTCTTCGTGTAGATGTCCGACTCGCGCTTCACCTGTTCGAGCACCGAGAGCGTCTGCTCGTAGTTCGCCCGCCGGTCCCGAACGGGCCACTGGAGGCGGTCGACCGTCTCGATGTTGTGGGCGATGACGTCGGGTTCGGCGTTGATGATCTTCCGAACGGCGTCCTCGTCCCCTTGGAAGTCGGGGATGAGCACCTCTACCAGAATCGAATCGTCCCGGCGCTTTATCTCGCGGATGGTCTCGGCGAAGTGCGCGGCGCCCTGGTCGGGCAGGTCGTCCCGGTCGACGGAGGTGAGGACGACGTAGTCGAGGCCGATTTCCGCGACCGCCGCGGCGACGTTCGCGGGTTCGTCGGGGTCCAGCGGCTCCATCCCGCCGGTCTGTACGTCGCAGAAGTTACAGCCGCGGGAGCAGCGGTCGCCCATCAGCATGAACGTCGCCGTGCCGGGGCCGTCGGTACCGCTCCAGCACTCGCCCATATTCGGACAGTTCGCCTCCTCGCAGACGGTGTGGAGGTCGCGGTCCCTGAGCGTCTGTTTGATGTCCGTGAAGCGTCGCCCCGACGGCGGACGCATCTTCAGCCAGTCGGGTTTGCGCCTGCCGCTCATACGAAACCGTTCGGCGCGGAGGTGAAAAACATAAGGATAGGTACGGTGACGGATTCAGCCGCCCGCGGCGTCCGGTCGGTCGTCCGAGGACGAAGTCGGCGACGTGCCCGTCCGCCCCGCCTGCCCCGCCTGCCTCGCCTGCGTTGTTTCCAGCGGCGCCGCCAGTCGGTCGATGCCCGTCCGCCGGAACCACTCCAGCAGGGCAGCCGTCTCCGCGGGGTCGCTGACGAACTCCGTCGCGACCGTCGCCCGGTCGTCGGGGTCGCCGACGCGGACGCCGACGCCGTCGCGTTCGACGGCGCGGAACCCGGCCTCGTCGGTCCGGGCGTCGCCGACGAACACGGGGAGACACGACGCGTGGTCGTGCAGGAGCGAGGAGACGACGCTGCCCTTGTCCCAGTCGATGGCGGGGCGCACCTCGACTATCTCCTCGTCGCCGCCGACGGTGAGCGTCTCGCCGCCGAACTCGCCGACGAGTCGCGCGACGGTCCGGCGGGCCCGTTCGGCGTGGGCGTCCGCCGCGCGGCGGTGGTGAACCGTCAGCGTCTTGCCCTTGTCCTCGACGTGGACGCCCCTGACCGTCTCGAACGTCTCGCGGAGTTCCGCGCTCAGCCGTTCGATGTCCGATTTGTGCTCCGCGGCGACGGGGTGCACCTTCGTCGTCCCCTCGGTGCGGAGTTCGAGGCCGTGGTTCCCGGCGTAGGTGATGCCCGTGAGGTCCACGCGCGAGCGGACGTCGGAGAGTTCCCGCCCGCTCACCACCGCGACGGTGACGTTCGGGTGGCTCTGTAGCGCCTCCAAGGCGGCGCGGTTCTCCGGCAGTATCGTCGCCGCGTCGGGGTCGTCGACGACGGGCGAGAGCGTCCCGTCGAAGTCGACGCAGAGGAGCAGTTCCTCGCGCTCCCGGAGTTTCGCGCCCAGCGTCTCGACCGTCGAGGTGAACGCCGCGCTCCGCGCCTCAGACATCCTGCCCTCCGGCGAGGAGTCGCTCCGTGGCGGTCAGCCCCGCGGCCTCCAGCAGGTCGGCCACCCACGCGTCCAAGTCGTCCTCGCGGACGTGGTCGCGGAGCGACCGCATCCGGCGGCGGCGTTCCCCGGCCGGCATGGTCAGCGCGTCGTGAATCGACTCGGCGAAGCCGTCCGGCGAGTAGGGGTTGATGTGGACGGCCTCGTCCATCTGCTCGTGCGCGCCCGCGAACTCGCTCAGGAGGAGGACGCCGTCCTCTTCGACCTGCGCGGCGACGTACTCCTTGGCGACGAGGTTCATCCCGTCGCGGAGCGGACTCACCAGCGCCACGTCACTGTGGCGGTAGAGGCCGAACAGTTCGCGCTGGGAGAGGTAGTCGTCGACGTGGACGATGGGCGTCCACTCGTCGGTGCCGAACCGTTCGTTGACCCGCCGGACGGCCTCGCAGACGTCCTCGGCTATCTCCTGGTAGGCAGGAATCTGCGAGCGACTGTGGCTCGACTTCTGGACGAACGTCAGTTCGCCGCGCCACTCGGGGTGGGTCTCCCAGAACGTCTCCAGGGCGTCGATTCGGTGGGGGATACCCTTCGTGTAGTCGATGCGGTCCACGCCGACGGCGATGCGCGTGTCGGGGTCGATGCCGTACCGCTCCGCCAGGCCGACCCAGTCGTCGCGGCCGAAGCCGTCGGCGATGGACTCGATGCGCTCGGCGTCGACGCCCATCGGGAACGCGCCGACGCGGACCTCGCGCCCGTCGATGCGGACGATACCCGCCTCGCGGTCGACGTCCGTCCCGTCGAGTTGGGCGGCGCACTCGAGGAAGTTGTCCCGGTAGCGCTCGACGTGGAACCCGACCACGTCGTTGGCCAAGAGGCCCTCGATGAGTTCCTCGGGGTGCGGGACGACGCGGAAGGTGTCCCACGCCGGCCACGGGATGTGCCAGAACTGCACCATGTTCGCGCCCGTCGGCAGGGACTCCCGGATGGTCTTCGGCGCGAGACAGAAGTGGTAGTCCTGTATCCAGACGGTCGAGTCTTCCGTCGCGCGTTCGGCGGCCGCGCGGCCGAACGACTCGTTGACCGACTTGTACGTGTCCCAGTACGCCGGTTCCATCTCGATGCGGTCGACCAGGTCGTGACACAGGGGCCACAGCACCCGGTTGCTGTAGCCGTAGTAGTAGCCCGACACCTCGTCGTCGGTCAGCCACACCCGGCGCAGCGTGTATCGTTCGTCGCCGGGCGGGACGGCCACGCAGTCCTCGTCGTCGGTGACGACGGCGTCGGCGTCGCCGTCGCCCCAGGCGACCCAGTCGCCGCGCGTCTTCCGTAGGACGGGGTCGAGTCCGGCGGTCAGTCCGCCGACGGGTTCCTCAACGCCGATGCTGCCGTCGTCCTCGTAGTGGTGCTGGTACGGTTCCCGGTTGGAGACGACGACGAGGTGGCGGCTCCCCGCCGTCTCGTCGGCGTCCGCTCGTCCGTTCGGCTCTATCCCGTCGTCCGTCTCCAGACGAATATCGTCTACACTCTCCGCCGGTGGGGTCTTTGCCATGAACTGTGATTACTTCCGAATTCGTTCGCGGGGACCGCTTCCGTGCACGTCCTTCGGTCCGTCGCGGCCGTTCCGCGTCTGCGGACCGGGGTCGCGCGGTTCCGTCGCGTCGTTCTCGTCCGGTACCCAATGCGTGCTACTCTGCGGAGCCGTGTCCGCCGCGGCCATCTTCCCGAGGCCGACGACGTCGACCGTGGCCTCGTTCTCCGCCGCGGCGGTGTTGATACGCTCCATCCAGGTGAACAGCGCGCTGAGGGCCTCGGACTCGGTCGTCACGTGGCCCACGATACGCTGCGACTCGGCCTCGTTGCACTGCTGCCGACACTGTAGCTGCCACCGACCTTCGAACTCGCGGCGGGGGCCGTCGGCCTCCACCGCCTCGACCGTGATGCTCCGCTCGCGGTGTCTGAAACCGAGACAGTCCCGCGAGGACACCACGTGCCAGTGATAGGGGAGTTGTCCCCTGTCGAGTCGGTTGTAGGGGTCCATCGTCGTGAAATAAAGTACTCTCGCTTCGCCGTACTTGATTGTGGTTGTATATTCTTGTATTTTATAACCCCTCTGCGTAAATTAATGTAGTTTCTCGCAACAATACATCATATCCAACTATACGAGGAAAATTACACTCTTCTGAGTTGCACTGTCTATCTGTTGGTCACTGGCCGACGGTTTCATATCCGTCGCGGGCACCCTCTCTCGTGATGAGTACCATCGCGTCAGTCGAACTGGACGTGGACGAGTTCGCGCTCGGCCGGTCGCTGCCGAAACTGGAGAACGGCGAGCTAGAGGTCATCCGGGTGGCCGCGACGAACCGCGACACCCTCGTCCCGTACGTCCGCGTGTCGGCGGACGACTTCGACTCGTTCGGCGAGGCGTTGGACGAGGACCCGACGGTGCAGGAGTGGCGACTCGTCGACGACCTCGGCGACGAACGCCTGTACCGCATGGAGTGGGTCGAAGACATCCTCGTCGTCGTCCACCTCCTGTTGGACGAGGAGGGGGTCGTCCTGGAGATGAACGGCTACCAGGACGGTTGGCGCCTCCGCGTCCTCCTGCCGGACCGCGAGTCGCTCACCGAGACGGCCCAGTTCTGCGAGGGGCGGAACCTCACGTTCGTCATCAAGCACATCTACGAGGTCACCGGGTCCGTCGGACGGGGCCAGTACGGTCTCTCGAAGGACCAGTACGAGGTGCTCACGACGGCCATGGACCAGGGCTACTTCGACGTGCCGCGTAGCGCCACGATGAGCGACCTGGCGGCGACGCTCGGCATCTCCCAGCAGGCCGTCTCCGAGCGACTCCGCCGCGGACACAAGAACCTCCTCGAGAGCACCCTCGAACTCGGCGAGAGCTCTTTCGGCGAACCGACGAAACAGCACTTGGAGTGAGTCGGTCTCCCGGTTCGGGCGTCCGGAGGGCCGTCCGGTCTCTTCTCCCCTCGCTCCGAGTCGTTCACGATTCCGCCCGAACCGTCACGACAGTTCCGCATTCAGCATCGAAGACCGTGATGTATATATCAGATAAGCGGAAAACTCAAGTTCGAGTAAATCCTAACGCAGGTGTGAACTGGAAACACCGCCGCGACCGCACGAGCGCAGAAGCGAAGAAAGAAGAAGCCACGAGCGGCACCGACTGGTCGTTCATCGCCGCCGCCCTCGGCGCCGCGTAAGGGCGCGTGCGCGCCTCACGCGCCGTTCGACTCTTCACCTAGATACCGACTCCGACTCGCCGACCGGCGACGCCCCCGTGGAGAAACGCCTTTTAGTCCGTAGAACCCGGTGTCGCGTATGACTCTCCCCGTCTCGTTTCCGCGGAGGCCCCTCCCGTGAAAGTCGCGTCCGTCGTCCCCGAGTTCGCCGACGCCTTCGGGTTCGACGAGTTCAATCGGATGCAACGGGAGGCGGCGCCCGCCATCCTCGAACGCGACGACAACGTCGTCGCCGCTGCGCCGACGGCCAGCGGAAAGACGGCCCTCGCGGAACTGGCCATCTGCCGCACGCTGAAGCGCGGCGGCACCGCCCTCTTCATCGCTCCCCTCCGCGCGCTCACAAACGAGAAGGAGGCCGAGTGGGAGCGCTTCGAGTCGCTCGGATACTCCGTCTACGTCGTCACCGGCGAACGCGACCTGAACCCCCGACGCGCCGAACGCGCCGACATCCTCGTGATGACGCCCGAGAAGACGGACTCGGCCACGAGAAAGCACGACTCCGCGCGCTACTCCTTCATCACCGACGTCGACTGCGTCGTTATCGACGAGGTGCACCTCCTCGATTCGGACACCCGCGGCGGCGTCCTCGAAGTCACCGTCTCGCGCCTCCGGCGCATCTGCGACCCCCGCATCGTCGCGCTCTCCGCCACGATGCCGAACATTCAGGACGTGGCGAACTGGCTGGACGCCCCGCCGGAGACGACGTTCGAGTTCGGCGACGACTACCGCCCGGTGGACCTCCACGCAGGCGTGAAGACGTACTCGCACGGCGACAACGCGTTCGCCGACAAGTACCGGCGGCTCTACCGCGCCATCGACCTCGCCGAAGAGCACATCCGCGACGGCGGGCAGGCCCTCGTGTTCGTCTCCTCCAGACAGGACACCGTCCGCGCCGCCGGGAAGGCCCGAGACGAACTCGGTAAGCGCGACATCCCGATGGGCGCGCGCGGCGACTACGACTTCCACAACGACGCGAAGGAACTGAGCAACGACTCGCTCAGGAAGGCCGCCCCCGACGGCGTCGGCTTCCACCACGCCGGGTTGGCGAAGGACGACCGCGACAGGGTCGAGGAGTGGTTCAAGCAGGGGAAGATTCAGCTCCTGTTCTCCACGTCGACGCTGGCGTGGGGGGTCAACCTCCCCGCGCGGTGCGTCGTCATCCGCGACACCAAGTACCACGACCCCCTCGAAGGCGAAGTCGACATCTCGCCGCTGGACATCCTCCAGATGCTCGGGCGGGCGGGTCGCCCCGGCTACGACGACGTGGGGTACGGCTGGGTCGTCTGCGACCGCTCGGACGCCGACAAATATCGCAAACTCCTCCGCGAGGGCAAGGAAATCGAGTCGCGACTCGCCGAGGACCTCGATTCGCACCTCAACGCCGAAATCGCGATGGGTACCATCGGGGACCTGGAGGACGTGATGTCGTGGCTGGAGACGACGTTCTTCTACCAGCGCGCCCGCTCGAAACCCGACGCGTACGACTTCGATGGCCTGCGCGACCGGGTGCGCGAGACGCTCGAATCGCTCGTCGCCCGCGGGTTCGTCGAGATGGGGTCGGACCTCTCCATCGAGGCGACGACGCTCGGCCGCCTCGCCTCGAAATACTACCTCCGCCTCGACACCGCCCGCCGGTTCGCCACGCTCTGCGACCGCGACACCATCACCGACGACTCGATTCTGGAGACGGTCGCCGGCGCCGCGGAGTTCCACGACGTCTCCGCCCGCTCCTCGGAGATGGACGCCGTGAACTCGGTGCTGCGGGGCGTCGACACCACCCTCGAAGACGGCCCGCGGAAGGTGTTTGCCATCCTCCAGGCGAGCATGTCGAACAGCACCCCCGCGGACCTCCGCTCGGACGCGTGGGTCATCCGGCAGAACGCGCTCCGCCTGCTCTCGGCGCTCAGAGAGTTCCTCGACGAGTTCGCCGGGCCGCGCGCGGCGAACCTCGCCCGTCGCGTCGAGGCGCGCGTCGAACACGGCGTCTCCCGCGACGCCGTCGCCCTCACCGCCGTCGACGGCATCGGGCCGAACCGCGCGAACAAACTCGCCACCGGCGGTCTGCGCTCCCCGCGGGACGTGGTGGCCGCCGGCGCCGCCGAACTCCGGCAGGCCGACCTCTCGGAGGGTGTGGCGAAACAGGTGGTGAAGAACGCGCAGAACTTCCCCGACGTGGACGTCTCGTGGGGCGACTTCCCCGAGTCGATAGCGACGGGAGAAAACCGGATGTGCGAGGTCGGAATCCGCAACCGCGCGGGCGGCGCCGCAGTCGGCCTCCGCGTCTCGGCCGTCGCCGACGAGGGCGACGAGGTGGAGATGACGACCAAGCGGACGTACCTCACCGACGAGACGACGGTCCACGTCGGCGTGTTCGGCGCGCCGGCCGACGAGGTGACCTACCGCGTCGAGGTGACGTTCCCCGACGCACCGCTTCACCCGATTACGGAGACGCGGACCGTCCGCGTTGAGTGAGCGTCGGACGAGCGCTCCGGCTTCGAAATCGACTCAGCCGAGAATCGTCTCGCGCAGTTCCCCGGGTCCCTCGACGACGACGTCCGCCTCCGAGAGGTCTAACTCGGCGTTGTGCGTCGAGCGGTAGCCGACGGTGAACGCGCCGGACCGCGCGGCCGACTCGACGCCGTGGACGGAGTCCTCGACGACGACGCACTCCTCGGGGTTCAAACCGAGTTCGTCCGCGGCGCGTTCGTAGATGTGCGGTTCGGGCTTGCCGGGTTCGTCGATGTCGTCGGCGCTCAGGACCAAGTCGAGGGGGTCGAGGCCGAAGCGGTCGCGGACGATTTTGATCCAGTCCTGCGGCGCCGAGGAGACGATTGCGAGCTTTCGCCCCGACGCGCGGATGTCGTCGAACAGTTCGTTCGCGCCGTCCATCAGTTCGACCTGCTCGCCGTACAGCGACTCCGCTCGCTCGTTGTACGCCTCCACGAACTCCTCTTTGGTGACGGCGGTGCCGTACTCCTCGGTGAGGTAGTCGTGTATCTCCCGGTAGTTCATCCCGGTCACCTCCTCGTGGGCCGGGTCGCCGGACTCGATGGCCTCGGCGAACACCCACTCGTCTTCGAACTGGTGCCAGTACGTCTCGGAGTCGACCAACACGCCGTCCATGTCGAACAACACCGCGTCGTCGGGGACTTCCATGCGCGGTCCAACGCGCGCCACCCCTCAAAGTCCTTCGTGAGACGGTTTATCACCGATGGGGCGGCCAGCGCCCCCTATGTCCGAGACGATTCGCGTGTTCGCCGGCGACTGTACGACCACCTTCGAGGGGGCGCGCGCCCGTACACAGCGCGGACGCGTAGTCGTAGTAGTAAAGCCGGACCGGACGGTCCTCGTCCACGACGCCGACGGCTACCAACCCGTGTCGTGGCTCACTCGCCCGGATTCGCTGACCGTCGAGACCGACGACTCGGGGTTCGGCCTCGTCGCCCGCGCGGACGAACAAGTCCTGCGCGTCCGGAGCCACGACTCCAGCGGACGGGCCGAGTACCCCGTCACCGAGGCGGGCGTCCCCGTCGGGTCGCACCCGTCGACGGGCGAACCGCTGGTGCGGACGGGCGGGGCCGTCGTCGCCCTCGACACCGAGAGAAAGTACAAACTCCCGGCGGGGGCGACGGTGCTGGAGGAGACGTGCGACGACTGCGGTCTCCCGACGATGCGCGCCGAGTGCGGTGCGGTCTTCGAACTCTGTATCGACCGCGCCTGCGAGTCACTCGACGACGCCGTGCGGGACCGGTTCGACGGCGAGTGGACCTGCCCGGACTGCGGGTCCGACCTGAGAATCATCCGGCGCGGCGGCCGCCTCCTCGCGGGATGCGCGGCGTACCCCGACTGCGAGACGGCCTTCTCGATTCCCGCCGGCGTCGTCGTCGACGACTGCGACTGCGGCCTCCCGGTGTTCGAGACGGCGCGAGGGCGACGGTGTCTCGACGGGACGTGCGAGCGGTTCGCGGGGTGAGCGGAGGCGCTTCGCGGACGAACTCCGGCGGCGCTCACCGGCCGGCGAGCAGATAGCCGGTGACGGCGCCGACAACGACGGTTCCCCCGTAGGTGACGACGAGGCCGAACGCGGCGAGAAGGAGCGGCGTCACCAGTAAGAGCAGTAGGTCGCTCCCCACCTGCATCCACGGCGACACACCGGGCACCGCCTCGAACGGCATCCCGTCCACGACGACCAGCGCGAATTCGAGGAGGTACATCGGCACCGGCATCGCCAGTAACCCGACGAGTGCGCCGACGGCGGCCCCCCGAAGCGGTGATTCCGCCCCGCCGAGGCGCGTCCAGAGCACCCGCGCGAGCAGTGCGCCACCGAGGGCCCCGCCGACGACGATGAGCATCTCCGGTCCCGACGGGAGGTATCCGCCACCGCCGGCCGCGCGTTGAGCCGTCGCCACCGCGACGAAGACGAGGGCGGACACCCCTCCGGCGACGCCGAACGTGACCGATGGGCGTCGCCGGGCCGCCCGAGACGGGGACCAGTGGACCATGCCCACGATACGTCGCGTCGACGTATGGGTATTCCGTTCAGACCGACAGGTCTCTTCGACCTCTTCGCGCCGCGGTCTCGGCGGGAGAGAGGCGTTCCTCCCGGAATCGAACGTCTCTGTGGTACCACCGAGAGACCGAAGCGGAACATCGCCCTCGCGGTCGCCGCCGTTCGTCGGCCGCGGAACCGCGAGAGCATCGCAGGCCCTATGTCGCCACCCGTCCCGTTTCCGAACATGGACGCGACACTGCACGACGGCGTCGTCCGGGCGGCCGACGACGCACGTCAGCGGTTCTACGACGCGAGGGGGTACGGTCGCCCCCTCGACGGGGACCGCCTCGAACTCGCGCCGGTCGAGGCGGCGCACCTGCTCTCTCGGGGGGACCTCGACAGCATCAACGGGATGGACTTCCGCGAGTTTCTCGCGGCGACGGGCGCGGTGCTGGAGTTCGTCGTCTACAAAGACCTCCGGGACAGGGGGTTCTACCTCTCGCCCGCCCGCGAGGAGTGGCCGGGCGTCGACGACCCCGACGGCGTCGACTTCGTCGTCTACCCCAGGGGAAAGGGTCCGACCGACGGCGTCGTCGAGCACCGCGTCCGCGTCATCGGCGAACGCGAACGCGTCGCCGCGTCGTCGCTCGGCGATGTGGTGCTGGCCGTCGTCGACGAGGACGGCGACCTGACGTACTTCGACACCGATTCGAACCCCGATGTGAGCGGCACCGGCGACTACGACCCGCCGGCGGGCCTCGACGCGGACCTCCTCTCGGACCGCGTCGTCTGTTACGAGTCGCCCGACGAGGTGTACGAGCACGGCTTCTACGGCCAGCGCCTGTTCGGCCGCAACGCCGACGACGGCCCCCTCCAACTGTCGCTCATCGAGGGCGCGTACCTCGCCGAACGCGGCGCTCTCGACGTCGACGCCGCCGACGTGGTGGGTCTCGCCCGCGACGTGGAGGGCGACCGGTTCGACCGCCGCCTGCGCGCCTACGCGGCGCTCAGAGACGCCGACGCGGTCCCGAAGAGCGGGTTCAAGTTCGGAGCGGACTTTCGGCTGTACACCGACTTCGAGTCCGTCTCGGAACTGAGTCACTCCGCGGACTTGGTACGCGTCGTGGCGCCCGACCACGCGTTCATGCCGCGGGACCTCTCCTTGGACGTCCGCCTCGCCGGCGGGGTCCGCAAGCGAATGGTTTTTGCGCTCACCGGCGCCAACGAACAGATAGACTGGCTTTCGGTAGCCCGGCTCACCCCATGACACGAGACCACAACACCGAGACCGACGAGTCGGTACGCGAGGACGCCCGAACCGACGGGGGCGCCTCCGCAGAGGGAGCGGACGACACGTCGCTCGACCCGTGGGGTTCCTCGACCATTTCGGATTACCGGAAGCTGTTCGAGGAGTTCGGCATCGAGGAGTTCGATGCGGTGCTGCCGGAGGTGCCGGACCCTCACTACCTGATGCGCCGCGGCGTCATCTTCGGCCACCGCGACTACCGCCCCGTCGCCGAGGCGATGCGCGACGGCGACCCGTTCGCCGTCCTCTCCGGATTCATGCCGACGGGCGACCCCCACATCGGCCACAAACTCGTCTTCGACGAGATAATCTGGCATCAAGAACAGGGCGGCGACGCGTACGGCCTCATCGCTGACTTGGAGGCCCACTCGGCCCGCGGGATGACGTGGGCGGAGATCGACGAACACGCGCGCGACTACCTCCTTTCGCTCTTGGCGCTTGGGTTCGACCCCGAGGAGGGCGAACTCTACCGGCAGTCGGACAACAGGGAACTGCAGGACCTCGCCTTCGAACTCGGCTCGAAGGCGAACTACTCGGAGTTCGAGGCCATCTACGGCTTCGACGGGAGCACGAACGTCTCGCACGTGCAGTCGGTCGTCACGCAGATGGCCGACATCCTCTATCCACAATTAGAGGAGCCGAAACCGACGGTCATCCCCGTCGGCCCGGACCAGGACCCGCACGTCCGCCTCGCGCGCGACTTGGCCGACAGGATGCGCTTCTTCAAGGTGACCGAAGCGTACGCGAGCTTCGAACTTCGGGACGCCGAACGCCCTCTCGTCGCCGCCACCTACGACGCCCGCGAGGAGTACGCCGAGGACCCCGAGACGCCGCGCTGTGAGGAAGCGGGCGAGTGGCTCTCTGCGGCGAACCTCGACGCGCACGGCGTCGTCGCCGCCGAGTCGGCCCGCGAGTCGGCCGTCGAGAAACTGGAGAACGCCGGCATGGAACCGCTCCGCCCGCGCGTTCGCTTCCTCGACGCCAACGCCACCGACGATGCGTTCGAGGCGCTCATCGAGGCCGTCGAGGGCGAGAAGCGCCGCTACGACGAACACGTCGACGCGTTCGAACTCTCCTTCGAGGAGGCCGACGAACTCGCCCGCGCGGTGGAACTCGACCACGGCGGCTACGGCTTCCGCGCCCCATCGTCCGTCTACCACCGCTTCATGACCGGCCTCACGGGCGGGAAGATGTCATCCTCGATTCCGGCGAGTCACATCTCCCTACTCGACGACCCCGAGGAGGGCTACGACAAGGTGAAGTCCGCGACGACCGGCGGCCGCGAGACGGCCGAGAAACAGCGCGAACTCGGCGGCGAGGCCGACGAGTGTCCCGTCTACGAACTGTACGCGTACCTCCTCTCGGGCGACGACGACGAGTTCGCCACGGAGGTGTACGAGGAGTGCGTCGGCGGCGAACGCCTCTGCGGCGGGTGTAAGGAGCAGGCCGCCGAACTGATGGAGGAGTTCCTCGAAGACCACCAGGAGAAGCGCGCGGAGATGGAGGAAGTGCTCGACGACCTTGACATCTCCACGGAGTCCGCGCGACGCGGCGTCGCCCCCGGCGACGACTGAGCGGTACGGAACGGTCCGAGCGACGCCCGACCCGCCTACAGTTCGACGACGGTCCCCGCGTCCTCGTCGTCGGCGCGTTCGTACAGGTACCCTGCCGTCGCCGCGTCCAGCACGGCGGACCCGACGCTGGCGACGACGAGAATTTCCCCGTCGGACTCGCGGCCGGCGCGGCCCTCGAAGACGTCCGAGAGGGGCGTCAGGTCCGTCGCGTCCACGCCGACGTCCGCAAAGTCGCCCGTCTCGACGGCCTCCTCGGGCACGTCTGCGAACAGTCGACTCGCCCGTCGCACGGTCGTCGCGTCGAGTTCGCGCATCTCGGGGGTGAACGCGCCGACGGCGACGACGAGCGTTCCCTCTTCCAGTTCGTCGCCGTCGAACACCGGTTCGGCGCTGGTCGTCGCGGTGACGACGACGTTCGACCCCGACAGCGCCTCCTCCGGCGAGTCGACGGCGCTCACATCGACGTCGGGCAGTCGCCCGCGCAGGTCCGTCGCGCACGCCTCGCGCGACTCGGACGGCGAGTAGACACGCACCCGTTCGAGGTCCGCCGCGGCGGCGATGGCGCGCGTCTGCCACCGCGCCTGCGTGCCCGCGCCGAACACGCCGAGTCTGACCGGGCCGTTCGACAGATCGCGCGCGGCGAGGCCGCCGATACAGCCGGTTCGAGCGCTCGTCACGCGGGTGCCGGCGAGGTACGCGAGCGGCAGGCCCGTCTCGGCGTCCGTCACGGCCACCTGCGCGTTCACCGTCGGCAGGTCTCGCTCCGCGTTCGATTCGTGGACGGCGGCCAGTTTCGTCGCGTACGTCGGGTCGCCGTGCAGGTACGCGGGCATCGTCAGCGCGGTGCCCGGCGTCTCCGCCCCCACCGGGTAGTGCGGGCGCGGGGGGCGTTCCACCTCGCCGCGGCCCTGCTTCACGAACGCCCGCTCTATCTCAGGGAGGAGGTCCGGGAGCGACAGCAGGGCGGCCACGTCGTCGTCCGAGAGGACGCGAACGTCGGTCACGCCGCCCCCGTTCCCCGACCGCCGTCGTTGCCGCTCTCTTCGACCCGTGCCTCGACCCTCGCGGCCAGCGCGTCGTTCATGGCCTCGTAGTCCGCCTCGGCGTCCGCAGCGACGAGCAGGGGTACCAGCAACCCCGTCGCAGTCTCGCGGTTCACCAGCCGCGTTCGTCGCTCCCCGAGTTCGTGCAACTCGAAGGTGTGTCGCCCCTCGAACAGGGGCGCGGCGAGGACGCGGCCGACCCACGACAGCGTCCGCGGCGGGTCGACCTCCGTCACGCGCACCGGAAGCGCCCGCGCCCGGCCGCCGCCGCGGGAGACGCGAATCTCCACCGTCTCTCCCTCGCGGAGTCGCCCGCCGGCGTCGACGACGTGCGGGTTCCACTCGCGGTACGCCGACAGGTCGGTCAGCACCTCCCACACCGCTCCCGCCGGGGCCGCTATCTCTCGTTCCGTTCGTATCGTTCGCACGGGTGCGCGTTCGCGCGCCGGGGGTATCAGTTCCTGCGCCGCTCTCGGGTGACTGTCTCGGACGCCGACACGCCGACGCCGTCGCTCGTCGGGGCGGGTCGGAGCCGAACGGAAAAGCGGGCCGTTCTCAGTCCTTGCGCGCCTTCCACTCCAGCGTCACGGTCACGCTCTCGCGACTGCCGCGGAGCACGGACGACCGCTCTCGAACGCCGATTTCGTACCCGACCGAGGAGCGCGGACGGAGCGTTATCTGTTTGTTCCCGACGCGAACGTCGGCGTCGTCGTCGTTGCCCTCGATGGCGTCCGCGAGCGCTCGCAGTCGATCGGCCGTCTCCTCTCGGGAGAGTTTCTCGGCGTTGAGCGTCTTGCTGACCATAGGGACCCGTAGGACGGGGTGAGAATAAAGCGCACGGCCGAGGGCGAGTCGAGAGGTCTCCGACGGCGGGAACCGATTCGTCGTTCAGTCGCCCGTTACTCGACGGCTATCCGGGGATGCCCAGCGCCGAGAACTCGAACAGGCCGATGGCGGCGAGGGCGTAGAGGACGAGGGCGGCGACGATCCAGGCGATGAAGCCGATGAGCGCCGCGGCCCCCCACCCGCCGGGGTAGCGCCAGTTGATGACGCCGATCCACGCGACCAGCGCGAGGATGGGTCCGAGCAGCGGAATCCACCCGAGGAAGAACGCGACGACGGCCCACACGATGGCGCCGATGAGGGCCGTGAACACGGCTCTGCGGTAGCCCACGTCCTTGTCGACGATGAGTCGCGCGCCGGTGTGGATGCCGACGGCGCCGATGAGGAGGTTGACGACGAAGACGAGCACCGCGCCGGCGAGCGACCCGGCGTTCGACCCCGCCCCCTGCAACGTGAGGAGACCGAGACCGCTCATCTCGACCGCCTCCCTGACTCCGCCGTTCGACCCGTCGATTCGCCGCGCTCGCGCGTCGGTGTCTCTCCGCTCATAATCTCGTCCGATTAAACGGACGCGGCGGGTATGAGTCTGGGGGGCGATACGGACGTCGAGATACTTCGGCGGGGCGAGCGCCGGCGGCGGGGCCGCGGCGACCGCTTCGTCTCGGTCTACTCCCCCGCTCGACGCGCTGACAGCACCTCGCACGGATTCGGAACCGTTTTGCCCCGCGGCCGGTACCCCACGACCATGCCGACCGGACCCACCGACGGCGGGAGCGACGCGCGCGAACCGACCGCGACCGACGGGTCCGGTTTCTTCTTTCGGGTCCCGAACCGAGAGCGACCGTAGTCCCGCGCCGGAGTCGCCGCCGCGACGGCGGCGACCACCGTCGTACCGTCACAATCGCTCTCGCGACGACGGCGGACTCCCCGAGGACCGACGCGGCGGGCGCACTCCCGCCCCGGCGTCCGCGGCGACGAACCCGTCCGAATCGGCCCGACGCGGGCGCGGTCACTGCCGCCCGCGCCCTTCGGAACTGCTAACTGGGTCTTAGCCAGTAGACACGACAACGACCGACGCGAATCCGAGCCAATGAGAGTACCCGAATCACAGCTCGCGGTGTTGAACGCCGCGAGCGCGACGGACGCACAGACCATCGAACGCCTCGCCGACGAGACGGGCCTGAAACCGGAGACGGTGACGCAGGCCGCCTTCGAACTGCGAGACGACGGGTATGTCGCCGTCGAGGAGCGAACCGACGTCGAGTACGAACTCACCGAAGAGGGACGCGAGTACGTCGCGGACGGCCTCCCAGAGGTGCGACTCTACCGCGCCGCCGTCGAGGCGGGCGCGGCCGACGACCCCGTCCCGATGGGGCAGGTCATCGGCGCGTCGGGCCTTGGCGGTCCGGAAGTCGACATCGCCCTCGCGAACTTCGGGCGGAAGGGCTACGGCGAGATAGACAGCGGCGAACTCTCGGCCGACGCCGACGCGGACGCCGGGAGCGACCCCGAGTCGACGGTTCTGGCCGCCCTCGCCGACGGCGACGGTATCGAGAACGCGGACGAGTCGACCCTGGAACAACTCGTCTCGCGCAACCTCCTCGACCGCCGCGAGGAGACGGTCCGCTCGGTGACGCTCACCGACGAGGGCGTCACGCTCCTCATGGAGGGCGTCGAGGCCGCCGAAACGGTCGACCGACTCACCCCGGAGATGCTCACGTCCGGTGAGTGGGAGGACGTGGAGTTCACCGAGTACAACGTCGAGGCCGACGCGGCGGAGGCGCGCGGCGGGAAGACGCACATCCTCAGACAGACCGCCGATAGGGTGAAGGACGTCCTGGTCGGCATGGGCTTTCAGGAGATGGAGGGGCCGCACGCCGACGCGGACTTCTGGATCAACGACTGCCTGTTCATGCCGCAGGACCACCCCGCCAGAACCCACTGGGACCGCTTCGCCCTCGACGTGCCGCCCATCGAGGAGTTGCCCGAGGACTTAGTCGATAGAGTCGAGGACGCCCACCGTCGCGGCGTCGGCCCGGACGGCGACGGTTACCACTCGCCGTGGTCGGAGGACTTCGCGCGGGCAATCGCCCTCCGCGGACACACCACCTCGCTGTCGATGCGCTACCTCTCGGGGCACGAGGTTGGCGAGTTGGAACCTCCGCAGCGGTATTTCTCCGTCGAGAAGGTGTACCGCAACGACACTTTGGACCCGACCCACCTCTTGGAGTTCTACCAGATAGAGGGCTGGGTGATGGCCGACGACCTCTCGGTGCGCGACCTGATGGGCACCTTCGAGGAGTTCTACGCGCAGTTCGGAATTACGGATATCCAGTTCAAACCGCACTACAACCCCTACACGGAGCCGTCCTTCGAGTTGTTCGGACGGCACCCCGAGACGGGCGAACTGATCGAAATCGGGAACTCGGGAATGTTCCGCGACGAGGTGCTCGAACCGCTCGGAGTGGAGTGCGACGTGATGGCGTGGGGCCTCGCCCTCGAACGACTACTGATGCTCATGTACGGCTTCGACGATATCCGCGACGTGCACGGGACGATGTCGGACATCGAACTGCTGCGGGAGACGGAGGTGCTCAGATAATGCCCGTCGTCGACGTTCACCCCGACGAACTCAGACGGCTGACGGGCCACGAGGACAAATCCGACGAGGCGTTCAAGGAGGACCTCTTCGCCCTCGGCTTGGAGTTCGAGGGCGAGACCGAGGAGGGGGCGTTCCAACTGGAGTTCGGTCCCGACCGACTCGACCGCCTCTCCGTCGAGGGCGTCGCGCGGTCGCTGCGCTACCAGTACGGCGACGACCGCGGCGTCTACGTGCCGAACACGAACAGCCCCGACTTCACGTTCGTCGTCGACGAGAGCGTGCCCGAGGAGCGTCCGTACGTCACCGGCGCGGTGATTCGCGGCGTCGACCTCGACGAGGAGGGCCTCGACTCGCTCATCCAGCTTCAAGAAAAGCTGCACGCGACGATGGGCCGCAAGCGCGCGAAAGGCGCCATCGGCATCCACGACCTGACGATGCTCAAGGGCGACGCCCTGCGCGAGGAGTCGGGCGGGAACTCAATCACCTACCGCGGCGTCGACCCCGACGGCGACACGTTCGTCCCCCTCGACGGCGACCGGGAGATGACGCCCGCCGAAGTGCTCGAAGAGCACCAGACCGGACAGCAGTACGCCGACCTGGTGAGCGAGTACGAGCGCTACCCGGCCATCTACGACGAACTCGGTCTGTTCTCGTTCCCGCCAGTCATCAACGGCCGTCGGACGGAGGTGTCCACGGAGTCGCGCGAACTGCTCGTCGAACTGACGGGCACCGACCAGTGGACCATCGACCGGATGTGCAACATCGTCTGTTACGCGCTGGCGGCCCGCGGCGCGACCATCGAGGAGGTGGAAGTCGAGTACGAGTCGGGGACGCTCCCAAAGCCCGACTTCGAGGTGGACACCAAGCGCGTCTCCCACGACCGAATCGAGACGATGCTCGGCGTCGAGTTCGAACGGCGGGAGGTCGCCGACCTGTTCGAGCGCTCCGGATTGGACGCCGAACTCGCGGACGACGAGGCCGACGGGGACGCCGGCGCCGGTGCCGGTGCCGGTGACGACGCACCCGGCCACGGGGCGGACGATGGCGAGGAGGACGATGAGACCGTCTACGAGGTGTCGATTCCGCCGTACCGCGTCGACGTGCTTCACCCCTTGGACCTCGTCGACGACGTAGGTCGGGCGTACGGCTTCAACGAACTCGACCCGCGCTACCCGAACGTCGGCACGGTCGGCGGGCGACACGAGCGCTCCCGACTGGAGGACGCCGCCCGAAACTCGCTCGTCGGACTGGGCTTCGAGGACATGCTCAACTTCCACATGACGAGCGAGGCGGAGATTCAGGACCGAATGGGCGTCGAGGCCGGGTCGGAGGTGCTCGGCGGCGGCGACCCCGCCGAAATCACGGGGCCGTACAGCGAGGACTACACCGTCCTGCGGACGTGGGCGCTCCCGTCGCTGCTGATGGTGCTGGAGAACAACACCCACCGGGCGTACCCGCAGGACTTGGCCGAAATCGGCCTCGTCGCCGAACGGGACGACTCGGTGAACACCCGCGTGAAGGAACGCCGGCACGTCGCGGCCGTCCTCGCCCGGCACGACGCGACGTTCGAGGACGCGAAGGCCCGACTGCAGACGCTCTGCCGTGACTTCGCGGTCGACTTGGAGACGCCGCCGACCGAACACCCCTCCTTCATCGACGGCCGGGCGGCGAGCGTCGTAATCGACGGCGAGGACGTCGGCGTCGTCGGGGAAGTTCATCCGAAGGTACTGGTCGAACACGACCTCGAACTGCCCGTCGCGGCGTTCGAGTTCGACCTCGACGCACTCCGGTAAGCCGCCCGCTCGCACCGGCAGGGCACCCCGCCTCGCTCCGGAGAAAAATAACTCGCGAGAATCTTTACGAATTCGAAATTATCTCCAAGTATTTATCTCTTAACCATCGAAATGTTTAGTACGCCGTCGCCTCGCTATCCTTCATGAACGATGCTGAGGAGCAGTTCGAGACGCTCGCGGTGACGCACGGCGAACGCGGACAGCGACCCGCCGAGGGCGTCGAGGACGTGGCCGTCCCCGTCCACCTCTCCTCGACGTACGCGGTGCCGGACATCGACCCGGACGCGTCGCTGGAGACGCTCGACCCCGACGCGGGCGAGTTCCTCTACTCGCGGCTGTCGAACCCGACGCGGAACGCGCTGGAACACCGCTTGGGGGCGCTCTGCGGGGCCGAGCACGCCTTCGCGTTCGGGTCCGGAACCGCGGCCATCGTGACCGCCATCTCGGCCGCCGTCGAACCCGGCGACCACGTCGTCGCCTTCGACGACCTGTACGGCGGCACGAAGTCGATGCTCTCGCGGTTCTTCGAGGACCGCCTCGGCGTGGCCGTCACGCTCGTCGACGCGCGCGACACCGAGGAAGTCGCGGCGGCGATGCGTCCGGAGACGACGCTCGTCTGGATGGAGTCGCCGACGAACCCCCTGCTCCGACTCTGCGACGTCGAGGCCGTCGCCGCCGTCGCGGACGAACACGGGGCGACGTTCGGCGTCGACAACACGTTCGTCGGGCCGTACTTCCAGCGACCGCTCGAACTCGGCGCCGACGTGGTGGTCCACTCGACGACGAAGTACCTCAACGGTCACTCCGACTCCATCGGCGGCGCACTCGCGACGAACGACGCGGCGTTCGCCGAGGAGGTGGCGTTCCTTCAACGCGTCGGCATGGGGAACGTGCTCGCGCCGTTCGACGCCTACCTCACCCTCCGCGGCCTGAAGACGCTCCCGCTCCGGATGGAGAAGCACGCCACGAACGCGCAGGCCGTCGCGGAGTTCCTCGCGGACCACTCGGCGGTGTCGGCGGTCCACTACCCCGGCCTCGACTCCCACCCGCAACACGACCTCGCGGCGCGGCAGATGTCGGGCTACGGCGGCGTCCTCTCCGTCGAGTTGGCGACGGATTTAGACGGCGCGGCGCGCTTCGTCTCCGAACTCGACCACTTCCCGCTGGCGGTCAGCCTCGGCGGCGTCGAGTCGCTGATCGAACACCCGGCGACGATGACGCACTCGCCGCTCTCGCCGTCCGAACGGGAGTACCTCGGCATCACCGACAGCCTCCTTCGAATCTCCGTCGGCGTCGAGCACGAGGCCGACCTGCTGTCGGACCTCGCGACCGGACTCGACGCCCTCTGACCGTCGTCCGCGCGCCGCCCCCCTCGTCCGGTATCGTCCCCGTCGGGTCGTCTCGCCGGTTCAATCGAGTGACTTAACACGACGTCCGGCGGTACTTCTGCACAAGAATGCCGAGCGGAGAATACGACCCCGAGACGGTCGAAGCGAAGTGGCAGGACAGGTGGGTTGCCGAGGACACGTACGCGTACGCCGAGGACGCGGACGCGGTAGACCCCGACACCGCCTTCTCCATCGACTCGCCGCCACCGACGGTCTCGGGCAGTCTGCACTGGGGCCACGCCTACGGCTTCACCCTGCAGGACTTCGTCGCTCGGTTCGAGCGCATGCGCGGGGAGAACGTCTTCTTCCCGTTCGGCTTCGACGACAACGGCATCGCCTCCGAGCGTCTGACCGAAGAGGAACTCGACGTCCGCCACCAGGACTACGACCGGCGGGAGTTCCAGCGGATGTGCCGGGAGGTCTGCGAGGAGTACGAGGCCGAATTCGCAGAGAAGATGCAGGGCCTCGGCATCTCCATCGACTGGGAGCAGACCTACCAGACCATCTCGCCGGAGGTCCAGCGCACCTCCCAACTCTCCTTCATCGAACTGTACGACGAGGGCCGGGAGTACCGCCAGCGCGCCCCGGCCATCTGGTGTCCCGAGTGCGAGACGGCCATCTCGCAGGTCGAAACCGAGGACGACGAGCAGGACAGCCACTTCCACGACATCGAGTTCGACGTCGTCGATTCGGCGGAGTCGTTCGTCATCTCGACGACGCGACCCGAACTCCTGCCCGCCTGCGTCGCCGTGTTCGTCCACCCCGACGACGAGGAGAACGAGCACCTCGTCGGCGAGGAGGCGCGGATTCCGCTGTTCGGACAGGAGGTGCCCGTCATCGAGGACGACCGCGTCGACCTCGAAACCGGGTCGGGCATCGTCATGTGCTGTACGTTCGGCGACCAAACCGACATCGAGTGGTATCAGGCGCACGACCTGGACCTCCGCATCGCCATCGACGAGTCGGGCACGCTGACCGACGTCGCGGGCGAGTACGCCGGGATGTCCTCGGCGGAGGCGCGCGAGGCCATCGTCGACGACTTAGAGGATGACGGAGCGCTCCTCGACAAACGCGCCATCACGCACACGGTGAACGTCCACGAGCGCTGCGGGACGAGCGTCGAGTTCCTCGTCAAGGACCAGTGGTACGTCGAACTCCTCGACAAGACCGACGAGTACCTCGAAGCCGGGAGGGAGATGGACTGGTACCCCGAGAAGATGTTCACGCGATACAAAAACTGGATCGAGGGGCTCCAGTGGGACTGGTCCATCTCCCGGCAGCGCTCCTCCGGGATTCCGTTCCCCGTCTGGTACTGCGGGGAGTGCGAACACGTCGTCGTCGCGGAGCGAGAGAATCTGCCGGTCGACCCCCTCGCGGACGACCCGCCGGTCGACTCGTGTCCCGAGTGCGGCCACGACGAGTTCGTCCCGGAGAACGACGTGTTCGACACGTGGGCCACCTCCTCTCTCACCCCCCTCATCAACGCCGGGTGGGACTGGGACCCGGAGGCCGGAGAGACGACGCTCGAACGGCCGGAACTGTTCCAGTTCGACCTGCGCCCGCAGGGCCACGACATCATCTCGTTTTGGCTGTTCCACACCGTCGTGAAGTGCTACGAGCACACCGGCGAGGTGCCGTTCGACAGCGTGATGATAAACGGGATGGTCCTCGACGAGAACCGCGAGAAGATGTCGAAGTCGAAGGGTAACGTCGTCTCGCCGGACGAAGTCGTCTCGAAGTACCCCGTCGACGCCGCGCGCTACTGGGCCGCGGGGTCGGCCGTCGGCGACGACCTGCCGTACTCCGAGAAGGGACTCCGCGCGGGCGAGAAACTCATCCGGAAGCTCTGGAACGCCTCGAAACTGGTCGAGAGCCTCACCGACGAGGCCCCCGAGGAGTTCGACCACGACGACCTCCGCGCACTCGATCGGTGGCTCCTCGCGGAGTTGGACCGCGAGCGAACGCGCCTCACGGAGAAACTGGAGAACCGCGAGTTCTCGAAGGCGCGCGACGGTCTCCGGAGTTTCTTCTGGAACACGTTCTGCGACGACTACCTCGAAATCGCCAAACAGCGGGTCCGCGAGTCGGACGACGACGCCGCGAAGTACACGCTTCAGACCGCGCACCGCCGCTTCGTCAAACTGTTCGCGCCCGTCCTCGCGCACGCCACGGAGGAGTTGTGGCGCGACATGTACGGCGAGGAGGCCGACAGCGTCCACCGCGCCGCATGGCCCGAGTCGCTCGACGTCGACGCCGACGTCGCGGCCGGCGAGACGGCGATGGCCGTCGTCGGCGCCCTCCGCAAGTACAAGAGCGACAACCAACTGTCGATGAACGCCTCCGTCGACCGCGTGCAGGTGTACGGCGACGTGCACGGCTTCGAGGAGGACATCAGCGGCGTGATGCACGTCGAGGAACTGGAGACCCTCGACGAAGAACCGCAGATAGAGTCGGTCGTCACCGGCGTCGACCTCGACTACTCCCTGGTCGGTCCCGAGTTCGGCTCGCAGGTGCCGGACATCGAGGCGGACATCGAAGCGGAGGAGTACGAAGTGGTCGACGGGAACCTCCGCGCCGGCGGCGCCGAACTCGACCCCGAGATGTTCACCATCGAGGAGGAGCGCCGGTACACCGGCGAGGGCGAGATGCTCGAAGCGGGCGACGCCGTCGTCATCGTTCAGCACGGCGACTGAGGAGGGCTCGAACCGCGCCGGACCGGACCACCGCTCGTCTCCCGCCGCCCGCCGTCCCCCTTCGTCACTCGGCCGGCGGGGCCGTCCGGGTCGACATCGAGTTCCGGTTCGACTCGGTCTCGGAGGCCGTCGTCCCGTCAGATTCCTCGCTCTCGGTCCCGTCCTCGGCTTCGCCCTCCCGACCGCTCTCCCCTTTCCCGCCGTCCTCGAACAGCGAGAGGTCGACCGCTTCGGCCATCGCGCGGTAGCCGGCGTCGCCGGGGTGGAGGTTGTCGCCGCTGTCGTACTTCGGCAGCATCCGCTCGGGGTGGTCCGGGTCGCGCAGGGCCGCGTCGAAGTCGACGACGCCATCGAACGCGTCCGTCGTCCGGATGAACTCGTTGACGGCCTGTCGTTGCGCCTCGGCCTCCGCGCTGTCGTAGTCCTCCTCGTAGGACGCCCCCTGCGTCGGCGTCAGCGTGCCCGCGTAGACGTCGATATCGTGCGCGTGCAGTTGCCGGGCTATCTGTTTCAACCCGAAGATGATGCGGTCGGCGCCGACGGCCGGCGGGTACTGGCCGATGTCGTTTATCCCCTCCAGAAGGATGACCTCCGTCACGCCGGGTTGGGCGAGGACGTCGTGGTCGAGGCGGGCGAGGGCGTTGTTGCCGAACCCGGTCCCGGAGACGGAGTCGTAGAGCACGCGGTTCCCCGAGATGCCGGCGTTGACGACGGAGCGCTCGACGCCGTTCGCGACGAACCGACGGGCCAGGTAGTCCGGATATCGGTGATCCGCGCCCGGCGTCGACGCGAAGCCATCGGTGATGGAGTCGCCCAACGCGACGACGGTTCCCACCTCCTCGTCGGCGCGAACGTCGACCCCCTTCAGGAAGAACCACGACGTCGCCGCCTCCTCGAAGGCGTCGCCGTCGGACGCCTCGGTGTAGTTGCCGAGCGCCGAGTACGTCTGCTTCAGGGCGAGGGGGTGCCGCGTCGCCGGTCCCGTCGCGTCCACCGCGTAGAAACTCACGGCGACGTCCTCGTCCGCGCTCACGTCGAACTCCACGGGGTCGCTGTAGACGGCCGCACCGGCCGGCAGGAAGACGGACTCCTCGCCGCCGAACGTCACTGTCTCCGTCGACCCCGGAACGACGCTCGCGCCGCCGTCGCGGTCCGCGACGGTGACCTTCTCGAAGGTGACGGGGTCCTCGCCGTACCGGTTCGTGAGTCGGATGCGGGCGACGGACCCGCCGACGCTCGGGTTGACCATCTGCCGAACCGTCCGGTTCTCGAACCCCTCCTCCGAGAGGCCGCTCTCGGCGGGCGGGGCGGGCGCCGCCGACCACGCGCCGACGAAGTGTCCGTCTCCCGTCCCGTCCGTCCGACCGTTCCACTTCGAGTCCGAGTCCGACCCCGTCGCCGCGACGGCACCCGTTCCGAGAGCGGCCGTCCCGACGGCCGCGCCGACCGCCTTGGTAAATTCTCTGCGATTAATCATGCGAATACGACTCGCGGTTCCGGTTCGGGGTAGAAATGTCTACCGGCCAATCTATGGGAAGTGACAGAACGGCGCGCTACAGGTCCGCGCCGACCGCTTCGTCTATCGAGTCGAAGCCGTCGCGGTCGAGTAACTCGAGGAGTCCCTCGTTGATGTCGCGCGCGAGCGTCGGCCCCTCGAAGACGAGGCCGGTGTACAACTGGACGAGACTCGCCCCGGCGCGAATCTTCGCGTAGGCGCCCTCGGCCGAGGAGACGCCGCCGACGCCGACGACGGGCACGTCCGTCCGTTCGGCGACGAAGCGGACCATCTCGGTCGCCCGGTCCTCGATGGGGGCGCCGGAGAGGCCGCCGCGTTCGGCGCGGTTCGGACTGCGCAGTCCCGCGGGGCGGTCGGTGGTCGTGTTCGTGGCGACGACGCCGTCGAGGCCGTACTCGTCGACGACGGCGAGGGCGTCCTCGACGGCGGGGTCCGGAAGGTCCGGGGAGAGTTTCACGAGGAGGGGGGAGGCGCCCGCGTCGACGAGTTCGCCGAGGATGGCTTCGAGCGACTCACGGTTCTGCAGGTCGCGGAAGCCCTCGCTGTTCGGACAGGAGACGTTGACCGCGACGTAGTCGGCGTGCTCGCCGACCCGTTCGTAGGTGTAGCGGTAGTCCGCGGGGGCGTCCTCGGCGTCCGCCGACTCCGAGAGGGCGAGATTGACGCCTACGGTGACGTCCGGGTCCGGTCCGGCCGCGAGTCGGTCGCCGACGGCGTCGGCGCCCTCGTTGTTCAGGCCCATGCGGTTGACGATGCCGCGGTCCTCGCGGAGGCGGAACATCCGGGGACGCGGGTTGCCGTCCTGCGGTTCGGCGGTCACGCCACCCACTTCGACGTGGCCGAAGCCGAGGTTACCGAGGACGTCGGGCACCTCCGCGTTCTTGTCGAACCCGGCGGCGACGCCGACGGGGTTCTCGAAGGAGCAGTCGAACGCCTCGGTTCGGAGTCTGTCGTCGTCGACGCGGTACCGGGCGGCGAACGCGTCGGCCAGCGAGGTGTGCTGTGCGGTCCGGAGGCCGCGGTGGACGAGTCCGTGCGCCGTCTCCGGCGGCAACGAGAAGAGTGCGGGTTTCAGTGCTCGGTAGAGGGTTCGCATCCGTGTGTGGGTGTGTCGGCGGTCGGTCGGCGTGCGCGACGGTTCAGAAGTCGTGCTCGACGTCGTCTGGGTCGGCCTTCTGGATGATGATCTTACCGTCACGGACCCGAACGAACACTTCGTCACCGATGTCCATCCCGGCGACGGCGAGTTCGTCCTCGTGGAGGTTCACGTGGACGTTGTGGTACTCGCCGTTCTCGTCTTTCGCGCCACTTGGGCTGAGCTTCTTTTTCCGGACCATCGGGGTCTCTCTGTTCGATGCTTCGCCGTAGGACGTACATAAGTGTTGTCTACCCGACCGCTGGCCCCCCGACGTCGCGTCTCTTCGCGCGTCTTCGCCTTCGGTCGGACCCGAGCGACCGCCGAGACCGGCCGAGTATATAAGTACCTCGCCGCCGCCTCCCAATTTTGCCGATATATTTAAGCCGAGCCATGTGTTCGGTTGCCATGGAGGTCACAAACCATGGTACGCGAGGACGGTAAGCGGAACTTCGTGCTGCGGGAGGAGGACGGTTCGGAGTCGAGTGTCTTCTCCGGAAGCATGCCCCGCCAAGCCGCCCTGAAGGCCGCCCGACGTCTCGAACCGCGCGAGTCGGAGGACGAAGCCAAAGAACACGCCACAGAGATCCATCTCCGCGAGAAAGGCACCGACAAGGTGCACATCTTTCACGCGTGGGCGTGGGTCGACGACGCTCCCGGGGACAAGCCCGACTGGATGGAGGGCGACATCACGAAAGGGAACGTCTCGAAGCAGGGTATCGAACACCTCGACGAGTAACGAGGATGACGACGTCGCCGTTCGCTTTTTCTTCACGCACACGCGCGAACCCCGCGCGAAGACGCATCCGACACGGCTTTGACCGTCGCCGGGCGATGCGTACTCGCGCGGACACCACCCGGTCCGACCCGACGCGAGACGCGAGGGATGACCGACCGGCCTCCGACCGCGCGATATCTCTTCGCTCGCGAGCGACTGCCCTCGCCTTTTGCTCTCGACTCCGGGGCGACGGGGTATGAAATCGCATGACGCGGCGGGTTCGGTTCGACGACCTTTTATGTTACCCGGCCATTCGTAGAAATACGCGGGGCGCCCCGGGCCACCGAGGCCCGGAGCGCCACTTTCCGAGTACGCCCGAACCGCCTCGTCTCCGTCCGGGGGAGTGCCTCGCACTCTCACGACGAACGCGAGACGACGCCCTTAAGTGTTCGAGCCCACTTCGGAAGAATGCGAACGACACACCGCGACCGTGCGACGGTTCAAACCCGTCGCACACTCGGACACGGTCCCCTCG